>DASRBG010000158.1:0-6077 GCA_035653735.1 Gemmataceae bacterium
AGACGGGGACGTATTATTATTTTGGCGGGCGGATGGTGAAGAACGCGAGCGCGTGGGTGTACGGGGACCGGCTGGGGTCGATCGGGAAGTATTATCCATATGGGCAGGAGCGGCCGAGCGCGACGCAGTATGGGACGGAGAAGTTCACGGGGTATTTGAGGGATGCCGAGACGGGCTTGGATTATGCGGATCAGAGGTATGAGCAGCCGGGGCTGGGGCGATTCCTCACGCCGGACCGCGTGATGGGTACGCCTGCCGATCCTGGCAGTTGGAACTTGTACGCATATACCTGCGGCGATCCCGTTAACCGCATCGATCGGTCGGGCATGGACGACTGTGACCCGGAGAACCCTCAGGACTGCTACTGCCAGATCTACGGCGCAAGCGACCCGCATTGTGACCCGAACTACTGTCCGGCCGGCATTTGCGGTGGTGGGACTGGAACCGGCAACGGTCTACCGTCCTGCTCCGATTACGCAAAAGAAAACGGGCTGACCCAGACGCAGCTCTTCGATTTCCTGGTTATCACTCAAGATGCCTCTCGGCTTGGCCTAGATCTCAGCGGGTTCTCCGCTACGTTTCCGGCGGGCATGCAGATAGCAGGAGGACAAGGACCGAGTCCGGGCATTCCGGCGGATCAAACAGAACTGGTTTTGACTGGCACTCCAGCAGCCCTCGCGGTTCTAGAACAGAGCATGTGCGGACTTCAGTCGGGATATAACGCTTCCACCCCGAACTGCTTCGCCAACGGGGGATTCGACCTGCTGCACGGAGGCACGCCGGGCAATCAGATTAATTTCAGGCAAGACACGCCCACAAATTCGATGCAGATCACAGGAAGCTTCAGTCAGGCGACCGGCCTGTGGACGATCAACGTCGATATCGATCCGAACAACCCGATGGCATTCCCGGGAGGTGCGATCAGGCATGCCGGCAACGTGCTACGCAACAGCTTTACCGGCCGTGACACCGACTACAGCAAGGTTGCGAATGGCCTGGGGATCAACGCCTACAAGAACAACGGGTACTGCAATCCGTGATGCGCGAACGAGTTCTGTCGAGGCGGGACTTCGTGCGGCAGAGCGGCATTGGGTTCGGTGTCGCGCTGTGCGCGCCATTTGCCGCTGGGCAGCCGGAGCGCCCCGAAATCTCGCCGAGAATCACGATGGTGAGAAAGATTGACGGGGCTCAATTTTACGGTGTGTCCCCTGATGGCCGCCTGCTGTGCCTTTACAGATTCCGCCGCCCTGAAACCATGTTGCGGGAGTGGTCTTATGATGGCGGGAACTCAAGAAAGACGGAGGACGTTCTCCAGATTGTAGATCTGGAAACGGGCAAGCTCCACTATGCCACTCAACTGCGCACCATGGTTGAGGATCTCAGCTTTTTTGCCGGGGGCGAGCGGATCTACGCACAAACCGTGCTGATGGGAAGACCGGGCAGCGACCGGCTCAAGATTCGCCAGCAGGTCGTTATCGATCTTCGGACCCGCCAAGTGGCCGAGCGCCTGAGCGAGAGTCCGGACTTCCACATCGCACTTTCGGGAGACACTCTGCTTGGTTACCGCAGCTACCAGGGCGTATACAGCGTGAGACACGTGGACAGCCCGAGATCGGCGTTGTTGCTGGCGGAGCTCCCCGATTACAAGGAGGTCGCGCGCACTCCATTCGCCGTGGCGCCGGAGCCAGAGCACTACGGCGTCCCCCGTCCTTTCGGAGACGGGATGCATTGGGGGTATGACACAACGCCGATCGTGTCCGGAAATAAGGAGAGGGTAGTCTACGGGGCGGGCCATCACCTCGTGTGCCGTCGCACGAGCGATCTTAGCGTGACCTGGAGCCGGCTGATCGAGCCGGAATACTTCGGCGTGTGGCTGGTCGCCATCACGCCCGACGCAAAGACGGTCGCCGCAGCTGTGATCGGCGGAAGTTCTGTGGCCGGCCGCGAAAAACACTATATCGGGATTTATGGCGGCGAGGATGGCGCAGAGCAAGTCAGGCTCTCACTCGACGGCTACGCCGGCATGTCGATCTCGCCGGATGGAAAGCTTCTGGCTGTATCCGCTCAAACGCCCCTGCCCGAAGGTCGGGCAGAGCCGACCGTTCTCATCTACGACATTCCTTCAGGCAGACAGGTGGGCCGAGTTAATGACCCGGTCGTGGGCGTCTCCGGCTTCGGCAACTCCGGAAAGGCGGCCATCGGCAGTCAGTTCACACCTGATGGCAGCTACCTGATCACTTCAGGCCTGAACGACCTCACGGTTTGGAGCATCCAACGATAAACTAGCGCCGCGCGGATTTCAGCGCGGCGGCTTCGAGGAAAGTATCGATGGTGCGTAGCAAGGTGGTCTGCTGGCGCGGCGGTAGGCTTTCGATGCGCTCCAGGCGGCGCAGAACCTTGCGGCTAGGCTTGCGGGCGGGCTTGGGGCCGGCCAGCCGCAGTAGGTCGTCAGTGCTCACTTCTAGCGCGGCGGCCGTGAGTACTGGATTGTTGGCGATGGACAATGTCTCGAGAGCGATCGGGGAAATGGAAGTCGAGCGGTTCCGGGAAACGCGAACGCACGGCGAGTTTCCGCGCAGCCGCAACTCGGAGAGCGAGCAGCGCGACATCTACAAAGAGGCGCTGGTGATGGCGTCGGAGATCGGCGGGCTGGACGCGCTGCACGGGTATCTGAAATACGGAAATCTCGTGGTGCGGATGCGCTTCCCGTACCTGGAGCTGCCGAACCGGCAACCGGCGTTCGTCGAGCGGCGGCCCAAGACGCCGCCCGCGCCGGTTGTGCAGCCGGAGCCAGAGCCGGAACCGCTGCCCGTTCCGTCCGAGCCGCATAAGGGGCAGGCGCTTTTCTTCCAGTAGCTCGGCGTCCCTTCCGATATGGTGACCATCTCCAAGCCGATCAGCGCGAGCCAGGCGCAGGCGTATCATCGCGATGAGTTTACAAATGCTAAAGGGAATTACTACACCGAAGGCTCTCGCGCAGCATCGCGGAGCGATATGGTGATCCGCGGCGAGTGGCACGGCAAGCTGGCCGCGAAATGGGGACTGGAGGGCGCCGTCAATGAAGAGCACCTCGCACGGCTCGCCGAGGGCCAGCATCCACAGACAGGCGAGCAACTGGTCAGGCATCAGACGCCGCGGGAATACGTGAATGACTCGGGCGAAACGGTGAAGGCGATGGAGCATCGGGCCGGATGGGACGCCACGTTCAGCGCTCCGAAAAGTGTTTCGCTCACGGCGTTGGTTGGTCATGACGACCGCGTGCGAGAGGCACACCGGCAGAGCGTCGATGTCGCGCTCAACGAGATGGAGAAATACGTTCAGGCGCGCATGGGCGGCAACGCGCCGGCAGTGGCCACGGGCGAATGGGCCGCCGCCAAGTTCGAGCATGACAGCTCGCGGCCGGTCGATGGATACGTCGCGCCGCAGCTTCACACGCACGTCGTCTTCTTCAACATCACGGAGCTAGAGAACGGCGATACGCGGGCGCTGCAACCGCAGGAGCTTTACCGGACCCAGCAGTACGCGACCGCTGTGTATCGGTCTGAACTGGCCGTGCGGTTGAAAGACCTGGGTTATGAGATCGAGACTGGCAAAAGCGGCGCGCCGGAGATCCGGGGCTATAGTGCGGAGTATCTCGAAGCGTCGAGCCCGCGCAGCCAGCAGATCAAAGAGCACATGGCCGAGCAGGGAGTCGCGGGCGCGGAGGCCGCGCAGATCGCGGCGCACCAGACAAGGGATGCCAAGCTCGCCTTATCCGCCGAAGAAACATTGGCGCGCCATCGCGAGATGGCCGAGGCCTTCGGCAATCAGCCAGACCGGATCGTGCAGGCGGCTAAAGAAAAAAATGCACGTCATGGTCCAAGATCGGGACCACGAAGACGGCTACTTGCGGCATGCTCAATCGGCGGTGACCTTCGCCCGCGACCGCAATCTGGAACGTGAGGCCGTGGTAGATCAGCGCGCCCTGATGCGCGATGCGCTGAAACGGTCGATGGGCCATGCCAGTTTCGAGGAAGTGCGCGGCCACTTCGAGGAGCGCGTTGCTAAGGGCGATCTGATCGAAGTGAAAACGGCTGTCGGCCGATCGTTCACAACGCCCGAAATGATAACGCTCGAACGCGAGAATATCGAGCACATGCGCGCGGGCCAGGACCGCTATACGCCACTGGTTGGGCAGCACAATACCTTCGAGCATCTGAGCAACAGCCAGCGGGGTAGAAACGATCCTCGACAGCCGCGACCAGATCATGGGATTACAGGGCGCGGCGGGCGCGGGCAAGACCACTTCTTTAGCCGCCCTCCGCGAAGCGGCGGAGAAAGAAGGCTACGCGGTGGAAGGCTTCGCGCCAACGTCGCGGGCAGCGTATCAGCTCGAAGAGGCAGGCATCCGGTCCAACACGTTGCAGCATCATCTTGCTCAGGGCGAGAGCGCCCACGAACACGGCGGCCAGCGTCTTTACTTCGTCGATGAATCGAGCCTCGCGAGCACGAAACAGGTGCACGAGTTTTTCGAGCGGCTAAAAGAAAATGAGCGCGTGGTCCTAGTCGGCGACGTGCGGCAGCACCAAACCGTGGACGCAGGCCGGCCATTCGAGCAACTGCAGGAAGCGGGGATGCGCACGGCGCGGCTCGATGAGATCGTGCGGCAGAAGGACCCGGCGCTGAAAGAGTCCGTTGAGCAACTCGCCCGCGGCGAGGTGCGTCAGGCTATCGCCAGGCTGGACGAACAGGGCCGCGTGCACGAAATCGGTGGTCGCGAGGACCGCATCCAGGCGATTGCGCGGGAGTACGCCGGGCACCCGGAAGGAACGCTGGTTATCTCGCCGGACAACAAATCCCGCATGGAACTGAACCGAGTAATCCATGCCGAATTACAGGAACGCGGCGCGGTGAGCGGCGAAGAGCATTCCATTAAAGTGCTCACGCCGCGCCAGGACATGACTGGCGTCGATCGCGCCTGGGCCGCGCAGTACGAACCCGGCGACGTGGTGCGCTACACCAAGGGCAGCCGGTCGATGGGCATCGGTCCCGGCGCATACGCGAAGGTGGAAGGCTTCGACCGCGAGCGCAACCTGCTCACGGTGGAACGTGCAGGCGGCGAAAAGCTGACGTACGATCCGCGCCGGTTGCAGGGCGTAACGTTGTACCGGGAAGGTGAGCGCGCGTTCAGCGAAGGCGACCGCGTGCAGTTTACGGCGCCGGACAAAACGCTAAAGATCGCCAACCGCGAGCTGGGCACCATCGCGAGCATCGACGAGCGCGGGAACGTGGAAATCAAGCTCGACTCCGGCCGGGAGGTCCGCTTCAATCTCGAAGAGAACCGGCATCTCGATTACGGCTATGCGGTGACCAGCCACAGCAGCCAGGGCGCGACGGCCGACCGGGTGCTGCTGCACGTAGAGAGCGAGCAGGTAGGTGAGCAACTCGTCAACAGCCGTCTGGCGTACGTGGCCGTTTCCCGCGCCCGCTACGATGCGCAGATCTACACCAACGACGCCGGCAATCTGGGAAGAGCCCTCGGTCGCGACGTGTCGCACGCGGCGGCGGTTGATTGGGACGGCGCGCACCAATCAACCGAATCAGGGAACCACGAGGGAGAAGAGAATGGCCACGATCACGCTGAAAGCTACGGGTACGCCCTGGCCGTGGAGTAACGACGGTTCACGCGCTTCATTACCGAGTGACTCCCGCCGCGAGAAGAGCGTCAATGTAGTCCTTCTGCCGGAGGAACTCCTCTTGACTGAGAAGTTCCTGACGGTAGTTCTCTAGGAGAAACTGAACTGGTTCTAACTCGCTTCGACGTCGGTTGCAGGGTTCGCACGCAGCCACCAAGTTGTGCTTCCTGTTCGTGCCGCCTCTCGCAACCGGCAAAAGTTACTGTAAAGTTCTTTCTGTAAATTCGGAGCCGCCGGAGCGGAGCGAAGCCATGCTGAGCGTAGCGGAGCGGAGGCGGCGGGCTTCCGGGTTGAAGGTGGCGGGCCAAATCTGTTTTCCTTCTTGGAATTGGCAATTTCACCGGAAGGAGACAATCAATGGCCCACCAGGGTGACTCTAACGTAATCGAAGCCGTGGTTCAA
>DASRBG010000159.1:0-16427 GCA_035653735.1 Gemmataceae bacterium
ACAGCTCGTCCGCGAGCACAAGCAGGCGATCATCGACGTGAAGAGGGCCATCGCCATCATGAACAACAGGGGTATCCGCATTATTCGGCTTCCACTTGGGCACCATGCGATGGCGTATCCGTTGGGCACGGATCTGGAGGAAATCCGCTGGGCCATGAAGGTCCTCGGCCAGGAATCGATGCCGTTGGTGTTAAACGACGAAGGCCTGAAATGGATGACGTGGAATGAGTGGAAGCTGCGCCCGGAGGTGTGGGCGCGTGCCAAACGCCAAGAGCCGGCTTGTGAGCCCAAGCCCGAAGTGCAGCCAAAGCTGAAGTTTGGGAGAAAGACCGCATGACGAGCGAGCGCGCGATTGTCAAAGCGATTCTGGCCTATCTGAATGAAATCCCCGGTTGCCTGGCCAGGAAGCGCTGGGGCGGCGGATTGGGTGTCGCTGGCGATCCTGACATCACCGGTTGCATCTGCGGGCATCACTTTGAGTTCGAAGTAAAGCGACCGGGCGAACGTCCGACCGCCCTCCAAGAGCGCCGCTTACGCGAATGGGCGGCGGCCGGCGCTTTGGCAGCCACTGTCACTACCGTCGCTGAAGTCCGCTCCTTGCTTGAGGAGCGCAGATTTTTTGTGGGGGAGCTTTAAGATTTGAGCGCTCCGGCGTATATAACCAGTAGAGGCCCAGTTCGACAGGCCAGCGCATAGCGCACCCTCCCGAAAACCTCCAAGACATCGTACCGGCGGGCCGGGCGCATTAAATAGTCCGACATTCCTTCGGCGCGATTTGTGTGCCTGAGGACATTCATGAAAATTCGCGTTTTTGCCGGGCCTCGCATCATCGACGTATGCGATTCCGTCAGCGTCCGGCGTTATATCGGCGCTCCGAATGCGGAGGTCATCCGCAAGCGCAAGACCGGCCAGATCGTCCAGATCAACCTGCTTTCGTATGGTGACGATTCCGTGCAAAAGCCCCGGCACGACAGCGATCACTCGACCTACGAGGAGCACTTGGGCGCGCACACGCTGCTGATGCTGAAGCGTGTCGATCCGGAAACCGGCCAACTGGTCCGCTGGTCGGACCGCGATCAGTTCAACCCGCGCCGGTTCAATCCGGATACGGTTCAGTCCTCTGCGGTGAGCAGCCGCAATAACGCTTCGGCGGTGTGACATGTTTGAGCCCGAACTCTCCATGCTGGAAGGCTGCATCCGATCGCCGCTCCGGCGCGTAGCAGACGAGCCCGTCGAAGATGACTACTCCGAAGATTCATTTCCCGATGAGGACCCGGACGGCGACTTGGAATGGCGCGCACGGGAAGTCATTGCCGCGGGTCAGTTGCTGCGGGAGGCCCGCAGGTGGGCCAAGCGGCCCTACAGAGAACCGGAATGTGCTGCCCAGAGTGCCTGAGCGCTGAGATTACGGTGCGTGAGTATGACTTTGGAATGTGTCGGGAGACGGGATACCACGATGCCGGCGAGAGGTTCACGTGCCACTCCTGTGGCGCGACCGGCGATGTTGGCGATTTGGTCGGCGATGACACAGGTGTGAGGAAAGAAAGCATGCCAGACGAAATCACTCCTGAGAGATTGGCCACCCGCCTGTGCCATGCTCTTCGCCTTGCACCGCGTGACCATGCCGAGGCTCTCGCCGAGATCTTGCGGGGCGCGCTAGCGGACACGCGGGCTGCGGCAGTCGCAGCCACCAAGACGGCCTGCCTTGAGATCGCCGAGGATGAGGCGGAGCGTTGCCGCGCCATCGGCGCAACTTAGGCGGGACAGGCCGCCATGACCATCGCCGCTCGAATCCGCCGGCGGCATGTGGGGGTTGCGGCAGGCGAACGCGGGACCTGATCTTTGGCCGGCGGGCAGCGCGTTGGAATGTCACGCAATTTGCCTAGTTTGTGAGGCTTATCGAGGTGCGCAGGCCAGGTGCGCGGTGCGCATCCCCAGTTGGCTTTCTCCGTTGACAACATGAATCTCTCCGAAAGCCGGACCATCCACCGGATTTTGAACCTCGGCGCGGGCGTCCAGAGCACGACCCTGTACTTGATGCTTGCGCGCGGCGAGGTCCAGCCGGGCATCGAATGCGCAGTCTTCGCGGATACCGGCGAGGAGCCGGCGGCTGTTTACTCGCATTTGAACTGGCTCCGGTCCCTGAACGGACCGCCGATTGTCGTGCGCAGCATTGGCCGCCTCGGTGACGATCTCAAGCTTGGCCGTAACTCGACCGGTGGGCGGTTCGCCTCGATCCCGGCGTACACGGCGGCGACCGAGGGAGAGAAAGCCGGCATCGTGCGCCGCCAGTGCACGAAGGAGTACAAGATCGAGGTCATCGAGCGCTGCATCCGGCGCGAGGTCCTTGGCCTAGCACCCGGCCAACGCGTTCCGAAAGACGTAAACGTCGTTCAGATCTATGGCATCTCGCTCGACGAGGCAGGCCGTTCGGTTCGGATTCGCGAGCGGCTCGAGGACCGCCGGTGGATCACGCCCGAGTTTCCGCTGATTGATCGGGCAATGACGCGAGGCGATTGCCTCAACTGGCTGATCGCCTTCGGCGTGCCGCACGAGGTGCAGAAATCGGCGTGCGTCTTCTGCCCCTTCAAAAGCAACGCCGAATGGCGCCGTTTGCGGGATGCCGATCCGGCGGGATGGGCGCGCGCGGTCGAAGTGGATAACGCGCTTCGCGTCGATGGAACCGTGGTGAATCGGAAGTTCGATCAGAAGCTTTACGTGCACCGGAGTTGCGTGCCGTTGGAGAGAGCCGACCTTGGCGATCCGGACCCGCGCCAATACCACCTCGGTCTGAACTGGTCTGCCGAGTGTGCGGGGATGTGCGGCGTTTGATGGCCGAGTCAGGCCCGCACATCCCGACGGCTCGGTATTGGCGGCTGTCCCATCGTGCTGACCCGAATGCGTTGCCGCTCGCGGATCGGCATTACAACCGGCAAAAGCCTGGCACGCCGCAGTTTGTGCCGCCAGGCCGGTGCATCGTTTTGCTTGCAACAACCGGCGACGCCTTGTGGGTATCGTCCTGGCCATTCGCCGAATATGTGAAGCATCAGTGGGCTGGCGCCTGGATTTGTTCGGTGTTCCGGAACGAATCCGCGATCCGATCCAGCGATTTGATCCGTGAGGCAGTTGCCATCACGCGGCAGATATGGGGCGAGCCGCCGCCCATTGGAATGGTGACGTTCGTCGATCCCGCGAAGGTACGTAAGAAGCGCGACTTCGGACGGTGCTATCGGCGTGCCGGATGGCAGCCGTGCGGGGCCACCAAGGGCGGCCTCCTGGCATTGCGTATTGCACCCGAGGATATGCCCGGACCCCTCGCCGCGCCGGGAATTCAGGAACTCCTGCCGCTGACCGCATGAGCACATCTTCGATCGCGCCGGCGATGGCGCGGCACATAGAGATCTGGCCGACGGAGCGGCTGCGTGCATACGACCGCAATGCCCGGACGCATTCCCCCGAGCAGGTCGCCCAGATTGCGGCGAGCATCGCAGAATTCGGCTTTCTGAATCCTATTCTCGTGGACTCCGGCACGGGGATTATTGTCGCCGGCCACGGGCGTCTGCTGGCCGCGCGCAAGCTCGGTCTCATGGAAGTTCCGGTGGTAGCGCTGGACCACCTCAGCGAAACGCAGCGCCGTGCATTCGTGATCGCTGACAACCGAATCAGCGAGAACGCGGGCTGGGACGACGCAACCCTGCGCGGCGAACTGGCGGAGTTGAAGGATGCCGAACTCGATCTGGCCTTGCTGGGTTTCAACGACAACGAACTGGCGGCCTTGCTGGCTGAGGCTGCGCCCGAGGCCCCGGTTTCCGGTGAGGAACAAACACCGGAAGAAGAGATCCCGGAGGCCCCGGTTGAGGCCATCACCCGTCCCGGCGACATCTGGCTGATTGGTGACCATCGGTTGATCTGCGGTGACTGCCGGGATCGCGGGGTCGTGGCGCGGTTGTTCGAAGGTACCCGCGCGAACGTGGTGATCACGTCACCGCCATATGCCTCGCAGCGCGCCTATGATCCCTCGAGCGGGTTCCGGCCAGTCCCGCCGGAGGAGTATGTCGGGTGGTTTCGTGACGTGACCGCGAACATTGCAACGATCCTGGCAGACGACGGCTCATACTTCCTCAACATCAAGGAACATGCCGATGGCGGCCAGCGTAATCTCTACGTCAAGAAGCTCACCATCGCGCACGTGGAGCAATGGGGGTGGCGCTTCGTCGATGAGTTCTGCTGGCGCAAGACTGACGATGGCGTGCCGGGCGGCTGGGGAAACCGGTTTAAGAACGCATGGGAGCCGATCTTCCACTTCATTCGAAGTGATGACGGAATCAAGTTTCGGCCGAAGGCTGTGGGACATTGGTCGGACGACTGCTTCGATTACTCGCCCAATAACCCGACGTCCACGTCTGGCAGTGGCCTGCTGGGCACCGGCCCGCGTGGCGCGGCGGCGGATCTCGGGAAGAACCACGATTCGTGGCAGACGACCCGCCGCAACGCGAACAACCTCGAGGGACGCCACGGCGGAATTGCCCGCCCGAGCAACGTAATCGAGGTGAAAACAGAGAGCAGCCAAGGATCGCATTCCGCCCCGTTCCCGCGCGCGCTCGCCGAGTTCTTCGTGAAAGCCTTCTCGGATGCCGGCGACCTGGTCTTCGATCCGTTCCTGGGAAGCGGTACGACCATTGCCGCGGCCCATGTCCTCGGTCGTAAGGGATACGGATGTGAGATTTCGCCGGCCTACTGCGATGTGATTCTGCGCCGTATCCAGGAACTAACTGGCAGCGAGCCGGTCCTTGCCGAGAGCGGTGAGCCGTTTAGCGAAGTAGCGGCGAGCCGCGAGCGAACTCAATTCACGCAATGAGCGCGGTCCGGCGTTCCGGACTGCATGACCGAAACTCTCCAACTTCAACCAAAAGGAACTCCCGAATGGCAGAAACCAATCCCAATCTTTCCCCGAGCGTCACCCACCAGCCGAGCCTGCTGGGTGGCGCGGAGAACATCAAGTTGCTCTTCGACGAAGAGCTGGACAACCGGCGAGAGACCCTGGCGCGCGCGCGTGCTTGGGAAGCCATCTCGCTCGACATGGCGCAGACGGCCAGCCGCCGTGCGCAGAACGCCGCGACCATCGACCACGCGATCAACGCCGGCATGGTCCTTGCCGGTCAGGTCGGTACGACCGAAGGCCAGCAGACCGTGTCCCCGGCCGGTACGGCAGCCAGCGAGACCACCAAGGGCGCTGTCGCCGCTGCTGGCGCGGGCGAAGCCGTCAGTGCCGAGGGCATCACCGCCAACGTGGTGGATCTGTTCACCTCCCTGACGCCGGTGATCGCGAGTTCGCTCGCCACCGCCATTTCGCAGACGATCGCTGCCCTCGTGCCGGTGGTCGTGACCTCCTCGGGTGGGGCGTCCACCCCTTCGCAGACGCAGCCGAAAACGGCCGCGTAGTCCTCTCCTCCGCATTCGGGGCGGCGCTCAGATCTTGAACGCCGCCCACAATTGCGAGCCGAAAAACATGGGGATCAGCATCACCAAACAGCTTCGCGACCTGCTGGTACAGATCTGGCCGTTGGACCGGCTCCTACCGTACATCCGCAACGCGCGTACGCACAGCGAGGAGCAGGTTGCGCAGGTCGCGGCCAGCATCCAGGAATTCGGGTGGACCAACCCAATCCTTGTTGGCGGCGATGGCGTGATCATCGCCGGCCATGCCCGGCTGGCCGCCGCGCGCAAGCTGGGGATGTCCGAGGTGCCCGTCATCGTTCTGGATCACCTGTCCGAAACGAAGCGCCGCGCGCTGATCCTGGCTGACAATCGTCTGGCGCTCAATGCCGGGTGGGATGAGGAAATGCTCCGCGTCGAACTCGAGTCTCTGAGGGAGGATGATTTCAGTCTCGATGTCGTCGGCTTCTCCGATGCGGAACTCGAGGCCCTGCTCCAGGAGCCGGAACAGGTAACCGAGGGCCACACCGACGAGGATGCAGTTCCGGAGACGCCGGAATCCGCGGTCAGCGTTCCCGGCGATGTCTGGGTGTTGGGCTCGCACCGGCTCCTCTGCGGCGACTCCACCCAGATGGAATCCGTGGAGAAGGTCCTGGCAGGCGGCCTGGCCGACATGGCATTCTTTGACCCGCCGTACAACGTAAACTACGGCGCCACGATGAAGGACAAGCTTCGCGGGAAGGCGCGTCCGATCAAGAACGACAATCTGGGCGACGGCTTCGCGCAGTTCCTGAAGGACGCCTGCATCAATGTTCTGGCGGTCACGAAGGGCGCCATTTACATCTGCATGTCGTCTTCCGAATTGCACACGCTGCACCGAACGTTCACCGAGGCGGGAGGGCACTGGTCCACTTTCGTGATCTGGGCGAAGAACACGTTCACGATGGGCCGTTCCGATTACCAGCGGCAGTACGAGCCGATCCTATACGGCTGGAAGGAAGGCACGGACCATTTCTGGTGCGGCGCGCGAGATCAGGGCGACGTGTGGTTCATTAAGAAGCCGGTCGCCAACGATCTCCATCCGACCATGAAGCCCGTGGAATTGGTGGAGCGCGCGCTGCGCAATTCCAGCAAGAGCCGCGACACGGTGCTCGATCCGTTCGGCGGTTCGGGATCGACGCTGATCGCCTGCGAGCGCACGGGACGCCAGGCGCGATTGATCGAGTTGGAGCCGAAATACTGCGATGTGATCGTCCGGCGATGGCAGGACTTTGCCGGCAAAGAGGCCACCCTTGATGGCGACGGCCGGACCTTCCGCGAGATCGCCGGAGAGCGCCAGCCGGCAGCGTGAGATGGACCGCTGCCGCGTGGAAATCGCCGAGGCGCAGCGGTTGCTTCGAGCCGGGCACCCGGATGTGGAAGGTCTGTGCCTGATGCTATCGGATTGGGCGGCGGAATTGAGGTTGCTGGAAGAAGAGGAACGCCGCCAATCCGCAGACTGGCGGCGCGGTGTTGCTGAGGCAGGTTATCCGAGGACCTTGTAACGCCGCTCGCCGCCCTCCTGTTTGGTGCTCTCGACCTTGAGCCCCATTTTCTTGGTGATCGCCCCGCTGATGAAGCCCCTAATGCTGTGTGCCTGCCATTCGGTCGCCTTGGCAATCTCGGCGAGACTCGCGCCTTCCTTGCGGCGGAGCATCTCCAGCACGATGGCTTTCTTGCTGAACTCGCGGGGCACGGACGCGCCCTCCTTGGTCTTGGCCGCCTTGGTTGCCTTGGCCCTTTTCGGCGCAACGTCGGCCGCCTGGGGCGCGGCGGGGGCCGTTTCCTGCGGCGTGGGCGCGTCTAGTTTCTGGATGGCGGCCCAGATGCGCTTCACCGCCGTCTTGCGGTCCGTGAACTTCTTGACCGGCTTCAGGTCGGCGCCGAATCCGGCTACGCCCGCGAAGCTGTTCCAAACGTTGATCAGCCGGTCCGCCGGCCACTTGGCGGCGAGCTTGGCAAGTTCCTTCTCGCTGGCGAATTGCTCCTGGCCCTCCGGGATCTGCTCGGCGGCGGGGAACGCGGTGATGGTTTCGTCTTTGTCGATCGCAAAAAGTCGCATGGCTGTCCTTTCGTCCTTTCTATTGCTCGTTTGCGGGGCGGCGCAGGCGGGCCGCCGACCGGATGCGAATCTCGCGCCCGGTTGCCAGATTCTTTCCGCGCCAGCCGCCGTAAGGCGACTCGCCGGTGATGCGCACCTTAGCCAGCACTCCGCTGACTTTGGCGATGTAGGTGTTTCCGATTTGGACTTCGGCCTTCTTCATGTGGCACCTTCACGTCGGCGAGCCCGCCAGGTCCGGGCGGGCGCGGGCGGGGCGGCGGTCGGGTTACGGCAGGAACCGGCTTGCCACGCGGTAATCGCCATCGAGGCCCTGCGCCCAGACCACGTAGGTTTCCGGGCAGGCTGGCGTCTAGCCGGCTTCGAGGTCGCGCATACGGCCGCGCATGTCGCCGGCGGCAATCTCGCGCGCCTCGTTGATGCTGACGACCACGCCGATCGGCTGGTAAGTGCTCTCGCCAAACTCGGCGACCAGGATCGCCAGGCCCAATTCCGTGTCGTCGTTGATCCTGATTGCGAATCCGGGTGTTACGTTCGCGGCCGTCTGTCCTTTGGTCCGTGCCATCTGGTTCTCTCCTTGCATGAACATGAATTGATTCGTTCTGCGGAAGAGTCAAGTCGGAAGCGCGAGGCGCGCGATCATTTCGTTCAGCCCGAATGGAAGGCGAACGCATCGAGGGGCCTGCTGTGACCGGCGTTTCGATTCGCGCTTATGCCCGGATGCGCGGCTGCTCGGAGAGCGCCGTCCGCAAGGCAATCGCGTCCAAACGGATCAAGCCGGAGTCGGACGGCAGCATCGATCCGGAGCGCGCGGATCACGAGTGGGAGACGAACACCTTGTCGGGAGGCACGCCGAACCGTGCGCAGACCGCACCTCGTAGCTCTCAGCCGCGGACGTCTCCCCAGCCGCCACCCGCCATGCCTCAGCAGGCCGGCGCCATGAGCGATCCGGTCGGCCAGTACCTCCGCTCGCGCGCGGTCAACGAAACGTTCAAGGCAAAGATTTCCCAACTGGAGTACGAGGAACGCTCGCGGAAGCTGATTCCGGCGGCACGGGCTTCGGAATACGCCGCTACCTTCTCCGCGATCGTGAAGGACGCCCTCCTCTCCATGCCCGACCGCCTGGCGCCGATGCTGGCGGCGGTGAATGACGAAAAAGCGATTCACCGCATGCTTGCCGCCGAGGTCACGGCGGTGCTCCGAAAGGTGAACAAAGCCGTCGCGGATTCGGGTCTCTAACGATGCAGCCGTTCCTGATGAGTGAAATCGGCGCCGCCGTCGTGCTGCCGCCGCGCGAGATTACCGTCTCGCAATGGGCCGACGAGAACCGTGTGCTCACGGGCGCCGCGGCTGCCGAGCGGGGCCAGTGGCACACGCGTCCGTACCAGCGCGAGCCGATGGACGTGCTGAGTCCGTCGCATCCGTGCCGCCAGGTCGTGCTGTGGTCCGCGGCACAGCTCCTGAAGACCGAAACGCTCCTAAACTTCATCGGCTTCATTGCCGACATTGATCCGGGGCCCGTGCTGGTCGTGGAGCCGCGGACGGAGGACGCCAAGGCGCTCTCTAAGGATCGCATTGCGCCAATGTTCCGCAATACACCGTCGCTGCGCGGGAAGATCGCACCGGTCAAATCGCGGGACTCCAACAACACGACGCTGCATAAGGTGCTCGCGAACGGCGCGGGGCACATTACCCTCACCGGCGCAATCTCTCCCTCCGGCCTGGCCATGCGGCCGATCCGGTACGCGCTGCTCGATGAGGTGGACCGTTATCCCGCGAGCGCCGGTTCGGAAGGCGATCCCGTGTCGCTCGCAGTCCAGCGCACGGCCGAGTTCGCCCACAACAAGAAAATCGTCATGGCGTCGACGCCGACGATCAAAGGTGCCAGCCGGATAGAACTGGCCTGGCGCGAGTCGGACCAGCGCGACTATTTCGTGCCCTGCCCCAAATGCGGCGAATACCAGGTGCTCACGTTCGGTGACGGCACGGGGCCGGGATTGGTGTGGCCGGAGGGCAAGCCCGAAGACGCGATGTACCGTTGCGCCGGATGCCAGGAACTGATCCCGCACCATCAGAAGGCCGGGATGGTGGAGCGTGGCGAATATAGGGCCGCCAATCCTTCTTCGCCGATGCCGGGCTTTCGTCTGTCGCAGTTGATCTCGCCGAAGAAATCCTGGGGCGAGGTTGCAGTGGAGTTCCTGGCGGCCAGGAAGTCGCCGGAGACGTTGAAGGCGTTCCTGAACACCGTCCTCGCGGAGTTGTGGGAAGACGCCTACGAGGTCCCGACGGATGCGCACGCGCTGTTGAACCGCTGTGAGCCGTTCGAAGCCGAAGTCCCGGACGGCGTGGCCGTGGTCACTGCCGGCGTGGACGTCCAGGCGGACCGGCTGGAAATGGAAATCGTTGGATGGGGCCGCGATGAGGAATCCTGGTCCATCGGGTATCACGTGATTCCCGGCGATGTAACCCGCAATGAAGTGTGGGATCACCTCGAGGGACTGCTCAACGCCCAATACTTGCACGCCTCTGGCCTGCCGATGCGGATCGTGGCTGCGTGCATCGACTGCGGCTTCAAGGATGCCACCGTGCTGCGCTTCACGCGCGACAGGTACAACCGCCGCGTGTACGCGACCAAGGGCCGCGCGGGTGAGTCCGCGATCTGGCCGCGCCGGCCGAGCCGCAAAAACCAGACACCGTTCTTCATGATCGGCGTCGATCACGCGAAGGCGGCGCTTTATGACCGGCTGAAGATCGCGAAGCCGGGGCCCGGATATTGCCATTTCCCGATCGGGCGCGACCTGGAGTATTTCGAGCAGCTCACAGCCGAGAAGAAGTTCACGCGCTATCACAACGGCTTCCCCAAACCGGAGTGGCGTAAGCCAGCAAACGCCCGGAACGAAGCCCTTGATGCGCGGAACTACGCATATGCGGCGCTGCATGCGCTGTACGCCAGCGGGTTGAAACTGGCGGTGCACTGCGACCGGTTCAAGCAGATGGTCGAGACACGGCGGAAGGCGGCACAGTCGCTCAGCGCGGCGCCGGCATCGACGCCTTCTCAGGCGCAGCATCCAGCACGCCGTGAGCCCCATGACCCGTGGATACCGCACCGCGACTGGTTCGGGAGGGATTGATGGCCAGACCAGTCGCGCAGATACAAGCCGACCTCGATGCGCTGAATGCGGCGAAGGCGCGCCCGGAGAAACTGGTCCAGTTCCCGGATGGGCGCCGTGTGCAGTACAGGGACATGGACGAGTTGCTGAAAGCAATCGCCGCAACCGAGGAAGAGCTGCGGAAAGCCAGTGGCGGGACCGGCAGCCGAGTCCGGTTCGCACAGCACAACCGTGGCGACGGTCCCACCGGGCCGACCCTTTACAACAAATGGTGACGACGACGATGCAGACCTGCCCACATTGCGAAAACCTGGCAGCGGAAATCAGAGAGACGCGGTCGATCATGGAGCATCTCGTCGGCGAGATTGCGGCCACGCGGACCGTTGTGGAGGGCATGCAAAAGACGCTGCTCGGCAACGGGCAGCCTGGCCGCTGCGCGGAGCATGGTGTGCGGATCGCGCGGCTGGAACGCTGGCGATCCTGGATTACCGGCGCCCTGGCGGTCGTCAGCATTCTGTGGATGGCCGCAGTCTCGGTCGCTGTTGCCGTCGCCGTGGAGCATTTCAAGCGGTAAGTACACGAAAGGACAGAATCACATGATTACGTTTCAGAAGATCGAGCACGCTGTTGCCAGCGTCGCTCACGATATCGTGAAGGTCGCGCGGGCCGTCGTGCCCGTGCTGCAGAAGGTGCAGGGCCAGGAAGCGACGGTGGAGGCGTTGACCTCCCTTGTCGATCCCCAGGCGGTCAACATCGAGCGAGCCGCCTTCGCCGTTCTTGGCAAGATCTGCGTGGCGATTAACGACGCGGCAATGCGGTTGCGGCCAACGGCCTCAACCTCCAACTGGACGCCCAGGAAATCGCGGACCTGAAGGAAATCGCCACGTACCTCCAGACCATAACCAAAAGTGCGGTCGCGACCGTGCCGACAGCTCTGCCCGCGAAAGCGTAGAGGCATGCGGGTCTGCGAATTCATTGAGCGCGAGGCCGGCCACGTCACGGTCAGCCTCGTGCTCATCGCTTTGGGCGCGGTCCTCTGGCTCTTGAAGGTGCCCAAGGGCGAAGATCTGATCCCGTTCGCATTGGGCGTGCTCGGCCGAAGCATGATCGGTAAGCCGAATGAACCTTCTCGATAGGGCCATCAGCATCGTGTCGCCGCGCGCGGCATTGCGACGCGTGCGGAGTCGCGTCGCCCTGGAACTGACGGCGGGCTATTTGGAACGGCACGCCGAGCGATTCCGGTACGAGGGAGCCAGCGGCGGCCGCCGTGCCAATGGGTGGTACGCGCCTTCTACGGATGCCAACGTCGAGCTGATGGGGTCGCTCATCTGGCTCCGCAACCGGAGCCGCGACCTCGTCCGCAACAATCCTTATGCGGCGCGCGCCATCGAGGAGTTGGCTGGCAATGTGGTCGGGACCGGCATCGTGCCGAAGGCGAAGACCGGCAATGCCGCCCTCGATAAGATCATCGACTCGGAGTGGCCGTATTTCGCGGAGGCCTGCGATACTCCCCAGCGCCTCGATTTCTACGGCATGCAGACGCTGACCGTGCGGACCATGGCGGAGAGCGGAGAATCCATTGTTCGCTTCCGGCCGCAACCGGCGGATTTCGGGTTGCGCATCCCCCTCCAGCTCCAGATGCTCGAAGCCGATTTCCTCGATCAGGCCCGGACCATGGGCCTCGTCAACGGCCACCTGATGGAGGGAGTGCAGTTCGATGAAAAGGGTCGCCGCGTCGCGTACTGGCTGTTCAGCTACCATCCCGGCGGCGTGCTGATCCTGAACCCGCGCGGCGGCATTGTGAGCCAGCCGGTACCGGCGGATCAGATCATGCACGTCTATCGCGTGCTCAGGCCGGGCCAGGTCCGCGGTGTGCCGTGGCTGGCGCCCGTGATGATGGCGCTCCGGGACCTCGAGGATTACTGTGACGCAGAGCGTATCCGTAAGAAGATCGAGGCCTGCGTCACCGCGTTTGTCACGCAGCCGGAAGGCATCGATGGCGATCCGCTGGGACTTGCCGATACCGATCCGTCCAGCGGTTTGCCGGTTGAGAAGTTCGAGCCGGGCATGGTCGAGTATCTGAAGCCCGGCCAGGACGTGAAGTTCAACAATCCCCCGGCGGCGGGCGGCTACCGCGAATACAAGATGACGGAGCTCCAGGGGATCATGGCCGGGATCGGCCTGCCCTACGAGCTCGGCACCGGCGATATGTCGCAGGTGAATTACTCCTCCTGGCGCGGCGGCATGCTGGGCTTCCGCAACACCGTCGAGGCTTACCGCTGGCTCACTTTGATCCCGCTGTTCTGTATGCCGGTGTGGCGGCGGTTCATTGATGTGCTGATGTTGCAGGGTAAGATTCCGAAGTCGGCCGCCAGCGACGAGAAGGTCAGCCTCCGGACGGTCCAGTGGACGGCGCCGCGGTTCGAATCCGTGGATCCGGTGAAGGATGCCGAGGCCGTGCTGAAAGACGTCCGCATGGGGAGGAAGACCTGGTTCGAGGCTGTACTCGAAAACGGCTTCGATCCTACGACCCAGCTTGAGCAGATCGCCCTTTTCAACAAGCTGGTGGACAAATTCGAGATCATTCTCGATTCCGATCCCCGCTACACCACACTGCGGGGCCAGGCACAACCCGAGCCGCATGCAGATCTCCCATCGGAGAGTAAGCCGGCGCCGCCTAAACCGAAAGGCCGGGACTCTGCGGCGCTGTCCGACCAGGATCTCGGGATGATCCGGGAACTGCTCGTGGCAGGGATCTCACGCACAGCCAGTTGGGAATCTACAACCCGGCTCTACCGCGGATGACCAGCTAATCACAGGAGAACAACACGATGAACGCACCGCCAGAGGTGTCCTCCGGGCCACCGGAATCCATGCAAACCGGCGCGCCGCCGCCCGCGACTCCCGAGTCCGAAGTCTTTGCCGACGCGCGCCTGCTGCCGAGCACGGCCAATGACAGGGACGGCACCATCGACGTGGTCTGGTACAGCGGGGCTTATGTGCCCCGCGTCGACCGCGCTACCGGCGAGCCGTACATGCTCAAGCTCGATATGGCAGGCTGCAGGATGGACCGCCTCAACAACGGCGCGCCCGTCTTCGACACACACTTCACCGGCGACGACTTCAAATCACTCATCGCGGGGAAGGTCGGAACGCGGGCCCAGGTGGGCGTGGTCCGGCGTGCCTGGGCCAACGGCGAAAAGGGCATGGCCACGCTGCAATTCGATCTGGGCGACGAGAACGGCGCAGAGATGTTCCGCAAGGCCAGCACCGGCATCCTCCAGAACCTCAGCTTCGGCACCTTCGTGTACCAGCGCGAGAAGGTCGAGGCTCAGGCGGAAGGGTTAGCGGATGGCAAACCGCCGTACTTGAACAACAAGGAAATGGGGATGTTCAAGGCCACTGACTGGGAGCCGTTCGAGATTTCCCCCTGCACGATTCCCGCGGATTTCAACACCGCGTTTCTGAATGCCGGGCCCACGAGCGAAGTGATGGTTTTCGGCACGCTCCAGGCGGGCGTGATCGATGCACTACGGGCAATCAGCCCATCAAAGGAGAAACCTGCAATGCCTGAAACGACCACGCAGGAAGCGGGCGCTGATGCCCGTGTAATAAACGAACAGGCCCTGTCTGCCGCGCGGGAAGAGGCGATCCGGGCCGAACGGGAGCGGGTCGCGGAAATCAAGCACCGCGCCAGCAACCTGGGAACGGCCCTCGGCGCCGACTTCATCGAGAAGGCCATCGCCGACGGCAAAACGCCCGAGCAGTTCACCACCGAAGCGCTGGCCGCGCTGAACGAGAAGGCGGGGAAGGACGCGAAAGACAAGCCTTTCGAGCCGCAGGAGCACGTGCGGGTGACGCGCGACGGCGGCGAGCAGCGTCTGGCCTGCATGCAGATGGCCCTGCTGCTGCGGACCGATAACCGATTCTTCCTGGCCCGCCGTCGCGACCATGAGGGCAACGACCTGAGAGAATTCCTCCCCGGGTGCGGCCCTGAACAGCAAGCGCGGGCCGAGGAGATGGCGCGCGAGTACCGCAATTTCCGCCTCCTGGATATGGCCAAGGAGTATCTGGAAATGCGCGGCATGAATCCGCGCGGGATGGACGTGACGCGGATCGCGGACGTGGCGCTGCGCGGTCCCTCGCGCGGGCCGGAGTTTTTTGCGGGCGCCGAGTCCACGTCCGATTTCCCGGCGATTCTGGCCAACGTCGCGAACAAAACCCTGCGCCAGGGATACGAAGCCTATCCCCGCACGTTCCAGCCGTTCTGCCGCCAGGTGACCGCGCAGGACTTCAAGCCGGTCAACCGCGTGATGCTCTCCGACGCGCCGGTGCTGAAGCAGTTGAACGAAAAAGGCGAGTTCACGCACGCGCCCATCTCCGACAACAAGATCACCTATCAGCTCGCCACCTACGGTGAGATCGTGGCGCTCACGCGCAAGGTCATCATCAACGACGACCTCCAGGCCTTCACCCGGATTCCGGCGCTGCTGGGCGTGGCGGCCGCGCAACTCGAATCCAACACCGTTTGGGGCATCATCATCGCGAACGTGGCCGCGACCTATGCCGGCGACAAGACCGACACGGCGCTGTTCCACGCCAATCACGGTAACTTGCTGAGCGGCGTGGCCAGCAGCATCGATTCCTCGGTCACCAACGCCGATCCGCTCACCGCCCTCGGCAAAGCGCGCGCCGCCATGCGCAATCAGAAGGGCATGCAGGGCACGCCCCTGAACCTGATTCCGCGGTACATCGCCGTGCCGAACGCGCTGGAGAGCAAGATGCTCCAGCTCATCTTCCCGATCAACCTCGCCTCCTGGCGGCCGGACGCGGTGGTGCCGGAGTGGGTGCGCACGCTGGTGCCGATTGTGGAACCCCGCCTCGACGCGGTCGCTGGCGGGACCACGGCGTGGTATCTGGTCGCGGACCCGGCGCAGATCGACACCATCGAATACTGCTACCTGGAAGGGCAGCAGGGCGTGTACATCGAGACCGAGCAGGGTTTCGATGTGGACGGCGTGAAGATTAAGGCGCGGATGGACTTCGGCGCAGCCGCGCTCGACTTCCGCGGCCTTCAGAAGAACGCTGGCGCGTAGGGTGCTGGCAGGGACAATCAACCGACCGGGGCGGCGTCCGCTGCCCCGGACCAACCAGGAGAATACTCGATGCAGAATTACATTCAAAAGGGCAATACCCTCACTGTGGCCGCGCCCTACGCCCTCGCGAGCGGCCAGGGCTGCCAGGTGGGCAACATCTTCGGCATTGCGGTGAACAACCAGAACAGCGGTGAATCGACCGAGATCGTAGTGGAAGGCGTGTTCGACCTCGCGAAGGATACGAGCACATTCAACTCGGGTGACAAGGTGTTCTGGAACAACAGCACCCAGCAGGTCACCTCGAGCCCGCTCACCGCCGCCGGTGCCTCCAACAAGGAGATCGGCTTCGCCGTGCTGAGCCAACCGAATGGCGTGAACGCGCCTGGCGGCCAGTCCGCCGATCCGACGGTGCGTGTCCGGCTGAATCCGCTCGGCTTCGGACCGGTCCAGGCGGCCGATACCGACCCGTCGCTGATCCAGAAGGCGGTGGTGACGCTCACGGCAGCGCAGATCATCGCGATGAACGGGACGCCGCAGTCCATTTTGCCGGCGCCCGCGGCCGGCCAGGTGCTCGTGATCGACCAGATTCTCGCGCAGATGAAGCCGGGCGCCACGCAGTTCACCGGCGGCGGCGCCGTCACGTTCCAGTATCACGGGACCGCAGTCGTGCCGCATTCGGGAAATATC
>DASRBG010000160.1:0-5805 GCA_035653735.1 Gemmataceae bacterium
CCCATCGGGCGGCGCGGGAAATCCTTGGCGAACATCAGCGCGGGAAGCGAACCAAAATTCGATCCTCGAAATATTTGAATAACCTGATAGAGCAGGACCACCGATCGATCAAACTTCGTTTGGGTCCAATGCTTGGATTGATGCGGTTTCGGAGCGCATCGATCACCATTGCCGGTATTGAACTCATACATCGGATTAGAAAAGGTCAGTTCAAACTCGGAAAGCTTCGCATCAAAGACAACCGGGCGCCCGAAATCTGGAACGCAGTGCTCGCTGCATGAGCCGAGTCAAGCCCTCGACGTTTCGTCACGTTGATTCCGAAAGTTTGCACCACAATCGCCAGAGTGCATTGGACATCGCCAATGGGCTGATCAACGGCAGCCGCGAGTTGGGCGATGGCGACGGGCTCGCCGTCCGCGAGCAGACGCAGCAACACCCGATAAAGGCCGGGTGAGGTGTGGGCGCTTCCGGCCTGGCTAAGGCTGGCAACCAACCGATCAGCAAGACCTCTCAAGGGGTCACCCCGCGCAGCAGGACAGTTGCGTTACATCCATGGAGAAGGTCTGCGCCGCGAGCTTCAGCCCCTCGACCATCGTCAGATACGGGAACAACTGGTCTGCGAGGTCTTGCACGGTCATCCGTGCCCGGATGGCCAACGCCGCCGTCTGGATGAGTTCGCCCGCTTCCGGTGCCAAGGCTTGCACGCCGATCAGCCGCCCGCTGGCGGCCTCAGCAACCAGCTTGATGAAGCCTCGGGTGTCGAAATTTGCCAGCGCGCGCGGCACGTTGTCGAGCGTGAGCAGACGGCTCTCGGTCTCGATGCCGTTCCGGCGCGCTTCCGCCTCGCCGTAGCCCACGGTGGCAACCTGCGGGTCGGTGAACACCACTGCCGGCATGGCGGTCAGATCGAGGGCGGCGCTACCGCCGGTCATATTGATGGCCGCGCGGGTGCCGGCCGCTGCCGCGACATAAACGAATTGCGGCTGGCTGGTGCAGTCGCCCGCCGCATAGATGTGCGGCGCGCTGGTCTCGAGGCGCTCGTTCACTTTGATGGCGCCATTCTTCAGCATGTCGACCCCGATCACATCCAGGCCGAGACCGTAGGTGTTGGGACGCCGGCCAGTCGCCACCAGGAGGCGGTCTCCGGTCAGGGTCCGGCCGTTGCCTGCCACATGGAAGCGGCTGTCGCGGTAACGGACGGAGCCGGTCTTGAACGATGTATGGACCGCGATGCCTTCGGCCTCCAGCGCTTCACGCAGTCCGCGGCTGACGTCCTCATCTTCTATCGGCAGCACACGGTCCATCAGCTCGAGCACTGTGACCTGCGAGCCCAGGCGCCCAAACGCCTGGCCGAGCTCCAGTCCAACCGCCGATCCGCCGAGCACGATCAGATGCTCGGGGATATCCTCGGAGGCCAGGGCTTCCGTCGAGGTCCAGAAGGGCGTGTCCTTGAGACCTTCGATGGGCGGCACGGCGGCACTCGCGCCGGTGGCAATCAGGCAGCGATCGAAAGCGATCTCGCGCTCACCGCCGCCGTTCAGACGCACGGCGAGATGGCGGCCGTCCCTGAAGCGGGCCTCGCCGCGCAGCACGGTGATGGCTGGGTTGGCGTCCAAAATGCTCTCGTACTTGGCGTGCCGCAGCTCGAGAACTCGCCCCTGCTGCTGTGCGAGCAGCTTTCCGCGCTCGATCACCGGTTCGGCCGCCGCGATGCCGCCGTCGAAGGGGCTCTCCCGGCGCAGATGGGCGATGTGCGCGGCGCGAATCATGATCTTCGACGGCACGCAGCCGATGTTGACGCAGGTGCCGCCGATGGTGCCGCGCTCGATGAGGGTGACCCGCGCGCCGCGTTCTACCGCCTTCAATGCGCCCGCCATCGCGGCCCCGCCGCTGCCAATCACCGCCACGTGCGGCGGATGCTCACCACCGCCCCGCTTTGCCCCTGCGCCGAGCCAGTCCAGCGCCTTGTCGAAGAGACCAGCGGGCTTGGCCGGAGTGTCGGGGGCCAGCACGCGATAGCCCAGCGCCGCCACGGCGGCGGAAAGAGCCTCGACATTCACGCCCATCTCGGTAACAACCTCCGCCTGCCCTTTGGGATAGGAAACCGAAGCTGAGCGCACGCCGGGTACGTTCTCCAATGCCTTCTTGACGTGGGCGGCACATGAATCGCAGGTCATCCCCGAGATGCGCAGTGTGAGAGCGTCAGCCATGCCAGTTCCCTCAGTTCTTTTGGGTGGACGGATAACCTGCGTTCCCAGTGGCCTTGGTCAAGGCCTCAACGCTGGTCTTGGCGTCGTCGAATGTCACGACGGCTTCCTGCTTCTCAAAGCTGACCTCTGCCGTTGTAACGCCAGCGACACTAGAGAGCGCCCTCTTGACAGTGATCGGGCAGACAGCGCAGGTCATATTTGACACCGACAAGGTGACGGTCTTCGTTGCGGCCCAAACGGGTGCGCTGAAAGTTGCGGCCAAAGCGAGGAGCGCGGCGAGTTTTTTCACGGGAATCTCCTTTCACCGGACAAAAGAGTCAGAACGTAAGGGAAAATAGCCGACCCCGCGACAAGCGCCGCCACGCCCCAGAAGATCATCTTGTAGGCGAACCTCGCCTTCGGCGTTGCGCAGACTTCGCCCGGATCGCAGGCCACGGCTGGGTGATAAATGCGACGGTAAGCAACGAACAGCGCCACGAACGCGGCGCTGAGAAAAATCGGACGCAATGGTTCGAACACTTTGAAGTTGCCGAGCCAGGCACCGCCGAATCCGAGAGCCACCAGCACGAGTGGGCCAAGGCAACAGGCTGATGCGAGGATTGCCGCAACACCGCCAACAGCCAGGGCTTTACAGTCGAGTGATTGTTCAGGCATAGGTTTCTCTCTGTTACGACCCTACAGCGCTCTTACGTTGAGTTCTTGAGAACCCAGCGTCCAAAAACGAAAAGCACGGCGGCCAGTCCTGCCGCCACCGCAAGCCCGGCCGGGGTCATCATCATCTGAATGAGACCAAGACCTTCGCCATCACACATCCTCTATCCTCCATCATCAGGCTGGAATGCCGATCCAGCCAATTGCCGGGGTGCCCTCTCACATTCCCGGTCAAAGGCGCTTTGTCCCCTTGGCGGTCGTGTTTCGATCGCCGCTGTTGAGACTTTCGAGTGGACCTATCATTGCCTAGGATCTGTAGTCGCTACAGGGTCAAGAGCTTTTTTTGTCCGGGAGGCCGGAGCGAGCAGCCCGGCACGGAGGATCAGCGCCGCAAGGGGCGCATTTCCGGCCTTGGCCAGCAGGGCAATCGCCGCCCGCGAAGCGGAGAGGTCCCGCCGAACTGGCAATGGTCGATTAGCACCACGCATCGACGTGGGCGGCGGTACTGGTCCGATGACAATGAGTCGTAGATCTCCATCCTCTACCGCTCGCGACGCTGCTTGCGGTACAAGCCAAATCCGATCAACACGGCACAGAGGATCAGCGCCGGAACGAGCACATTACCAGCCTTGGCAAGCCAGGCGGTTAACCCGGCCGCGCCGATCGCGGCGACCACCACCGGCGCGGCACAACAGACCGCTGCGACCACCGCAACAACGCCAGCCACAATGTGATTGCGGTCTTTCATGGCCATAGCATCCCCGGCGATCTCTACTTGAACGTTAGCGCTTTGCAGTTGTCAGCCACTGACCACGTCGTCTCAGATGCATTTGTTTTGATCAAGTGAATATTTTTAGACCCCAACTTCGGGCCGCCGAACACCGACGACTGAAGTAGCACAACAACAAAGGCAAACGAGCCCCTGCCGCATTCGTTTCGTGTTCATCGGTAGACCAAGTATCATAGAAGAGGTCGAAAGAGTACTGATTGGCCTCCGGCCCGCCACTTGGGTTGTTTATGCCAAACGGAACGACAACGAAGCCGTTGATCTCATGTATTACGCCCCCGGGGATAGTGGTTTCCACGGCACTCGAAACGCCCATGCTCTGCGCGAATCTCGGGGCCCGATACACAAAGTGACGATTCCTGTCCCACACAGCCGGCTTGGCCTTTTGTTCAGGTGTGGATTGGTCCACATAAAGATACGATGGGTCGAAATCGAAACTTTCGCTGGGTTTTGTATTGTCCACGGCTTCGATTTTGAAGATAGCAAAGGCCTCGTCAGACCGTGCTGTCACCGGGCCGGCTGCCGTATCATACCCTTTGCAGATGCCGGCCTGGCGATAGGAGATATTGATAGGACGGGTGGGACCTCGATCCCAGCCAGACAAGCCGATCAACCCTGTGATCAATAGTGAGACGGACAAAATAGATGTATTCGACAGTCTCATGGTACGACTTCCTCTTGGTGCCGCTCAACCCTTTGGCGAGGACGGATAGCCCGCGTTCGTCGTCGCCTTCACGAGCGCATCTACCCCTGCCTTGGTATCGTCGTAGGTCACGACCGCCGTCTTATCTTCGGCCGACACAACGACATCGGTAACGCCAGGCACCGCTTGAAGGCTCGCCTTGACCGTGCCGGGGCAGGCGGAGCAGGTCATGTTCTGAACCGCGAGCGTGATCGTCTTTTCGGCGGCGAAAGCAGACGATGACGCAAGAAGGCTGACGATTACGGCAACAGAAGCAGGAAGTTTGGTCATCAGGAACTCCGTTCACGAGTTGAAGCATATGCTAAGGGCGCGCCTCGGCAGGGTGCTCAGTGCGAGGAGCAGCAGCTTGGTTCTTCTGTTGCTGTTGCCGTTGCCGGTTCGCCGTTTGCGAGATCTTTGTATGCCTTGAAGGCCTTTAGAGCCCACATCTCGCCGACGCAGCCGCCCATTGTGGAGGCGACAGCGAGGAATTCACCAAGTTCGGCTTGGGTAGCACCGAGCCGAACGGCCTCTTGCACGTAGAATTTGAAGCACGGTTCGCAACGGGCCGAGATGGCCCAGAGCGTCGCCGCGAGCGCCTTGTAGCGTGCGGGTACCGCGCCGTCGGCAAAAATTGCGTCCTGCCGCATCTGGTTGATGTGCCGAACCGTGCCTTTGGTGACCTTGCCAAATTCGCCCATGAGGCCGAGCGCGGGATCAATATCGGTATGCTGCATGGCTCTCACTCTTTGTATAATGGCAGCCGGGGTGCCCCCCGGCCACCTTGGTCAACCGGCAGAGGACCAGCGCCGGAATCATGGGATAAGCAGATTTGGCGAGCCATGACGGCCGAAACAGAAGTTCCGCACCACGCCGCGGCCAGCAAGGCAGCCGCAGCGCCGGAGGTGATGAGCGTGCAGTCCTTCATGGCCACAGCATCCCTTTCTCGTAAGGGAACGATGGATAGCCTGCCGCCTTCGTCGCCTCGGTGAGGGCTTTCACATCCGTCTTTATGTCGTCGAAGGTGACGGAGGCAGTCTTGGTCTTGTCTGAGACTGTGACAGTGATGACGCCCGGAACTGCCGCGAGGCTTTGCTTAATGACATGCTGGCAAGATGCGCAATACCAGTTGCGCACCGCGAGGGTCACTGTCGTTTCGCCCGCGAAGGCGGCGAGGCGAGCGCTCCGAGCGCGAGAGTCATCGAGACGAGTATTTTGGTCATGTGCCGGTTCTTCACGATTTGAGGATCAACGGTGCAAGGAGGTCAAAGCCCAGCGCTCCTGCAACGATGAATGTCGCCAGGATGAGGCCGAACACCACGAAGCGGTTTGGCAGCGGTTGGGCGCAGGCCGTGCCCTGCGCGCACGCAACCTTGCGAGGCCGCAAAACCAGCCAATAGCCGTAGCCGAGGCAGGCGAGCGTCGCTGCGATGAAATAGGGCTGATAGGGCGCGAGCGCCGTGAGGTTCCCGATC
>DASRBG010000161.1:0-17321 GCA_035653735.1 Gemmataceae bacterium
GGTTCAGGGAGCGTACCAAGCCCGCTGGGCCAAGGATGAGTTCTTCCTGCGCCAAGAATAGCGAAACGCTCACGGCCAATGGTCTGCCCTACGAAAAGGAAAAAAGTAATTCGTTCACACGCTCAGAGTTTGGGAACGAGACTAAGATTGCGACGAGACTACGAGACTGAGGGTCGGCTCAAGCGGGCCCGGCGCTAACGCTCAACGAACCGTTCGTCGCTTGGGCGGTCTGTTTCACCCCCTGTTGCCATGTTGGTCGATGCGGGGATGCCCCTAGTTGTCGGGCTATGGTCGGGCTTCTTCAGCTTGGCCTGAATGCGGGAGAAGTAGGATACACCCACTCCGACTAAGGCGATAGCATAGCCTGTCCACCCAACCTCCGGACTCACGGTGCCATCCCAGCTGAGGACTATTAGGATTGTTCCTCCAATCCATAGCAGCCAAGCGAATTTATAATGGTCAATCATCTGAGTTTACCTCCCCTTGGCCGATATTCTTCAACGAACTGCTCACCGCATGGCTCGCTCCCTTCGCCGATCCTCCCGGTCAGCAACCAGATAATGTGGGCAAGCTACTAAGGCTCAACTGTCGAAGTTACTGGTCCGAAGAAGGGATGTCAAACAAGACCCAATACACTCTCCGAAACTCCGAAAGATTGAGATAGACCAGCGACGTGGGAACCCTCGCGATCATTCGCTAGGATAGGCAGTTGAAGTGACTTTTGAATTTTCGACGAGGGGAACAGAGCCATCATGCCGGAGGAAGCACAAACCACCTTGCGCCCGATTCGCAAGTTGCTCGTCGCCAATCGCAGCGAGATTGCCATTCGCGTGTTTCGGACCGCCACGGAGCTCGGCATCCGTACCGTGGCGATTTACTCGCACGAAGATCGTTTCGCCCTGCATCGCTTCAAGGCGGATGAAGCGTATCACGTCGGCAAGCCCGGCGAGCCGATTCGGGCGTATCTCGATATCGCCGGGATCATTGCCGTGGCCCGGCAGCACGAAGTGGATGCCATTCATCCCGGTTATGGTTTTCTCTCGGAGAACCCCAACCTCGCTCGTGCGTGTGAGGAAGCCGGGCTGATCTTCATCGGGCCGCGCGTCGAGATTTTGGAACAGCTTGGCGATAAAGTGGTGGCGCGCGACATCGCTCAGAGAGCCAGCGTGCCGGTGCTGCCTGGCAGCACGGCCGTCCAGACGAATGAAGAGGCGCATCGGGTGGCCGAGAAACTCGGCTTTCCGGTGATGGTCAAGGCGGCGATGGGCGGCGGCGGGCGCGGCATGCGGGTCGCCGTCAGCGCTGAGAAGCTCGATGATGCTCTCGATCAAGCGCGGCGCGAGGCCGGCAGCGCCTTCGGCATTCCCGACGTGTTTCTGGAAAAATACATCGCTCGCGCCCGGCACATCGAGGTACAGCTTATCGGCGATCATCACGGCAATCTCGTTCATCTTTTCGAGCGCGATTGCTCGCTCCAGCGTCGCCATCAGAAAATGGTCGAGATCGCGCCGGCGGTCAATCTCGATCCGACCCTGCGCCAGCGCATTCTCGACTCCGCGCTGGCCGTCGGCCGGGCCGTGCGGCTCGATAATGCCGGAACGATCGAATTCCTGGTCGATGTGGATAGCGGTAATTTCTACTTTATCGAGGTCAATCCGCGCATTCAGGTTGAGCACACCGTCACTGAGGAAGTGACCGGCTACGATGTGGTCAAGTCCCAGATCCTCATCGCCCAGGGACATGCGCTCGGCGATCGGGAGATTGGCCTGGGCGATCAGGGCCGGGTGATAACGCATGGTTATGCGTTGCAGTGCCGGGTCACGACGGAGGATCCGGCCAACAATTTCTTGCCGGATTACGGCAAGTTGAGCAATTATCGCTCGGCCAGCGGCATGGGCATTCGCCTCGACGCCGGCTCGGCGTTCACGGGGGCCGTCATCACGCCGTTTTACGATTCGATGCTGGTCAAGGTGACGGCGCACGGGCTACGCTTCGAGGATGCCGCCCGGCGCATGGTGCGCAGCTTGCAAGAATTCCGCGTCCGCGGCATCAAGACGAACATCCCGTTTCTCGTCAACCTCGTGTCGAACCCGGCATTTTTGGCCGGCGGCTGCACGACGCGCTTCATCGACGAGACGCCGGCGCTATTCAAGTTCCCGCGCCGGCAGGATCGGGCCACGCGGCTGTTGCGTTACATCGCCGATGTGATCGTCAATGGCCATCCTGATGTCCGTGACAAGGTGACAAAGTGGCAAGGTGACAAGGTGAAATCGGTAGAACCGCCTCCGGTCGCCTTGTCACCTGGCCACCTTGTCACCTCCTCACAGACGCCGCCGGGCACACGCGACAAATTCCGAGAATTGGGGCCGGACCATTTCGCGCGTTGGGTACGGGAACAACAACGACTGCTCATCACCGATACCACCTTCCGCGATGCCCATCAGTCGTTGTTGGCGACGCGCATGCGCAGCTACGATATGCTGCGGATCGCCCCGTACTACGCGGCAAGGCTGGCGGGGCTGTTCTCGCTGGAAATGTGGGGCGGCGCGACTTTCGACACGGCCATGCGCTTTTTGAAGGAATCGCCGTGGCAGCGGCTCGCCGATTTGCGCTCGCGTGTGCCGAACATTCTCTTCCAGATGCTCTTGCGTTCGGCCAGCGCCGTTGGGTACACCAATTATCCCGACAACGTCGTTCAGGCGTTCGTCAAGGAATCCGCCCAGGCCGGCATCGATCTTTTCCGCATTTTCGACGCTCTCAACGGTTTGCCGAATCTTCAGCTCGCCATCGAAGCCGTGCGCGACACCGGTATGCTTTGTGAGGCGGCCATCTGTTACACGGGAGACATTCTCGATCCGTCAAGGGAAAAATATAGTCTCTCCTATTTCGTCAATTTGGCGAAGGAATTGGAGAAGCGCGGGGCGAACTTGCTCGCCATCAAGGACATGGCCGGGTTGTGCAAGCCGTATGCGGCGCAAGTGCTGGTGCGGGCGCTGCGGCAAGAGGTGGGCATTCCCATCCATTTTCACACGCACGATTGTGCCGGCGGACAAATCGCCTCGTATCTGTTGGCCGCCGAGGAAGGTGTGTCCATCGTCGATTGTGCGATGGCCCCCTTCTCCAGCATGACCAGCCAGCCCAGCCTGCACGCGCTCGTCGAGGCGCTGCGGCTTCGGCCTCGTTCACCGAACCTGGACGATGACGCTCTGCAAGAGGTGGCCGATTATTGGTCGGGCGTTCGGCGCTTGTATGCTGCCTTTGAGACGGGCCAACTGGCGCCGACGGCGGATGTGTATCTCAATGAGATGCCCGGCGGCCAGTACACGAACCTGTATCACCAGGCGCAGGCGCTGGGGTTGGAATCGCGCTGGCGCGAGGTGTGCCGGATGTATGCCGAGGTCAACCGCATGTTCGGCGACATCATCAAGGTGACGCCCACCTCGAAAGTGGTCGGCGATATGGCGCTCTTCATGGTCGGCAACAACTTGACGCCGGACGATGTGCTGCATGGCAGGCGCGATCTGTCGTTCCCGGAGTCGGTGGTCGAGTTCTTCGAGGGGCGGCTCGGCGAGCCTCCGGGCGGCTTTCCGGAGCAATTGCAGAAGCGCGTGTTGCGCGGACGGCAGCCGTTGCGCGGCCGGCCCGGTGCGAGCCTGCCGCCCATCGATTTCGCCGCCACGCGTGCCACTCTGGAGCAGCAAGTTGGCCGAACCGTTACGGAGCGCGAGCTCTTGAGCTATCTGCTCTATCCTCGCGTGTTTCCGGATCTGGCGGCGCATCAAGCGAAATATTCCGATACCAGCGTGCTGCCGACGCCGGTGTTCTTCTACGGCATGGAACCCGGCGAAGAGACCTCCATCGACATCGAGCGCGGCAAGACGCTGATCCTGAAATTCCTGGCCGTCGGCGAGGCCCATGCGGACGGCAGCCGCACCGTGTTTTTTGAATTGAATGGTCAGCCGCGCGAAGTGGTGGTGATCGATCGCAGCCTCGGCGGCAAGGTGGCGGCGCATCCCAAGGCCGAGCCGGGCAATCCCAAGCACGTCGGTGCGCCGATGCCGGGATTGGTGGTTCGCGTCATGGTCGAAGCGGACGAACAAGTGGTTGCCGGGCAGAAACTATTCACGCTTGAAGCAATGAAGATGGAGACAACCATTTACGCGGAACGTCCCGGCGCGGTCGCCGAGATTCTGGTGCAGGCGGGAACACAAGTGGATGCCGGCGATTTGTTGCTGCGGTATGAGGAGTGAATCGGCGGCTTCGCCGCTTTTTTTCTCGTTCCCACGCTCCGCGTGGGAACGCATGTCCGGCCGCTCTGCGGCCAGACTCTCTCTGCTGAGTGGGGACTGGACGCGACGCGGAGCGTCGCAAACTTGCGTTCCCACGCGGAGCGTGGGAACGAGAGCCATGAGCGTAAGTAATGAGAGAATCGCTAGCACGAATCGAATCGGACTTGAAGGCCCCGTTGTGGCCTGGTCTCCCGACCGTGCCACTCGCCCCGACCGCAGGTCTCCTGAAGGCCCCAGCAGTCGGGAGCGCTTCCTTGGAGACCTGCGGTCGGCCCATGTGGCCTGGTCGGGAGACCAGGCCACAACGGTGTGGGAACGAGAGCCGATGAGAGAATCGCTAGCACGAATCGAAGGCTTCGCCGCCTTTTACCTTGACTTTACCCCTTACCGCCTTTACAGTTGAAGCACTCCATGATGGTCCGGCCGGTTTGGCCGGCGCGTTCTCCAGGAGAAGGGACCCGTGACCAAGAAAGAGATCGTCAAGCAGATAGCAGATAAAATTGGCCTGACTCAGCTCAAGACCAAGGAAATTGTTCAGCTGACCTTCGACGCGATTGTGGATACCCTCCTCAACGATCCGGAACATCGCATCGAGCTGCGCAACTTCGGCGTCTTTGAAGTCAAGCAGCGCAAGGCGCGCAAGGCGCGCAATCCGCGCACCGGCGAGCGCGTCGATGTCCCGCCCAAGAACGTCGTCACTTTCAAGCCCGGCAAGGAAATGGAAGAGAAAGTTCGCGATCTGACCAATGTTCCGGCGCTGCCGGCGGAGGAGGAGGAAGAAGAACTGGCCGGGGTTGCCAACGGCATGAGAGACCACGCCGACGGCAAAGCGCGGAGCAAGCCGCCTCGCGCCCGCAAAGCCACCTAGCCGGCAGCCTCGTCACAAGCCGTCTCAAGTTCACGGCCGCTTCAACCGATACAAGCCGTGGGGTCATTCAAGTCGGGATGCGCCAGGCGCTCGCGGCGGCCCCGTCTCCATCCTCGGAGGTTGACATGCGGCGTTTGTTGCTAGGGATCGCGGCGTCGGTATTTATCCTCGGCCAAACCGGGTGCATCATCAACTGCTATTCGTCCGACCCGAACCGTCGGGTGCTGGAATTGCTCAATCAATCCGAGGATCTGCGACAGATCGAGTACGAGTGGGAACGCATCTGGTTCACCGATATGCCGTCGCACCTGACGCCCGAGCGCGTCCACGGCGGCGTTATGCCGTAATCTGGGTGGTTAGGTGGTTGGGTGGTTAGGTGGTTAAAACAACCCAACCACCCAACCACCTAACCACCCAACCACCTAACCACCTAACCACCTATCTCCGCATTTCCGCGCCGGCCTATTTCCCCTCTGCCGGCTAATCCCTCACGGCAAAAGTTGGCCTCCACCTGGAATTCGGCTTTTGGTACAGTCCCGTGGCTTCACGTGCCGGACATAGTCAGCCGCGTGGGCCGGAGAGTCCGGGGACAAGGATGTCCCGGTGCGGCGACGGTCTGGGGGAGGGTGCGAGCGTGGCCTCGCGATGGCGGATTCGCCACAAATTGATGCTCGGTTTGGGCCTGGTCGTGACAGCCATGGCCCTGGTGCTGAGCGGCACCGTCTTCTGCGTTTGGGCGTATTATCTCGACATGAAAAGCCTGCGCGAATGGACCATGCTGCTCAAACAAGCCGATGACTGCAATGCGGCCATCAGCCACATCAACCCCCTGATCGAGAAGCAAATGCGGCGAAAGAGTGTCGCGCCTCCGCCGCTCCTGGCGCCCGCGAAGGACCCCGAGCCGCCCGCGGAAAGCAAGCAGGCGCCGCTGCTTCCTGAAGAAAAAGGCATCGATCCCAAGGAGAAGGAACCCCAGACGCCGGAGGACGCGATCGATCAAGCCGTCAAAGAATTGCTCGAGTATGAGGCGAAACTTCTCGACCCCAGCAATCATGAGCCGCCGCCGCACGCCCAGGTATCGCTCGATCTCATTCGGGAAATGCGTGCCAAACTGGACAAGCTCCACCGGGAATGGGGGCGGTCGGCGAGCAGGGCAAACCCGCATATGGATGCCATAATGGGGGCGAACATACCCGATCAAGGGATCGATGGAGAAGAGGAGGAGAAATGGACCAATAAGGTGGCCGAGATCGCGAAGCTGGGACGTGATCTGCGCGACTTCCTCAGCGGGGACATGCGGGATCGCACCCACGACTCGCGGAAGAAATATCAAACGACGCTATGGATCACCATAACTGCCAGTATCGTCGGGCTGCTCTTGGTGTGGGGATTGCTCGGCTCATTCTACTCGTGGGTGTTCAATCCAATCCGCGATCTGGAAGCCGGCGTCATCCGCGTGGCGAAGGGCGATCTGGATCACCGCGTCGAAGTCCACAGCGGCGACGAGATGGAAGATCTCGGCGCCGCCTTCAACGACATGATGCAGCGTTTGCAAGATCTGTACAGCGACCTGGCGCGTCAGGTCAACGAGCGGAGCCGGCAGCTGGTCCGCTCGGAGCGTTTGGCTAGCGTCGGCTTTTTGGCGGCCGGCGTCGCTCACGAGATCAACAATCCGTTGGCCAGCATCGCCTTTTGCAGCGAGGCGCTGGAAGCCCGGCTCAACGATTTGCTCCGGAACATGCCGAGCGGCCGGCTCGATGAGGAACATGAACTTTTCAGCAAGTATTTGAAGATGATCCAGGAGGAAGCGTTTCGCTGCAAGAACATCACGGAGCGCCTGCTGGCGTTCAGCCGGCCCGGCGAGCGCCGCCGCGAGAAGACCGATCTGCGCGAGTTGGTGCAGCTTGTACTCGACGTGACGCAGCACTTGCCCAACCATCGCGGCAAGGAGATCAAGTTCGAGATGAGCGCCGAGCGCCTGGCCGCCGGCGCGGCGATCACGGCCTGGGTGAATAGCGAGGAGATCAAATCGGTGGTGCTCAACCTGGTGGTCAATGCACTGGACAGCATGGATGAGGGCGGCAAGTTGACGATTCGCCTGGGACAGCGCAGCGACATGGCGGAGCTGCAATTCAGCGACACTGGCTGCGGCATGACGCAAGAAGTGCTCGACAACATCTTCGAGCCGTTTTACACGCGCAGCCGCACCGGCAAGGGCACCGGCCTGGGCTTGACGATTAGCCATCGCATCATCACGCAGCACGGCGGCGAGATCGAGGCGAACAGTGCCGGACCCAACCAGGGCAGCACGTTCATCGTGCGCCTGCCGGTGAACCTACCGGAATCATCGCCGGTCTTGCCGGGACCGGGGCTGTCGCCGAGCAAGGTAGAGGAGCAAGCCGCGCCGGCCCGCGCGGCGTAGAGGGTTTTGGCGAGCGGGGTCGCGTAAGCGCCCCGAGTGCTTTTCTTCGGAGCACCCGAGGGAAGCTCTCGGCGCGCCCCGAAGAAAAGCACTCGGGGCGCTTACGCGACCCCGCTCGCCTAATAGACGGGACGGAAGCCATGACCGATACTACACTCTCTCGAACATCGGCCCGCGAACGTGTCGAGACGCATCGCAGTTTGCGCGTCCTTTTCGTCGATGACGAGAGACCGCTGCAAGAGCTGATGCGCTCGGAGTTGCCGCGCCTGGGCCACGAGGTCTCCATCTGTCCCGACGGCAAGACGGCCCTGAAAACGCTGGAAAAAAGCACGTTCGACGCGGCCATTCTCGATCTGCGCATGCCCGGCATGAGCGGCATCGAAGTGCTGGAGCATTTGAAGAAGGTCAGCCCGGACACCGAGGCCATCGTCATGACCGGCCACGCCACCATGGAGACGGCCATCGAGGCCGTTCGCCTGGGGGCGCTCGATTACATGACCAAGCCGTGCAAGCTGGCCCAGATCGAGGCCGTCTTGTGCAAGGTGGCCGAGAAACGCGAGCTGAAACACAAGAACCTCGCCCTGCAAACGCGCGTGCAGGCGGCCGAGGGTCCGTCCATTCTCGTCGGCAAATCGCCGGCCATGGGCGCTGTCCATCGCTTGATCGACACTGTAGCCCCGACCGATTCGACCGTGTTGATTCTCGGCGAGACCGGCACCGGCAAGGAGCTGGCGGCCCGCACGCTGATGCAAAAGAGCAAGCGCGGCGACATGCCGTTTGTGCCGGTCAACTGCGGCGCTCTGGCGGAACATCTCGTCGAGAGCGAGCTGTTCGGCCATCGCAAGGGCGCGTTCACCGGCGCCGACCGCGATCACAAGGGGCTTTTTGAAGTGGCCAATGGCGGTACCCTGTTCCTCGACGAAGTCGGCGAACTAAACAAGAACATCCAGGTGAAATTGCTGCGTTTTCTGGAATCGGGCGAGATTCGCCGCGTCGGCGACACCGAGCCGTTCCGCACCGATGTACGTGTGTTGTGCGCCACCAACCGCGATCTGCGGGCCATGATCCGCGAGGACGAATTCCGCGAGGATTTGTATTTCCGCATCAACACGTTTGAAATCCGCTTGCCGCCCTTGCGGGAGCGCCGCCAGGATATTCCGGAGCTGGCGCGTCATCTATTGGCCCGCGCCGCCCGGCGTCCGGTCGAGCAGGTTTCCGATTTGCTGACGCCCGAAGTGATCGACGTGCTTTTGGAGCACGAATGGCAGGGCAACGTCCGCGAGCTGGCCAACGTGATGGAGCACGCCTACATCCTGGCCGGCGGCGGCAAAATCCTGCCGGAACACGTGCCGCACTCGGTCCTGAGTTCTGAGCCTCGCGTTCTGAGCGCTGAGTCGAAATTTGCCGATCCGCAAACTCCGAATTCCGAACCCCGAACGCCGAACTCGGCGCGAACGCTGCGCGAGGTGGAGATGGAACACGTGCTGCGCGTGTTGGACAAACACGGCGGCAGCAAAACCAAGGCCGCCGAAGAGCTGGGGATCAGCCTCAAGACGATGTATAACAAGCTCAACCAATTGCAGGAAGAACGCAAGGCGGCGGGGTGATTCGCCGTTGCTGGCGCTGGGGGCTGGCAAGAAAACGCTATGACGACGCAATCGGCACTGCATCTGTTGGCCATCCTGCCTTCCTCGGTTCAACGTTCGGCGCGTCCGTCATCGATCGCCTGGACAAGACTGATCGAAACCTTGGCCAGAACCCGCCGCACCGTTTCGAGGCTTACGCCGGGGGTCGGTGTCGTCCCGCCAATCAGCGGTTCCGTTGGTGGCTTCGATTGTCATTGTAATGCTTTCCCATACAGCGTGGAACTTCACGGAGCGAACATCGTAAGGAAAACTGGGGGCAATGTGCGATTTTCGCTGTCCTGATGAGAGTTATTCAACGACCGCAACGGGTCATCTGTCGGACTTTACCACTGTGGCAAGCTGGATTCGCTCAGCCAGGTCATCCAGGAATTTCCGGACGGTTGAGATGTCAGTCTCCACAACTCCTCCCTCGTCCGGGCCTCGGGGTAGTTCATCCATCATTGTTGTCTCGTCGATTTCCTCAGCGATCCAGTCACGCACGGCATCGGCGTCCGTTGGTGGACTGGCCGCCAGAGCATCGAGGCAGAGTGTCCGTAGAGCGACATTCGTTGCCTTGGCCATCACTTGGCCTTGCGCGTCGGTCGCACCTCCGCTTTGGAAAGTGTCCAGAAAATCCACAACCGCTAAGGCGGCGGCCCGATGATGCGCCAGGATAAGGTGCAGCCAAGACACCGAAAATCGAGAAATACCCAGCGCGATCTCACTTCTCTTATAGTCACTACCATTCCGAGTTAACTCACTGGCCCACCAAAGCCGGGCCAACGCATTCTTACTGTCCTCTCCTAGAAAACGATCCTGCGGGACCACTTTTTCCGGATTATCGATCTTTGCCCACCGCCAGCGGACGTAGTGGGGAAACTCGACCACTGTCAAGTATTCCCAGACGCGCTTGTCAGCTGCCTCTCGTCGTGTCAGGCGCACGGTAGCATGCACCCGAGGGCCGAGCCAAGGATCGGATTTTGGGGGATCGTGCCTGAACTGCTCCATCGCTTTCGCGATTACGCCTCGCAGTGGAGCGAGCGGCACCTCGCGGCCAAGACCGAGATCCTCAATGCACGATTCCGCATCGACTGTTGCCGGGTCGCCTCTGCGGAAGTCTGGGGTCACCAGGGATCGACCAAGCGGGTTTAAGCCTTTCAGTATGCTCATGCTGTCTCCTCTCCTCGGTAGTTCTGCACGAACCGCCGCACTAACTCGTTTGCCTTCACTAAATCGCCAACGACAGCCTCAGCCCGGCTAAGAAACTCTTCGGCCCCCGGGTGTTGTCGCCATTCCTCAACCGCCAGACGAAGAAGTTCTCGATCGGACTTTCCCGGCGCCACCTCGGGCAACACCTTTTTCAAGATTTCCGCTTGCCACGGGATCTCGGGCCAGTCAGTTTCGGCGTACTCGTCATCTGCTGTGTCCACTCGGATCGCCGCCAGAGAATCAGAGATCAAAGCCATCCAGACGCTGCGGGCGATCCCTGTGCGCTGGAAGTCATGCAGCCCCTTGTCGGCACCTCGCCGATCCTTCCGGTCTTTAAGCAGCGGCTCCAATCCTTCAAATCCGGAATTCAGCCACAATTCCGGAACACCCCCAGTAAACGCCAATACGTGAGTCGAGGTCGGGTAATCTTTAGCAGGGAGTGGGGCGTCTGAATTCTTGAAGTTCAACCACTTTACCTTTAACGTCCCTTTGAGCCGGAGGCTTTCGGGTTCGTCAACGTGTATCGTCCACCCGGACGCCGTCGCGACCGGGCGTTGCGGCACGCCGTTTACGGCAGCTGTCAGAGTCGTGACCAAGGCCACGCGGCCTCGGAGGTTGTCGCGGTCCAATTCCAAGATCCCCGACCATCGACCGGGATCCACGTCTGACCTGGCCAATGGCAGCGGTTGGCGTGCATTGGTCGGCAAACAGTTGGCCACTACCACGGCGGATATAGGTCCGTGCTTGCTCTCGAACTCTCGAACCACTGCCGGATCGCTCGTCAATTCCAGATCGAGTTCCGCACGGTTCCAAGGCTTCGTGTCCTCGTAGAGGTGGACGGCCGAAGCCTCCTTGTTGATCAGTTGCGTCCGAGCCGTCCCATCCAGTCGAATGGCGGCGATGGTCAAAGTTGGCGGCTCTCCACCCGATAGGGTGTCATACGGGAACAGCGCGGTTGTCACGCCTTGCCCTCCTTCCAGGGTACAAACTTCTTGATGTCTACAACGACGCACGAGTCGGCAGCCGGGATCGGATGAGAGTCGGGGTTAGTTACTCCGCTAAATCTCACCTCTCGGGTCTCGGGGGGAACGATGAGGCTAAGACCACGTCCCTCACAATTCTTCTCGGCCTTGAGCGATGCCCACTGAACTGGAGTGCCTGTCCCTGTTTCGGCCAAGAAGTACACAGCCGGAATGAGCTTCATCGGCGTGCGACGGGCTTTCATCCGTACGCGGGCGCTCACGCGCCACCGAGCATTGTGGCCGTCGCCCTCCACAGCCCAAGTCTCCACGATCACGCGGGGACGCTCGGGAGGTGGTGATGGCTCAGCCCCGATCCGAAACAATTCTTTCAAAGCATTGGGCCCATCACCAGTATCTTTCGGAACTGGTTTGACGAGATCCCGGACTGCTGCTGCTGCGGCCTCCAGGAACGCTTTGAGCCGGGTTATACACCCGCGGGCATATACTGCCTTGAGGTCGGGAGTTGCGGTCCACTGATTGTGGGATGGTGGCTCGGCTGTGCGGAGAAACAACTCGGCCGCCTGATCAGCTTGTGGATTCGACCGAGCCACATCTGGAGCAACGAACTCGGGGGCGCGGCCACAGAGAAGCAGAGCATGAAAGGGGCGAGCGCCGAGACACGTTCCGGCCAAAGACTTGAGCTGCACCACCATCCCGTGACCACGGAACATAGCCAAGTGGTTCTGCTTCTCCGACTCAATTGACTCGATGTCCTCGTCGGCTGGTGTCAACAACAGCACAGCCTTGTGTTCCTGCTCAGCGTGCTTCGGGTCAACGCTTCGTTTGGGGACGGTTAAGACTACCTCCTTGGCCGCCACATCGTTCTTGTCGTCCCCGAGTTTGTCAACAGTTCGGTCCTCCTGGTAAGCCTTGAGCATCCGAACCGCAGCAGGGACGTATGATTCTGGATTTACTGCTTGAGCGAAGGCGGGATCCTTGTCCCGGTATTTCTGGCCGGAGTCGTAGACCTCCACGCGCACCCCGAGCTTGTCCGCGACGAGGGCCGGAAAGAAGTTCAATGCGGCAGCACGAACCAGTTCACGGGCGAGATCGACGGGATCGCGATCAACGTCCGCGCTGGCATCATGGAACCCGATTACGCAGGCTGTCGTGCCGGTTCCTTCACGGTGCAAGAAAAGATCCTGAGCGAGCGCCTCGCTCGCCCAATACGACGTGGCTGTTCCTCCCTCGTCGATGCGTCCAAACCACCCTGGTCCGGCGAAAGCGTCCTCGCTTACTTTGTGCCACGCTAACTCGCAGCGTCCGAAGACGCGGTTTTGGGTCTGTCCATCCTCGGGCTTAGCGAGGTGTGAACAGAACAGAACTGTTGAGAGACGCGATGCTCTCCAAAGGACGGCCTTGCCCAGTCCGAACGCACCGCCGGCCCCGCCGGGTGTCCCTTCCTTGTTGGAATTGAGGTTATCTCTGCAGAGTGCGATAAAATTCCCATTTTCGTCGGGGTTTCGGCCGAATTCTGGTCCCGTCAGCCCAAAAGTGCCGCTGTCCTCTATCAGAAGTAGGAGCAGCCGGTCTTCCTGATCAACTCGCTCCAGGCCGTCCCGGAGTAGAGTGCCGAGCTTCTGCTTGTTCTCCGCCGAAGCATCCAAGTGCTCACGGAGGTCGTCCCACTTTAGAGCCTCACGAAAGTCGGAGAAGTCCTTTCCGGTGAGGGAAAGGATGCGGAATACCACGTCCACCTTCCGATCTAGTGAAACAGCAGCGTCCTTTGCGTTCTGAAGAACCTCGCGGACGAGTACCTCAAGTCCTGGGTCCAATGACCAGACATTGGCATTGCCGTAGTCTCGACCGTGGTCCGCTGGGGCTTTTCGGAATCCCCAGCCAGAGACTCTCTTGTACACCTCACGCTCAGCATCCGGGTTGTAAGCCTTCATTGGGGGAATGCCCTCCACCAGCCACCTCCGTTCAACTTTTAGGTGCTTGGCCAGATCAGACAGGTTTTCCGGCGACGGTTCTTTTTTGCCGGCCAGCCATTGCGACACAGCAGACTGTGAAGTCCCTATCAGAGCCGCCAATTTACTTTGTGTTATGGATGCAATTTCCAGAGCTTTTCTTAGGCGATCTCCGAAATTATCCAGCACCGGTCGCATGTCGTTTCTCCCAAAATGATCCTTCCGATTTAGAATTATAACCAACGGTTATAACAAGTCAACCGAAACGGAGTATTTTTTCTGAAGAGCTGCAAATAGCATAAAATTCAGGAATTGCGTCAAATATACAGAGTCACTGTGAAGAAAAGGAAGGAAAAAGGGTCGATGGAAGAGAGCGCCGGGCTCCTCTACCGATCTCGCAGCCTGAAATGGGCGAGCGTACCGTCAGCACCTTGCCTTCGGCTTGCCGCGGAGGTGATGGTGCATTCCTTCACGAGGCGGAGGGTGGATAATCCCTGGACAGTTCCATTTGCACTTGCTCAATCGCCTCGGTTTGGTCGGGATGGGCCGAACGCAGGTTGTCAATCTGGCGCTGGGCTTGTTCGCGTTCGCCCGCGCGCCAAAAGCATGAGGCGGCGCTCAGTTGGCTGCGGAAGGATAGCAAGGAATCGCCCGCTTGCTCGTAATCGGCGGCGAGGACCAACTCGAGATGGGCACTGGCCAAAAAGTGCCGCCGGGCCGCTTCCCGGTCGCCGCGCATTTCCGCGAGCAGGGCGCGTTGCACTTCGCGCGATTTGACCGTGACCAGCATATCGCTAACTAAAGCCGGTGCCGTGGACATGATGTTTTTCCTCCTCTAATCCGCGAAAGCCAGGCGGCCGGCTGGACTTTCAAACTCGGCGACGCAGACATAGCAGCCGCCCTCTTGTGCGTCTTCCAAACGCCGCCATTTCTGCTGCCAGGCCGTTTCCATGTCGCTACGTCGCGATCGGCCGGCAATTTCGAGGTGATGTCGTGCTTCGTCCACGAGATAATCGGCCGCACTGCCGCGCACAGCCACATCGAGGATTTCGTGCCCTCCCGCGAGGTGTAGTCCGATCCCTGCGATGGCAATGGCGGTCAACTCGATGAGCCGCGATGGCTCATAGGTTCGGCGAACTCGAACCAACCGCTCCTCCGGTACACTCGCCGGATCGAGGAGCAACCGCAATTCCCCATCGCCGAAACCCGGTACATTCTGAATCTCCAGGGGGATCGAAAACGGGGGCGAAGCTTGTGTGCCGGCCAGGACCGCCGCGGCGGCGGTAATGATAGTGTCCCATAGCAAGCGGGGATGCATGGCCGAAACATCAACCAGGCGAACTGTGACATCCATTATCGCTCATCCATTCGCGCGGGGGCTTTGCGATACCGATATTGTACCGGCTCTGCTTTTCGAAATCCAAGAATGAGGCCGCTGCTGGTTGGCGGAGTGGCGGAGTGGCGGCATGAGTCGGCAGCGGGTGGCGCGACATGACGCGATCTGGCACGTCGGAGGAGAGGGCTGTTCCGGTATTTCGGCCTGCTGACCTGGACAGGTTCACAGTAGGTGGTTATCCTCTCCCTCCATCCCCGGAGATTGGGCTTGGCGAGAGGGCAGCGCTAACAACGGCTGCCTGACGGTTCGTCGGCAGGGGCGGATGGCGGCGGGGACGATCGAGATCGGGTGGACCTGACGGGATGTTCGCGAGGGAGGGTGCAGTCGTGCTGGAACGTCTACGCGCGCGGAATGAGTGGAAGTTTTTCACGGTGTTGCCGAAGGCGGATCGCCGGCTGGCGGCCGTGTGGTGGTTGGTTCTGGTGCTGCGGGGGGTGTTGCCCGCGGTTTTTGCCATTGCGATGGGCGTGCTGATCGAGTCCGTGCAGCGCAGCGAGGGGTTGGGCGGCGGGCTGGCCCTTGTGGGCGTGGTGTTCATTTTGCTCCAGGTCCTTACGCCGATTCATCAGGCGGTTGGGGCCAATCTGGGTGATCGGACGGCGGCATGGCTGTATGAGCGGCTGACCAATGCCTGCATTCGGCCGCCGGGGATGGGGCACCTCGAAGATCCGAAACTCACCAGCGATCTGACGGCGGCGCGCGATTTCGATCTGGGAATGACCGGACCGCCTTTGTTCATTTCGATGGATTTTATTGCGAGCGGGCTGGTGGACATGGTGGCCGGGTTGACTTCGGCGGTCGTGCTCGCTTTTTACGCATGGTGGGCGCCCCTGGTGCTCGGCGGGGCGTGGTTGGCGACGCATTGGCTCTTGCGGGAAAGCTCGGTCTGGCGCGATCGCAATACGCAAGAAGTGCGCGGGGCGCGGCGCGATGCGGATTATGCCTATCGCCTGGCCGTGGACCCGCCGGCGAGCAAGGAACTGCGGCTTTTCGGACTGGCGGGGTGGACGATCGATCGCTTCGTTCGCGTTCGGACCCGATTGCATGCACTGCAATACGAAGCGACCCGGCTGCGCGAGAGGCCGGTGTTGTGGTGCATGCTGCTTGTGCTGGGCGCGAATGTGGCCGTGTTCTGGTCGCTTGCACATGCGACGGCCGACGGCAGCCTTAGTCTGGGCAGCGTGGTTATGTTTGCCCAGAGCGCTCTGGGTACGTCGCTGATCGCGTTTGGCGGGCTGAATTGGGCGCTCGATGGAGCCGCGGCGCCGGTTGGGGCCGTGCTGCGGTTGGAGCCGGCGATGGAGCGCGGTGGGGCGTTGCCCTCGGGCAAGATCGATGCGGCTTGCAAGCCGGGGCGCGAGATTCGGTTTCGCAATCTGAAATTTGCCTATCCCGGCGGGGCGAGCGTGCTGGAGGGGTTTGACCTGGTGATTCCCGCCGGGTCGTCACTGGCCATCGTGGGGCAGAACGGGGCGGGCAAGACCACGTTGGCGAAGCTGCTCTGCCGGTTGTATGACCCGCAAGAGGGGGCGATCGAGATCGATGGTGTTGATCTGCGTGAATACGACCTCGCTTCCTGGCGGTCGCGGCTGACGGCCGTATTTCAGGATTTCATTCGCTTCGAGCTACCGCTTCGCGACAATGTCGCGCCCACGGGCGCGCCGGATGGCGCGGTGCTGGCGGCGCTCGAGTCGGCGGGGGCGGCGAACCTGGCCCGACTCGACACGGTACTGGCGCGCGGCTACGAGGGCGGCACGGATCTTTCGGGCGGGCAGTGGCAGCGGGTCGCGCTGGCGCGCGCTTTGTGCGCGGTGCAGCTTGGCGCTGGGGTCGTGCTCTTGGATGAGCCGACGGCGCAGCTCGATGTGCGGGGCGAGGCGGAGATTTTCGATCGCGTCCTGGCGGCGAGCCGGCATTGCACGACCATCCTTATCTCGCACCGATTTTCCACGGTGCGCCATGCCGATCGCATTTGCGTGCTGGAACACGGCAAGGTCATCGAGCTGGGCACGCACGATGAGCTGATGGCGAAGGGCGGCCGCTATCGCACGATGTTCGATTTGCAGGCGCGGCGCTTCGCCGCCACCGAAGATGAGGAGGGAATGACCTATGACGTCCTCGCTTAGGAACCCGCAAGCCCCGGCACGCGACGACTTGCCGCCGGCGCTGTCGTCGATGTGGCGGCTGTGCAAGCTCGGCTACCGCCATGAACCCGGCATGCTGTTGGCCTCGTTCTTCCTGGCGCTGCTGGCCGCGCTTCCTGATGCGCTTTTGGCCCTGTGGTTCATGCTTTTGGGCGAAGGCGTGCTGCGGGGCAATTCTGCCCTCGTGGGCACGGCGGCGGTGGCGCTGGGCGTTTCGGCCGCCGCCACATGGTTTCTGCGCATCGTCAGCACGCGCGTGCAGCGCCGCTTCCGCGATAAGGTGACGATTGCGCTCGAGTCGCATGTCGCCCGCCTCCAGGCGACGGTACAGACCATCGCTCATCAGGAACGCCCCGATTATCTCGACCGCCTCTCGGTACTGCGTAATCAGGTGTTCGTACTCGATCATATGTACATGTCGCTTTTCTCGACGCGC
>DASRBG010000162.1:0-7464 GCA_035653735.1 Gemmataceae bacterium
CCTTCCGCCATGTCAAGAACGTATCGGAGGAGACGGCCGATCTATTGGTAAAGGATAAGATCATCGGCTGGTTTCAGGGGCGCATGGAGTTCGGCCCCCGCGCTTTGGGCGCGCGTTCCATCCTCGCCTCACCGATCACCCCCGCTATGCAGGCTCGCCTCAACGAAATCAAAGACCGCGAGGATTTTCGTCCCGTCGCCGCGGTGGTACTGGAAGAAGAGGCGGCTAACTGGTTCGCCGGCGCGGACGTCTCGCCGTTCTTGCTTTTCGATCATCAAGCGCAGCCGGACAAGGCCAAGCTCATGCCGGCGATGCAGCGTGGGGGCGGCACGGTGCGCGTTCTGACCGTCAACCACCAGCAATGTCCGCGTACCTATGACCTGCTCAAAGCGTTCCAGACTCGGACCAGTGTGCCGGTGCTGGTTAATCTACCGTTTTGCACGCGCGGCGAGCCGATCGTCTGTACGCCGCGCGACGCGGTGGAATGCTTCTGGACTTCGCCGCTGGATGCGTTGGCGATTGGCTCGTATGTGCTGGAAAAACCGTTAGCGTGAGGCTTTCCTTGCCGGTCTACAGCTTGTTAGGTGGTTAGGTGGTTAGGTGGTTGGGTGGTTGGCGTCAATCGTTCGCCTATCTAACCACCCAACCACCTAACCACCTAACCACCCAACAAGCCGCGGGCTGGCAGGGTTTTGGGCGCGAGATTATTACTCAGGTGGCGTCGGGGTGCGTTGAGGCGACGACTGGTTCTCTCGGGGCGACGCGTTAATTCGTTCGCCTTCCAGGTTCAGCGTCACTTCGCTGGATTGCCCCGCTCGCACGTCCACGTTCTTCGTTTCCGTGATGGTGCGTCCGTCGCGGCTCGTTTCCGCGCGGAGGGTGTAGGTGTAAGTCTTGTTGGGATCCAGCGGCGGCGACACGAACGTGCGCGTGTTCGACCGCTGCTGCGTTTGCTGGCCGTCGATGCTCAAGCTGGCATTGGCCGGCATATGAACGATGATGGTCGCTGCGTTCGCGTTAGCTCCACTGGGGTTGTAGTAGAACGATTGCGTCAATCCCGCCGGATTGAACATCGTTCCTCCCGCGGAGACAATGGGCGTGCCCCATGTGGAGTACATGGGCGAAAAGCCATAACCGCCCCACGAGGAAGACATTGGGGAATAGGCATAGCCGCCCCAGGTGGGTGAGAAGTTGCCCAGGGCATAGCCGCTATAGCCAGAGCCGCCCCAGCCGCCCATGGTATAGCCGCCGCCACCGCAGCCGCCGCCCCAGCCGCCCATGGTATAGCCGCCGCCACCGCAGCCGCCTCCCCAGCCGCCACCGCAGCCGCCCATGCCGAAACCGCCTCCCCAGCCGCCATAGCAGCCGCCCCCGCCGCCATAACAGCCACCCCAGCCACCACCATAGCAACCGCCGCAGCAGCCGCCTCGGCGCCCTCGATCCGGCATGTCCACTGCGGTCGTTAGGGCTGCCATCAACACCATGCTGTACATGCTACACCTCCTCTGAGAGAGTAACCGGCGATGAAACACACATCTTTTCTCCGCTTCGGGAGTCTGAGAAAGATGGGCAAAATATGTGCCATCCTACGCGAAGAGTACGAGCGAAGAGAGCAAGCCTCGACAAGACAAGAGAAAGAGCGGAAATGTCGAGAAATCAATGAGTTCTGAAAATCGTTACGGATCAGTTCCCGTGAAGCGTCGTGGTTTTGCTCTCTCGGCGCTGGAACTAGCGTTGTGATGTGGGACCATCGCTGCGCGATGATGAGAACGACGATGCAAATAAAAGGAGACTCAGGGCCGCGCGCTGCTCGCGGCCCTGATGATCTACGGCTGCATGACCACTTTGATGCACTCGTCTTGCTTGCGTTTGAAGATCTCATACAGGCGCGGCGCATCTTCCAATCGTCCGCGGTGGCTGATAAGGAACGACGGATCGATCGATCCGTTTTGGATCAGATCGAGCAGAGATTTCATGTAGCTCTGCACATGCGTTTGCCCCATGCGCAGAGTTAGCCCCTTGCCGAAGGCGGAACCCATAGGCAACTTATCGATCAAGCCGCCGTAGACGCCGGGGATGGAAACACGACCGCCCTTGCGGCAGGCCTGGATGGCCTGGCGCAGCGCGTATGCGCGATCGGTCTCCAGCATCAACGATGTCTTGACGCGATCGTACATACCCAGGATGCCGGGTCCGTGCGCCTCCAGGCCGACTGCATCGACACAGGCATCAGGTCCGCGGCCGCCGGTCATTTCGTTCAGTGCCTCGCGCACATCTGTCTGTTCGTAATTGATGATCTCCGCCTCGCACTGCTCGCGAGCCATGCGTAGTCGTTCGGGAAAACGGTCGATGGCAATGACGCGCTGGGCTTTGAGTAAGAAGGCGCACTTGATGGTTAGCAAGCCAACGGGACCGCAGCCCCAAACGGCGACGGTATCTCCCGGCTCGATGTCGCAATTGAGGGCGGCCTGGTAAGCGGTGGGCAGAATATCGGACAGAAACAAGACTTGTTCGTCGCGAAGACCGTCCGGGATTTTTAGGGGCCCCACGTCGGCGAACGGTACGCGGGCATACTCGGCCTGCCCACCGGCGTAACCGCCCATCATGTGCGAATAGCCGAACAAACCGGCGGGCGAATAGCCGTACAGCATTTCGGCGATGCAGGCGTTCGGATTGGAGTTATCGCACAGGGAATACAGCTGCTTTCCACAGAAGAAACAGCGCCCGCAGGAAATGGTAAATGGTACGACGACGCGATCTCCGGGCTTCAGATTCGTCACGCTTTTGCCGACCTCGACGACCTCGCCCATGAACTCATGGCCCACGATGTCGCCCTTCTCCATCGTGGGAATGAACCCGTCGTACAGATGTAGGTCCGAACCGCAGATGGCGGTCAGCGTGATCCGCACGATCGCATCGCGCGGATTAAGAATACGCGGCTCCGGTACATTCTCCACGTGCATGCGCCCCGTGCCGCACCAGCAAACGGCTTTCACGGTTGGATCCTCCCTGTCGTTTCGCGATGCTTCGCAGAAGGGGCATACGGTTCCGCCGCTTCCGCGAAGCGTCACGAAACATTCTTACCCGCACTGGCCGCGCGGTTGGCCTTCGATGGTGGCGGTCTCGCCGGTTTCCATGACTTGCTTGAAACGCCGCAGATCCTCGCGGATTTGTTGGCTCGGCGATTGGCCCAGCAGACGGGCTATCGGTTCGGCCAACTCGGTGGTATGAGCGTCGTAGCGGAGATCGTACTTGAGAACGACGCGCATTTCGGTACCGCGGCCGTGCGGCAACTCGCGGAAATGCACCGAGCCGGCCGTGTCCACTTCGCTGTCATCTACCGAGCGCCAGGCGATCAGCTCGTTCTCTTTTTCATTGATAATTTCCGCTTCCCATTGGAGCTTGACTCCGAGAGGCCCACGCGCCGTCCAGCGGGAGCGCCGCTCGTCGATCTCTTCCACGCACTCCAAGTGCTGCATGAAGCGTCCGATGTTCTCCAGCTTGCGCCAGAAGCGCCATAGCGTGGCGGCGTCGCGGTTGATGGTGATGCTTTCCTCGACCTTGATGCCGTGGCCGGCGCGGACGCTGGTCGCCGAGCCGACTGGCTGCGCCGAGCTAACGCCGAGCGACTGATAACCGGGGCAATGGCCGGTCATCCCGCGGTAAAGTAGAGAGCCGCCCACGGCAGCCAAGCCGAGACCACCCAGCGAACGGCGGGAGAGGCCGAACAGGCCGAGTGCGGCGCCCCCGAGGATGGAGACCAAGCGTTCCGTGTCGCCGACATTGATGTGCTGCGCCGGGCTGACTATCCGTCGCAACGGACGACGGCGCCTTTGAGGTGGAGCGATTGCGGTGGACATAGCGAACTCCTTTTAAGGGGATAAACTCCGGCCATCGGTTCACAATGATTCCGCGAACCGAATGGGACGCCTTCATCGGAAAAATCTGAGGAGCAATTCGCATACCGCGACCACGTTCCTTTTTCGTCCGAATCGTGCACGATTCGGTCTTGTGCTGCGTGCGAAAATTCCATGAGGAACGCGCGGCGCCCTTGAAGCCAATAGGATCGCTTCCCATAGTAGGGAACGGGGCGTCTGGGTGGTCGTTCGCCCTATTCGTCGCAATCATCCGTGGAGGGAGATCCAAGAGTGTTTTTCTGGCGGCAGATACTTTCGCCACGATGTTTACTGGACAACTTGCTACTGATCTTCCTTGTCGCGGTCGCTTTCTTGCTCGGCTGTTACGAGATGGGCGACTCCGACATTTGGTGGCACCTGCGCGGCGGGCAGTGGATCTTGGAGAATGGCCGTGTACCCGGTCTGGATCCCTTCACCTTCGGCTCATCCGACAAATTATGGGTGGACATTCACTGGTCCTATGAGGTCATCTTGGCCTTGGCCTATCGAGCTGGCGGCGTCGGCGCTCTCGTCTTGCTCGGCGCGACGGTCGGCGCCGCCGCCTTCCTGGCCGTCGTGACGGCCCGGCGCGGCGATTGGCCCGTGGCCGTGACCGTGCTGTGCTGGATGCCGGCACTCATCCTCTTGAGTTTTCGCCTCGATCCTCGTCCGGAAATCTTCTCGCTGCTTTATCTCGGTTGTTATCTCGCCGTCCTCTGGCGTGCCGATGAACGTCCGTCAATTCTCTGGCTCTTGCCCGTGTTGCAAGTCCTGTGGACCAATGTGCAGGGATTGTTCATCCTGGGGCCGATCTTGCTGGGAATGTTCGTGGTTGCCCGCGGCGCTCGGCTGTTATGGCTGCGCTCGCGCGGCGAATGGAGCTGGACGCTGGAAGAACGCCGCCGCTGGAAACACACAGGCGGCGTGATGCTCGCGGTCGCCGCCGCCTGCCTGGTCAATCCGTACTTCCTCAAAGGGGCGTGGTTTCCGTTCGATTTGTTCCCGAAGGTTGCCGACCCAAACAATCCCTACAAGAAATACATCGATGAGCTGAAGAGTCCAGCCGATCGAGTCCGCGAGGACACGCTCCGCGTCCTGGGAAGAAACGGTTTCTTCCTCGATTTGTACTTCCTGCTGCCGCTCCTCCCATTGAGCTTTCTCTATCCGGCGGCCTGGCGCGCGTGGCGAACGCCCCGGCCTCAAGACAAGAAGTCTCGCCGTGCCCCAGAGACCTCCGTATCCCTTCGGCAGGAACGAACTTTCCGTAGGACGGCCTTCCCAGGCCGTCCGGACGGGCAGGGAAGCCCGTCCTACGTGAGCAAATTTGCTGCTGGAGCAATTGTCCCAGCGACCGGCGTATGGCTTATCGGATTGGCCGCGGTGATCGCGTTGTTGGTCCTGAGCACGCTGACTCTTTCCGGCGGCGGCCCGGCGTGGCTGAATGCTGCCGGCGCGAATGTTCCTCTGATTCTGGTTCTCGGCGGCGGGATCACGGCCTTGGCGCTCCTTAAACGTTGTCCCCCCGTCGCTGCCCTTGTCGGCGTGGGAGGGACCGCTCTCGCCGCCTACATGGTATGGCTTGATGTGACCATCCTCGGCAGCGGCCGTGGCGTTTTCGCGGACATCACGTCACCCCGGCAAGCGTTGGGCCCGCTTACGGTTGCCGGCATTTTCGCGGGCGCATTCGTTCTCCGCTGGCAAGGCGATCTCTTCCGCATCTTGCTGGCCGGGGCGTTCTCGTTTCTCGCCGTGCAAGCGCTCCAAAACTGGACTCGCTTCGCATTGGTGGCCGGCACTGTCTTGACCTGGAACTTCGCAGAGTGGGCTGTGGAATTGCAATCTGAGCCGCGATCGTCAGAGAGCGGCGAGCGGGGTCGCGTAAGCGCCCCGAGTGCTTCCTCTCTCGGGGCGCTTACGCGACCCCGCTCGCCGGTCGCGGCTCAGATCGGGCGGGTCGTTCTGTTGCTTATGCTCGGCCTGTGGATTGCGGCGCTGGTGAGCGATCGATTCTACACGTTCATCGGACTGCCGCGACATTTCGCTCTCCGGGAAGAGCCGTTGGCTTTCGCCCACGATGCGGCGATCTTCGCGGGTCAACCCGGCCTTCCCGACCGCGCCTTGGTGTACGGCCTGGACCAAACCGGTGTATATGACTTTCACAACGCCCCGCGCTGCAAGCCCTTCATGGACGGCCGGCTGGAAATGCCCGATTTGACGACATTCAAGAACTACGTTGCCATCGAAGATTGGCTCGCGGAACAAGATCCCAATTGGGAGAAAGCCGTGGCCGACCTGGGCAAACCTCTCGTGCTCCTCGGTCATGAAGGATACAGCGGCGGTCCCCAGGCTGCCTTGCTGGCACACCCGGACTGGCGCTGCGTGTATTTCGATGCGTTGGCGGCCGTGTTCGTGCCGCGCGATCGCGTCTCCGAAAGCGATTTTCCCTCCGTTGATTTCGCGGCCCGTCATTTCCAGGAACCGGCGCGGCCATCCGTGCCCAACGTCCGCCGAGCCGCCGCCCGTGAAATGAAGGCGCTCTACAACCTGGCGGCGGCTCTGCCGGCGGGAAGCATCCGGCGCTGGCGGACATCGCTTCTCTTGGCCGCCCTCGACCGTGCTCGCGTCGCTCTTGCGGAAGATGAAAACCAGCCGGACGTTTGGATCCTGTTGGGCAATTGTTATCGCGATCTCCATCTGGATACCGCAACGGTGCCGTTTTCGCCCTTCGACTCCTGGCAGGTCGAGCGCGATCTGCGCTGGGCGCAAACGACGTATTGTTTCCAACGCGCGCTGAAATTGCACCCGGACAACGGCACCGCCTGGCGCTATCTGGCCATGTCTTATGCGCAGCGCGGTCTCGTTGAGGCAGAGCTAGCGGCGAGCGAGCAATGGCTGCGCTTCGATCCCAAGGTATCGCCCCGGCAGCGCAAGCAGGTTGCCGAGAGACGGCGTGCGTTCGCCTTGGCTCAACCGTCGGCGAACCTTTCGGAGCGACCGATCACCATCATCGAACAAAGCGAGGCATCGGGCCGGACTTCCTGGAATTGGCCGGTCGCCGAGCGATTGGCGGGACTGTACATGCACCTGGGCCGGCCGGCCGACGCGCGCCGCGTCTGGGAAGAAGCGAGCGATTGTCCTTCGCCGGCGATACGGCATTGCCGTCTGGCATGCACTTTCTGGGTGGAACGAGATTTCGATGCGGCATTGGGCCATTATCGCGCGGCGCGCAAAGCCGATCCGAAATGGGCGGAGACGTACTGGGGATTGGCCCTGTTGCACACGCAGCTCGGCAAGGCGCGGGCGGCGCTCGAATCGTCGCGGCAAGGGCTGAGCTTGTCGCTCAAGCCTCAGCAACGCTCACAAATGGAGGCGTTGCAAACGTTCCTGGCTGCCTACGCGGGCAAAGAATAAGCGCGGAGAACATCCGAGCCGCGCACGCAGCGCAGCGGAGTAAGCGGCCGTCTGTGCTGCCGCTTACTCCGCTGCGCTGCGTGCGCGGCTCGGATAAATAGGCCTCAACTCGATCAGTAGCTCAGATCAACATCGCTGATGATCTCGTTGCCCGCGA
>DASRBG010000163.1:0-17813 GCA_035653735.1 Gemmataceae bacterium
CGAGTGCCTCGGATGCGCAGCTCGGCGAGCGTCAGATCCTCAGGCACGTTTTCCAGGCTTCAATGAGGCCGAGGCGCGAGTGCCTCGGATGCATCGCCGAATGTCAACTGGCGGGCGCCAACTGATGACGCTTCAATGAGGCCGAGGCGCGAGTGCCTCGGATGCCATGACTACGCCTATTAATTCCGAAAATCTCGGCCCGCGCTTCAATGAGGCCGAGGCGCGAGTGCCTCGGATGCTCCCTGGAAGGTCTGCGTCGCCGTCGCCCACTGCCCGTAGCTTCAATGAGGCCGAGGCGCGAGTGCCTCGGATGCGCGGCTCGAGCCGAGGCCGAGGAATTGCTCGCCGAGGCGCTTCAATGAGGCCGAGGCGCGAGTGCCTCGGATGCAGCCACCCTACAAGCCCTTGGATACCAAGGCAATCTCGCCAGGTTTTCGACCGGTGGCCCCGGACGATGGGCGCAGTCTGCCAGTCTCGACACGACATCGTATCAACCATGTCAAAGAGCTTCACGATTCCAACAATCTACCGAGATTCGAGCGGGTGCGGGGTTCCGTGCAGCACGTCGCCGCTCGAAAGCACCCGGCGGGTATGGAACGCATTCAATCAGGGCCGCTTATCTTTATCGGAATCACGGGTGATCCTACCGGATCTTGCTATATGACGATAGCTCGACGTTCCATTTTCGAGAACGTTTTGCCGATGCTCTCCATTACGAGCTCGATCTTGTCGGCCGGTCCGACGTCGATCAGGAGAACGTGGTCCTCGCCATTCTTCACCAACTCACGCAGTCGCGTCTCAAGCTCGGCGCGACGCCGCTGCGAAAGACGACATTGGAAAACGGAAAGCTGAATCCATTCCCCATACCCATGCATGGCTTTGAAGACGCGACGCCAGCGCTTTTGGTCGGAGATGTCGTAGGCCACGATGAAGAGGCGTTCGTCGGCCATGGGGCGAGTCCTCACCGCGGCAAATAATGAGGATAGGTTGGCAGCTCTCGCAACAGAAATCGGGACAGCAATCGCGCCTGAACCAGAAGCATGCGGCGCATGCTCACCTGATAGCCAAAAACCGGATGCGTGGTTTCTTGTGACAGACGACGCTCGAACGCCTCGACAAAGCGTCGGCGCCCTGCTTGCGTCAGCGCTGTCCCAGTGACCGCCACGACGAAATCATTCGGTCCGACCTCGCCGGTGTTCACCGCCGACAGCACGACGGAATCGGCAATGATCGCGCGGAACGGTTCCATGAGGTCAAGCGCCAGCGCCGGGCGGCCATAGCGCGGCGCATGATAGAAGCCCCGATAGGGATCGAGGCCGACCGACGCCAACGCGATCGTCAGATGTCGGGTCAGCATTGCATAAGCGAGCGACAGCATCGCGTTCACTGGATCGGTTGGCGGGCGACGATTGCGCGCCTCGAAATGGAACGGCGCCAGTTCACCGGCGCCTTGCTTGTCCTCGGGCGATTTCAATAGACCTGCGAAGGCGCGGAAATAAACGGCGGCCGCATCGCCTTCGACACCTAGCAACTGCGCCAGTGTCGCCACACCATCCGCGGATTTGCGTGCGGCCCCAAGCCGGTCGAGTGCCGCTTGCCGCTCCTCCGGGGGCCCGCGCCAATTCCGGCGCAGGATCGTCCGCTGGTTCGTGATCTTCGCCGCGACCAACTCCTTGGCGAACCGAAGGCACGCGGCCTCGTCGAAGCTCAAGCGATATTGCGCCGTGCGAATCTCGACATTGCGGTGACCAATGCCGTGGGCAACACCGCGAAACCAGCCGCTGTGACTGTGAAAGGTCACCGGAATCTGGCGTTCGAGCAGGGCCGCGAGCGCCGGCGTGGTGATCGATACATTGCCGAACAGCGCGACATCCGAAATGTCGATGAAGCGCACCTGGGACTCGCCCTTCTCCTCGTCGGTGATCTTGAGCGTTTCGCCTTCCTTGCCGATCCGGGCATGCTGGGATTGCACGATGAGCGGCAGCGCTTCGTCCGGCGGAACGGCGATCGTCCGCGGCGCGAGCGATGAACCCGACAGTGAGCGAATTTCGTCCGGAAGACAGACCGTCACGAGCGCGCAGCGCGGGCATTTCGGGCTGTCCGTGAGCGGCGGCGGGATGCGGCTTTGGGAGACCGTCAACCGCAGCTCGCTAACGGCGGTTCGCGCTGCGCTTCGCAGCTCGTCGTCCAGCGTGACGCGCACACGCTCTCGACTCTCCGCGTAATAGATCGCGCCTTCCTCGACCCGGTAACCATGCGCCTCGAGCAGCAGTCCCTGGAGGCAGATCTGAATGCGCTCAGGCTCATAAACGCCTTGTGCGACATGCGGCCGCTTGCCCCGCTTGTAATCGACAGGCGTCACGACGCCATCGTCGGCTTCGGCGATGTCGAGCTTGGCGATGACACCTAGCGCGCTCGAGGAAAGCGTCAGCGACCGGCTGACGACCTTGTCACTTGCTAGCGCGGCGCCGGTCTCCAGCGCCTGCGGCGCGGGTAGCGGCCCATTGGGCTTGTCGACGCGCGCATGAACGCGATGACCCTCGACCGTGTCGCCGGTCTCCGCCCACTCGCCCTGCGTCCACATCAGATAGGCAAGCCGCGGGCAATAGACGAACTCGTTCACCATCCGCGCCGGAATGAGCGGCGTGTCGCCGCTTATTGGCGGCGCGGGAAGATGGAATTCGAGCTGGTTGTCGGTCGGCATGAATATGCTCAGTCCGCTAGATTGGCCGTGCGCGCGCGAAGTTCATGAACTTTCCGACCGAAATTCGCTGTGCGACGACAACATGGTCGACTCCCAGATGTTTGAGCCCTTCGGCTTTGCGCAAGTTCGGATGGCAAAGCAAAGCACGGACGGCAGTCAGCGTCGTCGCATCACGCCAGATTGGAAACGCGAAGGAAAAACCATCTACTCCGGACATGCCGCCCATGATGGAGGGGCGGACGCGTCCCGCCCGCATTTCCGGAACGAGAGTGAGTGCGGCCAAGCCGACGGCCGCAAGACGGTTGGCGCCATGCTGCGTACGCGCCTTGTAGGCGGTGTCTGTCGGATCGCCGGCCATCAGGGCATAGCGGACATCTTCGGCCGGGTCCCAGCGGAAAGAAAATGTCGGGTCGTCGCGGCGCCAGGATTGGAATAGCGCCTCGGCCAGGCACTGGGATGGCGACAAAGTAACAGTGCTTTTCCCTCTCCCCCGAGGCGGAGGCGCCGCTTCGCGCGGTACGTTGGCGAGGCGTTCAAGAAAATGCTGATGCCCCTGACCGAAGAGGAGGCACAACGGCGTCGGGTCCACCAGTTCTGTTTTGTCGTCCTTGATGGCTGCGTCGCTCATTAAGCCTGCCAAGAGATCGATGCGCTCGCGATGATCGGCAAAAGACGCCTTCGCCTCCTCCGTCAGCAGGTCGCGACATTCCCTTCGGGAGTAGTTTAAGTCTTTACGGTCGTTGAATTCATAACCCAGCGCGAGCGTCTGGATCCCCTCGGCGGCAACTTCTGAGATTTGTTCCGCGGTCACTTCCCGCGCAAGAAACAGCCGCGGTCTGAGCGGTGGTCGATCGATATCCCAGGCGGCACGTGGGTAAAGCGCCAGGTCGGCAGTCTCCAACGCGCGCAAGAGTCCTAGCAGCGCAAGAAAGGCAAGCAGGTTGTCCGGCTCCAGTCCGTCGAGGCGATGAGATTTCGCGGCGGTCATTCGCCGATCTCCTTTGCGGCGCGGTCTCGAGCTTCCTGAGAAGCGCGATGGTCGGCGAGGCGGAGGATCGCTTCCATCCGCGCCAGTTCCCACACGCCGTAATGTGCTTTGAGCCGCGCGAAGAGCGAAGGCCAATCAAGACCATTCCAGTCGAAGGCGAGAGATTGCGGCCCGACCTCCGGTGCGTGTTCGTGGGGATCCCAATGCGGAAAGAAGGGACGTCCATAGCCGTGATGAGAGCCGACGAGCCAGAGGACGAGATCGGGATCGCCGGCCTGAGCCATGCCCGCATGCGTGCGTGCTAGCCTGACCGACAGAGCCTCGTGCCGCCAGCGATCCGGCAGTCCTGATTTTTCCCGCGCCGCGGGCGGCAGCGTGCGGCCCGATTTGGCGAGGACGTCCTTCTCGTCTTCTGCGTCGAAGCCCAGCGGATCACCGAAATGCAGCCAAGCCTGGAATCGCGGATCGCGCTTTCCTTGGTCGTGAAGAAACCCTGCAAGCTTCAGATCCGCGACGCGCTCGGCTGGCAGACCGGCACGCTTCGCAAGCTCTTGAGCTTTGCCCTCAACGTCGCGGCTGTGTTGATCTAACGAAAGCGGAAAATCAAAAACCGAGCCGGCTATGTCGTCTTCGGTCGAATTGGGGCCGCCGTCTTCGCCATGATCCTCGACCTGCCGTGCTTCAGGAAATCTGACCCCGAACGGCGCCAACAAAACCACTCCGCGCGGTTCCCCCTTGTCGTTTTCTCCATAGAGATCGAAGTCGATAACGACGCGCGGCTTACCACGCCAACCCTTAGCTTCGCCAAGCCATGCGAGTCCCTTCCTGACCTCGGGCGGCAATTCGAGATTGAGCAAAGTCTGTCTGACCGTCTCTGGATTTTGCGCTCGTAAGCTGGCCAGCGTTCCCGCTAGCGCCTCGTCGCTCACATGTTGCCCGGTCAATCCCGGCGCGACGCGCACGGCAAACTTCTTCCGTGCGAAAGGCTCCGCTGCTTTGTGGGCGACATCCTGGGCGGCTTCCTTACATTCGGGATTCCAGCCGAAGGTGTCTACGCCTCCATAGATTGCTGGAACGATGATGGTGTCGCCGGATCGAACCTCGGACGGGCTGATCCATTGAGAGCGCGCATCATCCCCCTTCCAGCGGAAGACAAGCCTTCCGCCGCGCCCTTCCTCCTCATCAGGCTCCCGCGTCGGGATATCTGCCACCTCGACAGCCGATTTTCCGCGCCCTTGCAGCCAGCGCCGCACCGTCCAGACAGGCAATTCGATTGCCTCGCGCGAGCGCGGAGGGACGAGCGTCAGTAGGCGGACCAAATCCTGATCCTTCCATTCGGGCCGGATATCCGCCCGCCACACAATTGTGATCGAATCCGGCTGGCGAGCCGGACCATGCAGATACAGCGCCACATCCGGATCTGCGGCCGGAATTGGCGAGGTCTCACTCAACAGATCAAGATGGGCGGGAAGGAGAACCGGCGCATCGGGTTTTTCAGTGAGCGCGTTATGATCTGGAGGCGTCAGCGCATTCATCTTCTCGACGCCGAAATCGACGGACAAGAAGCTGTTCTCCTTCGTCGCAACGCCCCCAAGATAATCCCAGGCCAGTTTGATCGCCTTGCCATAGACGGGATCGTCCGCCCGCGCCGAAATATCGGTTCCGTCCGCGACGATTGCCGCGTAGGGCTTTATGTCACGGCCAGCGCGGTTGAGTCGGCCGAAACGCTGCCGCAGGGAGTCGACCGGGGCAGCCTCTGTGATGAGCGCGTCGAGATCGATATCCACACCAGCCTCGATACATTGGGTCGCAACGAGGATGAGCGGCCTTTCGAGCTCACGCGACTCGCCGGTGCGGATTAGCTTCAGCTTTTCAACGAGATCGTCGCGGTCTACCGGCCTTGCCGGTCCAATCATCGGGACGACTTCGGGAACTGCCTCTTCTGCAGCACCACCTACCGGCTTTTCCGGAAACTGCTTCCCGAGTTGCGCGAAAACCTCTCGCGCTCTGGCAACACGGTTGACGACCACACCTATCGCCGGACGCCGGACGCCACTTTTGCTGTCTTTGAAGTGCTTAAGCCCCTCTTTGATCTGATTGACAACAACCGTCGCCCGGCGCGCAAGGTCTTTCGTGCCGCTACCGCTCCCGCCATCCACATCATCGATGTCGGCCGCCTCTGCCGTCTCATTTCTCGATTTGGCGGGCGCAACGAGCAGCGCAGGCTTTTCGGCTTCCAGCCGCCGCCTCAGAATCGGGTTTGCCCTATCGCCGTCGTCGAGAGAAAAGACATCTTTCGACTTTTCTCCGGACGTGGCCGACAGACGCGTAAAACCCCAAGGCCCGCCACCTTTTTTCGTACGCCATTTCTCGCCACGGTAGCGTTCAACCCAGTCCAGCGTCTGCCGGAACGGCTCGGCGAGATGCGCTTCGTCGAGCAGGATAAGGCAATCCGAGCCGATCAGGCCGGCATGGACCGGCTTCATGGAATCGGAAACGCCATAGCCGCGAAACAGAAGCCGCGAGCCGACCTGATCGACGGTGGAGCACAGCACAGTCGGTTGCGAGGGCGTGCGCGCCCAATCGTCCTCGCGCGGAATGCCGCCACGCAGGCGCCGCGCGATGAACGATGGCCCATCGCCGGAAAGCACCTTGAGGCGCTCGGCGACCAAACGTGTCGTAGTGTCCGAGCGCACACGATCCAGCATCTCGATTTCCTCCGATCGTGCCTCCGCCAACAACTTCTGCTTGAGTGTCTCAGCTTCGTTGCTGTGGAGAAGTACCCACCGCAGTGCTCGGGCAATTCTGTCGGCCCGCTCAAATGCATCGTCCACCACCAACCGGCGATCCACGACAAAGGCGATACGAACGGGAGCGCGCCGCTCGGGTCCGAGATCGGCTTGCAGCGCCAGGTGGAACAGCGCGATATCGATCGCCGCCGTCTTGCCCGATCCAGTTGGCAGATCGAGCATATCGGGCCATTCGCCTCTCGCAGCCACGTGCGCGAGCAATCGCTTCTGCCACGGAAAAGGCGGATAGCCGTGAACCTCCCGGAAGAAAGCGTCGAAGTCGTCAGCGGTCAGCATCGGGAGCCCTGTCATTAATGGGACGGCACAAGCCCAATCCCACGAACCGTCCCGCGCCCAGAATCACCGGGCCGTCGACCGGCTCGGCAAAGCGGATCACGGCGTGGATGAGCTGGCGGCTTGCCAGCGACGGCGGCAGACGCCAGTTCATCCAGCGCGGCGAGTTTCCCGAAGGATAGGCAGATGGCGCACCTTCGACGGCTGAATGCTTGCCGACAACAACCACTTCCGGTTCCGGCAGTCCGATATTGCGGCAGGCCGCGGCGATCTGCGCGGCCGCCTCTTTCTCACGAGCAGTCCCTTTCTCTTTCAGATGTCGGTCGAGCACGATGGGCGTTACCGTCACGAATACAAATGCCGATCCGGTGTAGAGCGTGGGATCGAGCGACTGCTTGTCCGTCGGCGGCTCGAAAGTTGGCGAAAGACCAATCGAAAAAGCGGAACCAGCGGACGTTCCCGACTTTGACATCAAGGTGAGGATCCGGCGGCCGCGATCTTCATCAACAGGCGACAAGGCCCGCAGGACTTTGCGAAACGTTTCGTCGGTCAATATTTCATTGTCCGCCGGCGGAACGAGCGCGAACCCCATCACATGACCGTCGGCATAGGGAAAGCCAGCGAACGCCAACGGTATGATTGCGAGGTGCGGGGTCTGGGCTGGCGTGCCACCCGCCGCGTGGCCGCTGACGGCCTCGGGGATTTTGTCTTCGAGTCCGATCTGGCGATATCCGCTGAGGAGTGTATCTCGCAGCGTTTTGGCGACGAGCGCACAAGTGCGCACATCCGGCATATCGCCTGTGACGTGCTCGAGAATCATCCAGCGATTTCCCGCGCCGAACAGATTTGTCCGCGCGGCTTTCGCCTCCGGCTCTGGCGGGATGCGCGCGCCCTTTTGCGGCCGGTCTTTCTTGTCGGCCGATTTCTCAAAACGGACATAGGCATGGCGCAGTTCTTCCAGACGCCCCTGATAGACACCGCGCCGAGGACGCTGTGCTGCGCCCCACTCAAGCGCGCCTCCATCCCGTAGAAACCGGCATCGTGTCAGGCTGGCGGAGTGGCCAATGTAGGCCGTGTCGTGTGCCAAGGCTTGCAACGCAGAGAGCATCGCCTCATCGGGTTCTGCGGCAGACCAATACAGGCGGACGACGGGGTCATGCGGACGTGCAGCGGGAAAGTTTCGTTCTTTAAGGCCCGAGTGCTTTCTTTGATCCGGCATGACATTCCATGCCTGCATCCAGAGCTTCTTGCTCCCTCCCTTTTCAGGAGGAGAAATGCCCTTAGACAGGAAATCCCTATACCAACGTAACTTACCGAGTTCACCTTTTGGCGTCTCGAAATCATTCGGCGGCACATAAGCGGTTAGCGTTGTGCGCGGCTCCGCCTCGGACGCAAGCAGGTATGGCACCGGCCGCATCTCTAACCATTCGAGCGCTTTGCGCTCTTCTTCCCGTTGGCCTCGTGCCGCCCAACTGGCGACCAACGCGGAGAAGATGCGATCGGGCTGCGGCGGCCAGTCCGGGGCTTCGCTGTCGGGACCTATGGCAGCAAACGAGACGCCGGACAGATATTCAATTTCCAGAACCAGAGTCATCGCCGCCCGCCTCTTCTTCCTCGCTGCCCTTTCCAGCAAGAGCCAATTCTTGGCTCTTTCGGACAATCTCCACGAGCTTATCTTGAGGCTTGAGTTCCAGCGGCTTGGACGAGAGCGAAAAGCCGGCTCCTTGCGCCGCAAGGTATGCCGCATCGTAAAGCGTTCGCGCTTGTGTGCGATCAATTTCGACCGCTTCCGTTGAGCCATCAGAGCGTACGATTTCGAGCGGCGCACGGCCGTCACAGACGAGATCACAACGCGACCGCAGCGCGTAGCCCCGAGCATCCTGCTCGGTGAGCGCGACAAGGCCGAGCGCCGCAAGCAAGCTGCGTCCGGCCACGTCCTTCCCGCCGTCACCAAAATACAATCGGCGCAGCGCCGCAAAACTCAACACAACACCATGCTCGATATGATTGCAGGTGACGCCGAGCGACTGAACGGATGGTGTCACGTTGCCATGATTGATGAGAGAGGCGCGCCCCGGCTTACCTTTTTTCGTCGGGTAGAGCACAGGCTCCTTATTTGCGCCCTTTGTTGTCGCCTCGTCTTCCCTCGCCGTCCAGTCACTCGGATCGGCTTTAGCTTGATAGATCTTGACCTTGTTGAGTATGCCTAGCGGATCGATGCGACTGCCAGTGCGCCGACCCGAGGTTTGAATTTCGACTTCACCGGTTCGCTGGTTCACAACTACTTCGTCAACCGGCACATCGACACCGACGATCTCGGAGATCAGACAACGGGAAAACTTTGCGCCGAGGCCGCCGCCTTGCCCGGTCGAATGCCACGCGCCAAACAACAGTGCTGTCGGCGATGTTTCGAGCAGTGCCGACGCATCCGCTGCTTTCGCCTTGGCAAGACGCTGGCCGACTTCGCTCTCCATGAAGGGGGCACCGTTGTACAGGCTGTCACGTAGAATGGCGTCATAGACGCGATGCGGGGCGTCGAGAGATGTGATCTTGGTGATGCCGTCGAGCTTGGCTTCGGTAAAATCGACTTCGACATAGGGAATTGGAATGCCGTCGGAGATGGCGGCGAGCAGGCATTCCTCAAGTCGATTTGCCTGCGACTGTACGCTGTCGATCAGGACACACCAGATGTCTGCCCCGTTTAGCCGCCGTCGCTCATAGACGTGCCTGGGCGGCGCATTTCGCCCTTCTCCGGGATAGGTCGGCGGAAAGATCTTGTCACCCTTGCCACCCACCGACTGAAGCACCTGACGGCGGCGCAGGGCGGCATCATCGGCCACCATGCTGTTCAGTTTACCGATATCCATGCGCCCCCCTCTATCGCCGATGGCGACCCCTATCCGCGGTGCTAGCACTTAACGCCGCTTGAAACGTCCGTCTATTAGACGTACATAATACCCACGTTTCGGATGCAACTCAAGGTATGCGCGAGATGTCAGGAAAAGCCACAGCTAAAGCGCGAGATGAGCGGCTGGAAGCGCGAGTCTCCCGCGATCAGAAGGCCCTGTTCCGACGCGCTGCCGAGCTACAGGGGCGCACGCTGACGGATTTCGTGATCGCCAGCGTGCATGACGCGGCCGTGCGCGTCATCGAGGAAACCCAGACGATCCGCCTGAGCGCCGCGGACAGCCGAGCGTTCGCCGAGGCGCTCCTCAATCCGCGAGAGCCGAACCGTCGGCTCAAGGCGGCCGCACAGCGATACCTCAAGATGACCGGCGCCTAGGTGACCTCCACTGCGCCGGCACTGCGTATCGAGCCTCTGTCGGACCAGCACGATCGAGAAAGCTTCAACAGCGGCGTCGAGCCGCTGGACAGGTATCTGCAACAGCGAGCGGGGCAGGAGGCAAGGCGGCGGGTCGCCTCGTGCTTCGTACAGGTCGGCGACGGCGAACGCGTTCCGATCGGCTATTATACGCTTGCGGCGACCAGCATCGCTCTTTCCGAATTGCCCGAGGCGCTTGCGAAGCGGCTACCACGCTATCCGGTGGTCTCCGCGACGCTGATGGGACGACTGGCGGTCGATGCGCGCCATCAGGGGCGAGGACACGGCGAGTGCATGCTTCTCGATGCCTTCAGCCGTGCCCTGCGAAACGAGATCGCGTCCTACGCCTTCGTCGTCGACGCCAAGGACGACAAGGCGGCGCAGTTCTATCAGCGATACCGCTTCAGATATCTCGTCGGCGGGGGCCAAAGATTGTTCGTCCCCATGGCCGAGATCGCCAAATTGTTTTCGTAGCATTCTGAAGATGGCGTCCAGCGCTCGTCGGAAACATCCCTGCCATTAATTCCCCACTCCACAAACTTGGATTCGGCGTCCGAATCGTAACCAGACTACGATAACACGCATTTTCTCAAAGATTCCACGACGAGCCACTCGCAAGCTGCGATCAGCAGAAAGATGCCGTCAGAACGATGACCATCCGCGACGGTATGCTCGCTGCTTCGCTGTCCATCTATAGTTCACCCGAGAGCGGTCAGGCCGTTCTTTCGTGATTGTTGCGCCCGAGCCTGGTCAGTCGCTCGATGAATTTTCTCTTCTTCTCATGCCGCACCCGGATCGAAGCAAGGCGGTGAGCGAAATCGTCTTCGCTTCCCTCGTCGATGGCCAGAACCTGCAGGTCGGAGAGTAGATCTGCCGCTCGGTCGTAGCCTGATGCGCTGCAACGCTCGATTTCCTGTTCAATCTCGCGCCAAACGTTTGCGCCACGCTTCTTGAGAACCTTGAGCCGAGTGCGACGCGCCTTTTCAGCTTCTTCGGCTTGGCGCCGCCGCTCGGCCTCTCGGCGCTCCGCCTCGGCGCGAACGCGCGTCTTCCCAATTTCCCGAGCCCGCTCTCGCAACGCGCCGACTGTCCATTGAGCTGCAGGTGCCGAACGCCGCTTTCGAAATCTGCTTCTGAGCTCAGCTGCCACGTGGGCGTCGCCTTCCGCGACGCGCGACAGCAGTTCGATCTTCTCGCGCTCGGAGATGGCTGCCAGTGTTTGGCGCAACTCGTCTTTGGACATCACCGCGTCGTCTGCGCCTCGCTCGGCAGCCGCCTGCACAAGATCGGGATCAATGCCGAAAAACTCCGCAAAACCTTCAAGCGCCCCGGTCAATCGACCGATACCCGGCAGCGGTTCGACATCATCGTCGGAGACCAACTCATCCTGCACCGCCGTCAGCCACAGAAGATAGAACAGCCGAAGATCGCCAGAAAGCACATCGGCGCGCAGCGGTGCGAGTGCGGCAAGCCAGCCAGAACCATCGTCCCAGTTATCGTCAGCCTCGACCTCGTCACGGCAAATATCGATGATCAAGTTATCGCCGGAGGTCCATATCTCGACCCAATCGACTTCGCGAAGGAAAGGATCGATTCTTGTACGGTTTAGAAAGCGCTTGGGCAGTCGCATCATCAACCGTCGCGTGCTCCAATTCGCGAGATAGAGATGCAGGTCGAACCATTGCTCCATGAACTTGCGCGGATCGCCCTTGATGTCTCCCCATTCGTAATGGTTGGTGAAGCTCGTCGCCGTGATCCGAGCCCGTGACGAAATCGAGCGCAACGCCTCCTGCGCAGCTCGATCAAGAGGCCGATCGATCGCCTGAAATTCGTAATATTGATATTCACTCATAATGGTCTCTATCGATGGCGACGTGGGCTCCGTCTTGCGCGTGGCGCCAGCGACTGGTCGCCGGATTTCCAAGCTTTGGCGTTCTGTGCTTTCCATCGCAACGCGGGAGAGGCCTCTATCGCGACGTGTACGGATTCCGGCACATCCAACGAAGACGCATCGATCTCTCCCTGGTCCAGCACGGCCTCCAAAAACGCCCTCTCTCCGGCTGTCAGCTGAAACAATGGCGCGAGCTTGTCGAGGCATTCGGCCGTGACGGTCTCGATCCAGTTAACTGGGGCCGCCGAAGGCATCGAATTAACGATCATGCAGGCACATCGTTAGCTTGCCCGTGATGTCGCCGACGTCACACTCGATCGCTTGGCGCGATGCGGTACGCTAGTCGAAGCTCCAGCCGGCCTGTCTCGCAAGCTGTCCGCGAGTGCGGAAAGCGCGCCGGCGAGTTGTCGTGCGGTCTCCGGCGACGGCAGAGGCATCCTGAGACTCTGTATGCCGGTTGCCGGATCGCGTTCGATCCACGGATGCGCCGGACCCTTAGCATCGTTGGCGGCCGCCAGAGCGGCGACGAACTGCGCGCCCACCTGTGCCAACGCGAGCCACGGATCGGACGCGGAATTACTTCGCAGCGCGGCGGGTCCGTTCGAGCCCGCTGCACTACCGGCACCGGTATCGCCATCCACCTTCAAGTCTTCCGCGGGTCCAGTATCGTCGGCAGCGACGATGCCGCTCCCGACCTCCTCGGCCGGCGCAATGGCCTCGCCTTCGCCCATGCGCCCCGTGACATTTTCCACGTCCTTCATGAAGCGGTTGAGACGCGAGCCGCCCAACGAAATCTCACCGCTGCCGCCGTCCAGAATTCCGGCCGACAGTGATCGCTTGAACGCCAGCACCGAAAGCATCCCTTCCTCGATGGTGCCCTTGGCGACGAAATTGATGACTCGCACGGGCTGTACCTGACCAATACGATGAATGCGTGCGATGCGCTGCTCCAGTACAGCCGGATTCCAAGGGAGGTCCATGTTCACTAGAGTTGAGGCATGCTGCAGATTGAGACCCGTGCTGCCGGCGTCTGTGGATAGGAACACGCGGCAGGCCGGGTCGTCGCGAAAGCGCTCGACGAGCGCCGGCCGCTTCTCCGAAGGCACGCCGCCGTGGAAGCTGACATAACCCAAGCCGCGCGCTTTGAGGCGCCGGATGACGATGTCGTGGGTCCGCGTCCATTGCGAGAACACCACCGCCTTGGCTTTCGGCTCGGCGAGCAGGTCATCGAGCAGAGCCGCCAATTCATCGGCCTTGACGCCATGGTCTGTCTCCTGGTCCAAGAGATAGGTGCTGTTGCACGACATGCGCATGTTCTGCAGCGCACAGGTCAGCCGCCGCTGGTCCTTGTCCGATAAGAACCCGGTCTTCCGCCAGCGCTTGACGATTTTCGCCACTATGTCGGCGTTTTCCTGGTGATGGAGCATCTGCATCTCCGTCATCGGCACCAGAAGGTTCTGGTCGAGACGCTCCGGCAATTGCTTCAGCACCTCGGATTTGCGGCGGCGGATCATGATTGGCGCCAACGTCTGTCCAATCCTCTCGAGTCCCGTATAGCCGGTGACGCGCCCGTTTTCGCCCTTGACCTGGTGCTCGTGCAGCAGCTTCCAGGTTGGCCCCAGCCGGTGCTGATCGACGAACTGCACGATCGAGATCAACTCTTCAAGCTTGTTCTCCAAGGGCGTCCCGGTCAGCACGATCGCGTAAGGACTGTCGATGCGCTTCAAGGCGCGCGCCGCAATGGTGTTCCAGTTCTTCACTCGTTGTGCTTCATCGACAATTACGAGATCGGGCGCCCAGGCGGCGATCAGGTCAAGGTCCGGCTGGAGCTTCTCGTAGTTCGTGATCTTGCAGAAATCATCTAAGGCATAGTCTTTCTGCCGCTGCGCCCGGCCACCATTGATGACCCGCGCGGCGTCCTCGCCTTGCCTGCCGGAGAAACGCGAGAACTCGCTTTGCCACTGATATTTGAGGGAGGTCGGGCAAATCACGAGCACCCTTGTCACGCCGAAATGCCGTGCCAGTATTTCCGTGGCGGCGATGGCCTGAACAGTCTTGCCCAACCCCATATCGTCGCCGATCAATACTCTGCCGGCCCGGACAGCGAACAGCGCGCCTTCGGCCTGATAAGGATAAAGCGGAACCGTCAGAAGCTTCCCAAGTTCGTGGTCGGCCGAACCGAGTGGGAACAACTCGTCCAGCTTTGCGGCGCGGCGATTTGCATCACGCTTGCCGGCAATGAAATCGAGCGCATCGTCGTAGGCGCGGAACTCATGATCCGACTTCGACGCCACGGCCATGAAAGCGTCAAGCTCGTCCAGGCGGTCGTCAGGCAGCATTCCGTCACGATTGGCGTCGAACAATGCCGCGGCGGCCTGGCGCAGTGTCGGTGGACAATCTGTTCCCGCCCGGAAATGGATGCTGCGCTTGCCATCATTGCGCAGAAACAGCTCAGAGAACGCCGGCCGGTAGCCGCGCGCAAACGCGGCTTTGGCGCAGCGCTTCTTCTCCAGTTGGGCGAGTGCAAACTCGATGTGCTTGCAGGTGCCGAGATCGTTCGTTGCGTAATCGGGGCACGAGCAGAAATTGCCGCCCGGCCCCCGACCCCGAATCGATACGCGGTAGCTCGATTTCGAGGCTGGGTTGCTGACCCGGAAGTCGGAGAAAAACGGCTCGCTGGTCAGATTCTCGAGTCCGAAGGCCTGCTCGCGGCCGAACTGGCGGCGCAAGCCTCTCTGCCATTCCGTAAGGGATAAATCGGCGGGCGCGTGGGTGCGCGAGAGCTTGGGTTGCTTGTTGAGCTTGGTGGCAGAATTCGGATTTCGGCGCTGGGATGTTTTCATCGAGAGATATTCCGTTCAGCATCGGCTTCTTGAAAGATATCGATCCGCCACACCAAGGCAGATTGAGGGCTTCGGAGTCTAACGGCTGCGCCAATCCTCCAATCCGAGCCCGCCCACGCGAATGAACTCCCGCGCATTGTGCGTCACAATTTTGAGTCCGCGGCGCAAGGCACAAGCCGCGAGCAGCAGATCATAGGCTCCTATCGGCATACCTTGGCTGTTTAGGCTCGCGCGCAATTGTGCTGCCACACGGGCGTCTTCGCGCTCGAACGGTAAGACGGAGATTGTAGTCAGAAGCGTCCGCATCGCTTCCCGCACGCGCGGCGCCAAGTCGGGATTGCGCGCCAGTCCGTACTCGACTTCCATCTCAGTGATCACGGAAACCGCCAATTGCGGCGGCGCCTCCTGACGAAGCCGCGTCATCACGGCCCGTTCGCCGCGCGCGAAGTCGCTCAGCACATTGGTATCGAGGAGGTATTTCACGAAAAGGCATCTTCACGCGGCGGCAACAATTCGCCGCGGTACGATTCGAACGGCGGTGTGTCGGGAACGCCTTGCCACTCCAGGATTAGCGATGGCCAGCCGGGACTGCCGAGCGTCTTCTTGTCCAGCCATTCGCGCAGCGCCTTGCGGATCAACCCGCTGCGCGTCTCGCCGAGCTTCTTGGCCGTTCGGTCCAGTTCCTTCGCGGTTTGATCGTCGAGATAGAGGTTGAAATTCATGAGGCGTCACCCGAGTCAAATATAACCTGCTGCAGGTTATATTCCAATTCCGATCGCGGCAAGCGCAATTGGGAAACCCGGGACGTGCCCGTTGAGGCTGGAGCAGGGACTGCCGATGGATCACAATGAGTTATCCCGTAACCAGATTTTTCCTAAGCTATTCCTCCAGCGCCCTCAAGAATATCCCCCACCGCTCACTCCCACTCGATGGTTTTGAAGCATTGTAACACCTTGATTTTTCACTGCAAATCCTTTCCCCCGACGGTCAAAGCCCGACCGCCAGTCCGTCAAATTTCTTCGCTTTTGATTTCAAAGGAAAAATTGCGCGATTCAGAATCTGCGCGGGTTCGACAACTATCGCTATCGATTGGTCGATTTTCATGCGGACCTCGGCGAGCGGGCGAAGCTTACCTGTCCGAAAAAGACCGTCGCTACCCTTAATCCGGCGCGTCCGCTTTGTCCATGATCGCCGCTTCACTGGCGCACGACCGCAAGGCGACATTCAAAACTGAATTAGGGCGCGGTAGTCTTGCGGAATAGCGGCTAGCCAACCCGCGCGAGGTGAATGATGCAAAGGATCGAGGAATTTGTCGATGAACGGCAGATGACGTGGTGCATCCACTGCACGCGGCCACTCGCGGGCCTCGAAACGAACGAGGATCATGTTCCGTCCAAGAGCCTTCTGGCAAAGCCACGTCCACATCACCTGCCGATCGTGACGATTTGCAGAGAGTGCAACACCGGCTTCTCGTTGGACGAACAGTACGCGGTGACATTCCTGAGCTGCGTCCTCGCCGGCTCCACGGACCCGGAGAAACAGCCCAACGCGAGCGCCGCCCGTGCTCTCGCCGACAGCGCCGCGCTACGAGCGCGGATCGAGTCTTCACGGATCGAGTATGCGACGCGGGGCGGGGACACGCGCATCCTCTGGAAACCGGATATGGACCGCATGGAACGGGTGGTTCTGAAGAACGCGCGGGGGCACGCATATTTCGAGTATGGCGAGCCGATGCTCGAAGCCCCCGCCCATGTGCGGCTCCTACCGCTGGAAAGCATGACCGCGACCGAGCGTGACGACTTCGAAGGGCTGAGCGAGGTAGAAAGCCTCGCCCCGTGGCCCGAGGTTGGCAGCCGCATGATGACGCGCTTCGCCACGGGCGAGGATATGGCAGGCCAGTGGGTCATCGTTCAGGAAGGTATCTACCGGTATTCGGTACAGCAGGCTGACGGTCTGCGAGTGCGGTCAGTCCTCTCCGAATATCTAGCCACCGAAGTTCAATGGGAGCACTAGCTTGATGACCCGGGCAGCTGACGTCCCGGATATCAGCGCGATTGAGGCCAAGCTGGTAAAGCTTCAGGCCGCCTTATCCGGGGACTTGCCTCGCGAGCGCCGCCTGCGCCGATGGAGCGAGTTCATCCGCGAACGTGACGGGCACAGATGCGTGGACTGCCACTCGCGCCGACGCCTGTCCGCGCACCACATCTGCCGCAAGTCGTTTCTCGCCGAGCCGCAGTTCGAAACCGGCAATGGCATAACACTTTGCAGCGCTTGTCACCGAGAGGTGCATCGCGGCTTCAACGCCCGCCCGGACCTTTCATTGCCGGTAGACGCACAGGGAGGCGAGAAATTGGCCGCGATGGAGCGGCTCTACAGCATCCTCACGGATGACGCCGTCGAGCGAGGTCTCATGCGAGACGATTTCTATTTCATCAGCGATGAGCTGCTTGCGTCCTTCAAACGGATGCAGGGATACGATCCTGCGACCTACTTTCCCGGCTCACGTATCGAGCAGGCCTATCTGATATTGGCTGAGGGCGAGCTCGGCATGCGTCGCGCCATAGCGGAGGCCAACGGCGTGCCGATGGCTAACCAGCCACTTCTTCCAGGTGGCCTGTATCTCGTTCGGCCGGAGAACGCGGGGCAGCCGCGTGAAAGCATCATCGTTCAGACCTACGTGCCGCGGTCCAAGCCGTCGATCAAATAAATCAGCAGTTCTCGCTCGGAAGCGACCCGCCAAGGAACGCAGCCAGGACTTCGCGAAGCTTAGTGTCGTCGCGTGCTTCGCACTCCCAGACGACCAGAACCCGATAGCCTAGGTCGTGAAGGGCTTGTGCGTGAATCTGTCGCTAGCTTGTAAAGATGTCCGGTTTTTGTAGCTCATGATCTGTCCGCTTCGTTTTTGCTTCTTTCTCCGGGGGGCATGCCCCCCGGAGAAAGAATTGCCGGCGTGGAGGCGTGTCACGCGGCTTGCCCGATTGT
>DASRBG010000164.1:0-69621 GCA_035653735.1 Gemmataceae bacterium
TCCCACTGGGGATCCGTCAGATCACTGGGATAGCGCTTCCGTGCAAGAGTATTCATGCTCAAGAAGATAACATTGACTGGCACGCCAGGGAAAGGCTACTTTCTAGACGGCCAGTTAGCGTCCCTCCTGTCATAAAGTGTCAAACGACGCCGCCACGCCGCCACTTCTCTGCACGCTTCCAAATCGTTCTGCCACGCGGTGCCAATACGGGCCATTGTGGCACGCTACGGCGTCTGCGGTTCTGCCAGGTCGTGCCATCTGTTGCCAAACGATGCCGCCACTTCGCCACATCCGAAGCTCGGCCGCATCCTGCCTGCCGGTGCCAGAGCATGCCGCCGCCCCGCCAAACAAAAGCGGATGGATTGTCACGCTAAAATCGGCAGGCACATCTGTCCTACCGTCCCGACTTGACTTCTCTCTTGTTATGGCACGGTCTCCAGACCGTGCCATTTCGGCGGACCGCAGGTCTCCCGGACTTCAGACCTCCCGTCAACGCGTGTGCCAGATCATCTGCGGGTGCGTCCTTCGAGCTTGCAGCGGTAATTGTCGCGGCTGACCGATGCGGGCATCCTGACACGCCGGCGGCATGGCAACCGCGTTTTTTATCAGGTGAACGAAAACTGCTCTCTCCTCGCAGAGCTTCGCGGCCTCCTGGCGAAAACGGTCGGCCTGGTCGATGTCCTTCGCGCCGCCCTGGAACCCCTCCGGGCGTCGATCCAGTATGCTTTCGCTTACGGTTCGGTCGCGCGGGGAGAGGAAAGCTCCGCGAGCGACATCGATCTGCTAATCGTCGGCCAAGTAGGACTGGCGGATGTGGCCCCCGCGTTGCGGCAAGCCGAACAACAGCTCGGCCGAGTTGTGAATCCCAGCGTGTATACGCTCGGCGAATTCACGAAAAAGATGCGGTCGGGCAATCATTTCCTGACCACGGTATGGGGCGACAAGAAGTTACCCATTCAGGGAGATCACGATGAGCTGGCAATAATTATTAGCCGCCAATCGGGTGCGTAGGCACACGACGAGCCGGCAAGAGCTAACCGTCCTCCGCGCGGTGATCGCGCGCGATCTTCAAGACGCCCGCCTAGCAGTCCAACGCGAGTTGCTCAGAATTACTGAGAAACCGAGCCTCCATCTGAATACCCGCCTTGGACTGCTAAAGGAGTAGTGGTCGGCAAACCCTGATGGTAGGATAATAAGCGAGTGATCAATGGCGCTCTGGGGCGTTGTCGGCGGGGGATGTAAAGGTGAGCCGGGTACACTTGCAGAAGCTCGCCCATATGCGGGTACGTGAAGCAAAGCTACTCCTTGATGGCGGAGAATGGTCTGGTGCCTATTACTTATCAGGGTATGCTATCGAGTTCGCCTTGAAATCCTGCGTCCTTCACTACATAGAAAAGACAGGGATTCTTTTTAAGGATAAGGCATATCTTAATAATCTGTCAAAATTCTGGACACACAAACTAGACGACCTGTTAGGGTTTGCCGGTCTGAAAGATATCCGCAAAAACGATTGCATAGCTAACCTAACTCTGAGTGGGTATTGGGGTGTCGTGAATGACTGGAACGAGAGTAGCCGGTATGAGGAGAAGGTTGAAAAGGAAGCTAGGGATCTGTTCGACGCAGTGACTAGCGACCCTGATGGAGTGCTGAAATGGACACAGAAATATTGGTAGAAAACAAAATTAACGACGGTCACAGACTCCTTGCACGTCTTGTGAGAAAAGGATTCGACGTGGACGCGGCATATTTGTTAAAAACAGCTGATGATGATAGGTGGATGCTTTATATCATGTCCAATAATGTAGACAAAGGCAGCTCTGCGGACGCCTACCGCGATGTATACAGCGAACTGCATGCGATGGACGATTCCTGGCTCTCGATGTCAGAGATTAAACTACTCAGTCCGAGGCACCCATTGAACACAATTCTTCCGGGTATTTTTGGAAAACATTCAGGCCGGTTTCCAAGCAGTAGGAACCCTTACGTTGTGCGAGATTTGGAGATAGTTGATGCGTATATATACCCACCACAAAAAGGTCACATGACGAGGGAAGAATTGCTACAAGCTATCGCAAACTACATAAACCGCAGTGGTTCCATGCAGTCAGCAAGGATCACGTTCAAAGACGGCTCTACCATCACAGCATTGCCAGTAGGCATCGATGTCGTGCATCCTGGGAAGGTTCGTATCAGGTTCCGAGTCGTCGGTAACTTCATGGATGTTACTCACGATGCCGATGACATTTCACGTATCGATTAACAATACAGCGTGAGCGTGCCAATCTAAACTGCCGTTCGGAACAGGAACCAGAACTCGTGGTTATTGCGGCTTGCGGTGGTGTCAGTTTTTGATCGTGCTGTTGTGTGCGATATCGAGGTTTTCCCGTGAACATTCATCCCGAAATCATCCAGGCGAGCGCAGCGCGTTTCCTCATCGATGGCGGCGAAGAGGAAGCCGCAAGCGTCCTGCTGGCATGCAAAATCACTGCTGAGGAATCAGGAGATACCTGGTGGAACGGTGACGAGCAGATCTGCGCCCTTCACGTAGATTTGGAAGGCCCAAGAGTGGCTTATGAGATCCTGCACGAACAAAAGCACGCCATAACGAAAGCGATTAGAAACGCTATAGAAGCAGTTCTACCAAAGGATTGCTACCTCAAACATTTTACAGCGCGTGCCGAACTGATCGACATTGATCCTGACTGGCGAGCAGAGTTGCTCGAGATCGCACGTGGGCGTGGAATCGACAACCAAGCAGCAAACGTCCGAGTTCCACGTTTATGGAACAACTTTCGTTTCCGCTCGGAAAGCGAGGTTCGGATTGCGCGGGCGCTTGATAAGAAGGGCGTGTTATTCTTGCCGAATTGCAAGGCACGCCTGGGAGCACTTGATGCGCGCCGGAACCGTGAGGCTGATTTCCTTGTTTGCGCACACGGAAAATGGGGAATCTTGGAAGTAGATGGCGAACCTTTTCATCCACCTTCTCGAACGGTCGAAGACCACGAGAGAGACCGCTCGTTCAAGGCCCATGGCATCAGGCTGGTGGAGCACTATGATGCTGGGCAATGCTTTGAGCAGTCAGATGCGGTAGTCACAAACTTCTTGACATTACTGGCTCAATCCTAGGTGAGCTATGACGACAAACCTGGCAACAGGCGTTTAGGCAAGATACAAAACACAGGCCATCGTGATCGACTTCTCTCCTTCCCGATTAGGTGCGAGTATCGTCTCAATGGTAGGACTTACACGCCCCAAACCAATTTTTACAATAATTCCCACCGCATCGCCGTCCCTTCAGCTCGGAACGAAAATCGCAAGTGCCTGTCCCCGCATCACTTAGTTCGCATCCGCGTCTTTGCATGTTTTTCCGGCACGCTGCTTGCTTTTACTAAAAGCGACCCGACCGATCAGTGGAAGCGGTGGTCGGGTGCTCGCACGGTTGGCGAACGGTTTCCCCCACTGGTTCGCCCACGGCTCCCCCGTCCGTGTCGTGGCGCCGCGAGGGCTGTTGAGGGACTCCCCCGTCCCTCGACGCATTCCGTCGCGGGGCCACCCCGATAGCGAGCACGACGACAACGCTTCTCCCGTCCCCCTCATGCCTACAATGCAAGTCAGCGAACCCCCTAATCAAGCCCTCCGCCTCCCCCGGCGGAGGGCTTCTCTTTTTTTCAATAGTCCGTAGTCTTGCCAGCCCGCAGCGCAAACAAGGGTTACTCTTTCCCTTGCTTGCGCTGCGGGCTGGCAAGACTACGGACTAATGGAGATAAAATATGCCACAAGGGTCGAAATACATCGTCGGCGTTCCCAATGAGATCAAGACGCACGAATCGCGTGTGGCCCTGATTCCGGTCGGCGTTGAAGAACTGACGCGCGCGGGGCACAAGGTGCTGATTCAATCGGGGGCCGGACAGGGCAGCGGCATCAGCGATGAACAGTATCGCCAGCATGGCGCCGAGATCGTGGACAGCGCCGCTGATGTGTGGCGGCATGCAGACCTGATCGTCAAGGTCAAGGAGCCGCTGCCGGTCGAATGGCCGCTCATGCGGGCGGGGCAAATCGTTTTCACCTATTTTCACTTTGCCGCCGACGAATCGCTGACGCGCGCCGTCATGCAGTCGGGCATCACGGCCATCGCTTACGAGACGATCCGCGATGACAAGGGGCGCTTGCCGCTGTTGACGCCGATGAGCGAAGTGGCCGGCCGCATGAGCATTCAAGAAGGGGCGAAGTTTCTGGAACGTCCGTTCGAGGGACGCGGCATCCTGCTAGGCGGCGTGCCCGGCGTGCTGCCGGCCAACGTCGTCATTCTCGGCGGCGGCATCGTCGGCGCTAATGCCGCCAAGGTCGCCGCCGGGCTCGGCGCGAATGTCACCATTCTCGACATCAATCTCGATCGCCTGCGCTATCTCGACGACGTGATGCCGCGCAACGTCACCACGCTGTACAGCGATCGGCACAACATTCTCGATAGTCTCGCCCGCGCCGATTTGCTTATTGGGGCCATTCTCATTCCGGGAGCGCGTGCGCCGCATCTGGTGCGGCGCGAGGACCTCAAGCGCATGCCGCCACGCGCCGTCATCATCGACGTGGCCATCGACCAAGGTGGCTGCATCGAAACCTCCCGGCCCACCACGCACAGCCAACCGACGTTTCTTGTCGATGACGTGCTGCATTACTGCGTCACCAACATGCCGGGCGCCGTCGGCCGTACCAGCACCTACGCCCTGACAAACGTGACGCTGCCGTATGTGTTGGAGTTGGCGCGCAAGGGATTGGATCGCGCCCTTGCCGAGAACCCGGCGCTGCGGCACGGACTGAATGTGCATGCGGGCAAGGTGACGAATCCGGCCGTGGCCGCCACGTTTGGATTGGAGTGCGCGAAAGTCTAAGGTTCGTTTGCTTGCCTGCCGTTCAGTGCTTGGCAGCCGCCGGAGGAAAGTTTACAGTGGAAGTGGACAAAATCGCAGGCAGGAAATGCGAGGAAAATCATGGACTCCCTCCAACCCCGTTACAGCAAAGAAGAATTCGCCCGCCGCGGCGAGGAGATTTTTGAGCGTGACATCCGCCCTCATCTCAAAGGAGTTCCCGCGCGCCATTTCGTGCTTATCGACATCGAAACGGGAGATTATGAGGTGGATGAGGGCGAACTGGCGGCCTCGGATCGTCTGCGGGCGCGTCGCCCCAATGCGCAAGTCTGGCAACGGCGAGTCGGCTCCCGCATCTCTCGCCGCTTTGGAGCCCTTCGGAAATCGGCGGCCCTATGATCCGTGGTATTGTCAATGCGGACAGCGAAGCGATCATCCGACTCTTAGTGCGTGGCCCGACGGGGCAGCAGCAAAGAATTAAAGCGGTGATCGATACCGGCTACGATGGCTGGCTCAGCCTACCGCCTGCCCTCATCACCGCGCTGAGGTTGCCTTGGCTAAGGCGCATTCGCGCCGAATTGGCCGATGGCAGCATGACAATCCTCAACATCCATGAGGGCACGGTGATTTGGAACAGACGCCGCCGCCTTATCCACGTCGATGAGGCAGATACCTCACCCCTCGTCGGTATGGCGCTCCTGGAAGGCTATGAGTTAACCGTGCAAGTAAGGAAACGCGGCAAAGTCGCCATCCGAGCGCTTCCGTAGAAGAAATCAGTCAGCGATTGAAGACATTTCACATTTAGAACAACCAAGATCGCATTTTTCGCGCGACGAACATCGCCACACACAAGCCGGCCAAAACCAAGGCCGCGATGAGAAACGACGCATAGATGCTGGCGAACACGAGATTGTCGGCTTCGTAGTGGACGCCGCGATACAGCAGCACTTCGGCGGCGCGATCGGGAGCGGCAGCGCCCTGCTCGGCCAACTCGTCGCGCAGGTCGGCGCGGCGCTGTGCCATTTCCGCCGCCTGGATGTAGTCGCGGTCGGCGGAGTACGAGTAGTGGATCGCATGGCCAATCATCAGGAAATTCACCAGGAGAGCCGAGGCGATGCCGCCGCCGAAAAATTGCAGCACGGACAGAAACGGTTGGACCTTCTCCTCACGCACGGGATCGGCACTGACCATGTTATTCATCGCGATCATGAACAAGCCGATGCCCAGTCCCATGAGGAAGCGACCGGGCGCTAATTCCCAGTGCTGCGGTGCCGGGAACCAATTCAGATCGACGACGCCGAGCGGCTGCCAGTAGGGCCATTCCATCGTCCGTTGAAGCACGAGAAACAGCCCCCCCGCCAGGAGCAGCAAACCCGCGGTGGCGCCCGAAAATCCCTGCAAAAGCTGCACCCGCCGCAGTCCCAGTTGCCATAAGGAGAGCGCCACGGCCGCACCGATGGGCAAGGGCCAAATCAGCCAGGCACGCTGCCAGGAGATGAAATTGATGATCGAGCCGCCGTAGGCATTCATCAAGTAAGAACCGAGCAGGAACTGGCAGGTGCCGCCGAAGAAGAAGAGCAGCAAGCGCATCCAATTCTCTCTCAAGGCGAGGAAGTCGAGCTGCGGCCAAGCCAGCCAAAGCGATACGCCCAGGGCGACGGCGGAAACGAGGAAAGCGACAACAATATCGAAGCTCTCCAACCAGCCGTGCAGCTGGCCCCAGTGCAGGCAATACAATAGCGCGGCAACCGCGACGACCAGGAATGGCAGATACCTCAGTGAGCCTCGCGGTGCGGCGGGGGGTGACTCGTGCGCTTGCGCCATCGATAGCAGCACGATCAGGCCGACAGCGGCGGCCGCTCCCTCGAGAATGAAGCCCGATCCCCAATCCGAAACCTCGTTCACCATTGTCGCCGCCGCCACCGCGCCCGGCCCAACCGGCGGCAACAAGATGAGCGCCCACAAGGTCGGAATTGCCCAGCGTTTGTCCAACAGACGTTGGGAGTAGAAAATCGCCAGTCCAGCGCCGCACCCCGCCATCACGCGGCCGAATGTGAAGACAGCCAGCGATTCATGCACGGCAAAGCCATTCAGGAACGAGCCGGCCAGAAGGAACGCCAGTCCAGATTCGGCAAGTCCCCGGCAGGAAAAGCGCCGCCCCAACGTTGGGCAAGCCACCAGCGTCAGGGACAGGGTGACGAGGTAGATCGTTTGCAGGAAGTTCACTTCGGCGTTTACCCAGCCCTTGGCGATGCCCAGCTCGCGCAGGTTCAGCGTGTGGCCGGTTGTGGTCATCAAGGCGGCGGCGAGGGCGACAAGCGGCCGGCCTGCAAGTATGAAGTCCCACGCTCGCCCCAGCTTCGCCAGGCCCGACTGTGTCTCACTCGTCGCCATGCAGATTTTTCCCGCTCGGATCGAGATGGTTGATCCAGGCCAATTCCATGCCTTGCGGAGTTTGAATGGTGAGCGTCGGACGCAGGGGCGACTGACGCGGCAACGTCTGTAACTGGGCCGACAGCTCGGTAAACGCCTGCGCCGTTCTCGCTTCTTTTTCCGCGAGTTGCAATCCCGACCAACCCGGTCCCGTAATCAGAATCACCGGCAGCCGCGGTTCTTGTTGATAAGCACCGACGCCATAGGGCTGTACCGTCTGAGCAAGGGGCAGCACCTCGATACGGCTGTAGAGCGGCTGCCCGGCAGCGCCGACTTGCCCCGATGCCCACGTCTGGATTTGCTCGGCGACCTTGCGTAGCGCCGGATCGTTGATCTGATTGCGCAGGTAGGCCGGCGGTAGGCTTTGTTCCGCCCCGCCGGGAGGCCGCTGGCAACCTGCGGAAGATGACAAGGTGACAAGGAGACAAGGTGACAAGGTGACAAGGAGAAGTGTCCTTATACGGCCTGGGTTCTTTGCTGAGGTGTTCATCTTTGCTTCTTTCACCTTGTCACCTTGTCACCTTGTCACCCTGTCACCTTGTCGTCTTCCGTCTATTTGGAGAGGCCGCTGGATAGAGGATGGTCTGCAAATCGCGGGGCAGCGGCTGGCAAGATGTCGTTCCGACGATGAGGCGGAAAGTATCGCCCGGTTCCAGGATGGGTTCACGGCCGCGCTGAAAGCTGGCGTAGCCCAGACCCAATATCAAGCCGACGCCCGCGCCGGCACTGACGGGAAGTATCTTTTTCGGCGTAACTCCGGTTTGCGCTCCGATGACGGCGCCCAGACCCGCGCCTTCGAGTCCGAACAACGCCGTCAGCAAGATCCGGCGCGCCTGTGTGCTGAGGCGGCGGTCGGCCAGGTCGATCTGCCAAGGCAGCAAGCGCGTTTGCCCGTCCACCCTCTCGACAAGTTGACTTAGCTGCAACGTGACGGAGCCGGGCCGGCCAAACCAGCCGGGCGGCGTCGTCCCGGTCACGCTGCCGCCGACAAGGGCGGGAGGAGAACAAGGAGGATCGATGATTTCGGCAAGGAAACGATCACCCGGCTGGATCGGTTGACGGCTATTGAGCAGGCGCTCGCCGGGACTGAGTCCGTCGGCCGGCAGCACCTGTCGAATACGCAGCGTAATGGCCTCGCCCTGCCGCAGCACGGCATCGGCATGCAGCGAGCGCGGCGCCATCACCGCAAGGAGAATACACGCCAGCAGCCAGCAAAGGCCCGTCCTACGGTTTGCCATGTTGGACCTCCGGACCTGGCGAACGTGTGCTTTCTTTGCTGGCTAACCAGGGCAGCCAGCGATGCAACAGCGACTCGGGCGGTGCTTTTTGCCAGGCCGTCAGGTCGGCGATTTTCGCTTTTTCCACATAATCGAGCAGCAGTTCAGTGGCGCGGAGCACATCGAGACGAGCCAGTTGCAGGTTGTACCATGCCGTCCAGCGGTTGGCGTCGGCCTGCAACAGATTCAGCCGCGCCCCAAGTACGTCGAGCCAAATGGATTGCTTCTGCTCAAAGAAACGTTCTTGCCGCTGGACGAGCTGCCGGCGCATCTCCAGCTCGAACTCGGTCTGCTCCCATTCCTTATTTGCCTGCTGCCAACGGTCCCAGGAATTGCCGGCATCGGCGGCCACATCCAGAAGCGCCTTCTCCAGGTCGAGCTGCGATTGCACCACGTCGAGCCGTCCCCTTCGGATGTTGGCCCATAGCGTAACATCGGTCAACGGCACACTGTAGACCGAGCCGAAGAGTATGCCCATCGCCACGCCGCCGTTCGTGCCGGGAGTGGTGTTCTTGAAGTTGTAATCGATGGGGAGACTACCCAGGCCGAGCAGACCTAGCAAGCTGCGCTTCTTCCGCAACTGGGCGATGCGCAAACCGACGACCATGACGCGGACCTCGATGCGCTGCCGCTTGGCCAGTTCGATGGCGTCCGCGCGGCACGTGGGAAAATCCGGGACGATGCGCAGGTCCACGAAGTCGGGGTCGCCCAGGTCGAAGCAATAATCCTCGTCCAAAGCGATGGGCACCGGCTCCGTTTGCGGGACGAGCAAGCGGCTTTGATGCAGGGTGACGGCGAGATTGCGTTGTCGAATTCGGGAGCTTTTCTCCAGATCGGCCAGCAACAAACGGGCACGGCTGGCCGCCACGCGCGCCTGGATAAGCTCGACTTCAAAGGCTTGCTTCTGGAGCAACCGGCGCTCGACCTGTGCCAACGTCCGATCGGCCAAATTGACGGCCTCGCGTGCCACGTGAATCCCGTATTGGATCTGTTTGGACTCGAAGTAGCCTTGAATCGCCAGCGCGGCCTGAGAGCGGCGCACCATCTGCTCCATCAGCACCTTGGCATGGATGCCTTCCTCAGCGATGGGCAACGCAGTAATTTGGCCGGACGGATCGAGCGGCAAGAACATGTAGACCCGATCGTATTCCCCGTGATCGAGTCGGGGTTGGCCGGCAAGCCCGGTGATTCCCGTGACGTCGGGGTAATCGATGGTCCGTGGGCCATTGGTGAAGCGGCGATCGGCGTACATCAGCTGCGGCAGTGCGGTCAAGGGCACGAATTGCCGGAGCGCTTCAAAGCGGCCGACGGTGGCCGTCTGCACGGCGACGTTGGCTTGCACGGTCTGCACGTTGGCCAGACTGCGGCGGATGGCGTCGGCCAGACGCAGCGGCGGCTGAGACGGACTGTTCTCGACAGCGCGCGGCGGCGGCAGCGTCGCCGACTGAGCGCGCAGGTACATGGCGGCGAAAAGCAGCACGAGTACCACGCTGCCAGCCCGCAACGGCGAGCGGGGTTGCGTAAGCGCCCCGAGGAAGTTCTCGGGGCGCTTACGCAACCCCGCTCGCCGCTGCGGGCAGGTGGTGTTTTGTCCGATGCCCATACGGCTTCACCATTCCTGCTTGCTTCCGCGCACGTATCGTGTCGTGTCGATCGTGATACGCGACGACATGCCGGGCCGGATACGGTTCTCATATTCCTCATCGCGGAGGCGGATGCGCACCGGCAAGCGCTGCACGACGCGGACAAAATTACCCGTGGCATTGTCCGGCGGAAACAGCGAGAACGCCGAACCTGTGCCGCCGGCGACGCTCTCCACCCAGCCGTTGAAAGTCCGCACGGGGATGCCATCCACTGAGATCGTCACCGGCTGGCCGACGCGGACGCGCGCCATCTGTTCCTCGCGCAGGTTGGCGACGATCCAAACATTATCCGGGTCCAGCGGCACAATGCTGAGAAACGGCTTATGCGCTTCCACGGTCTGGCCGAGCTGAATGGTGCGGCGGCTAATGATGCCGGCCTGCGGAGCGCGGATGAGCGTGTTGCTCAGGTTAAGCCTGGCCAGCCGCAGTTTGGCCTCGGCCAGCCCTTTCTTGTTGCGAATGGCGGTGGCCGTGCTGGCCGCCACGTCGGGTTGCAGCTGCTCGGCCTCGGCTCGACCGACCAGGGCAACAGCGTTTTCCAGGGTCTTGCGGCTCTCCTTGAGGCGGATCTCGGCCTCCTGAAGCTGCAAGCGGCTTGCCAGCACCTGCCGCTCGGCCGCCTTGATGCTGCTCTGGAGCGATTCGACCTTGGCGACGGCTTCGCGGTAGGCGGCCTCGCGGTTGTCGCTATCCTGCACCGGAACATCACCGGTGCGGGCCAGGTTTTTGAAACGCTCGTGATAATCCTGGGCGTTCCGCCGCAGCGCGACCAGGCCCGGCAACTGTGCCTGCAAGGAGGCAAGCAGCTCCTCGTCCTTCTCGTATAGCCGGGTGCGCGTCTGCACGGTTACTTCGGCCGCTTTGACGGTCTGTTCCGCCGCGTCGCGTTTGGCCCGCGCGCCTTCCAGCAGTGATTTACGGTCGTTGCGGGTGTAGCGCTCGGTGACGGTGGCTGCCTCGGCGGCGGCGGTCGCCTGCTTGTAGTCCGCCAGTGCCTGATCCACATGGATCTGAAACGCGATCGGATCGATCTGCGCAATCGGGTCGCCCGGCTGGACAATCATGTTATCGTCGATGAACAGGGCCACCACTCGGCCGCTAACCTCGGAAGAGATGGGCGTGACGTTGCCAACCACATAGGCGTTATCGGTGGACACCTCGATGCGGCCGCGTAGATACCAGTAGACAAGTCCGCCGACTCCCGCCAGCACAATCAGCATCAGCAGACTACGGCGCAAGAGACGACGCGGCCGTCGCGCTCCTGTCGATGGCGCCGATGGCGGAGGATGGGATGGGTTTGGTCCCCGAGTTTCTGAGCTGGACAAGGTTCTACCTCCGACGGCTTGTCGAGAAGCCCTCGTATTCTTGCAGGGCAAGGAATTGCCTTGCAGGATCGTGGTCATCCCGTACATCAGGATAACCATGAGGTAGAAGTCATCAGCCAGCTTGGCGGTTTTGTCCGAAGACAGGGCGGACCTCATCGCCGTTGGACGATCCTCCTGGTAGAGGGTCGCCCTGTTATCTTATCGGCAATTCACACAACGTTGTTCACTTTTATCGTTTCTACCGCGCCCCGGTGCCCGCGATGAGGAGCAATTCGTATAATTTCCGCAAGTTGTCTTATCTTTCCTTGAGGGCCATTCATCGAGGCTCGCCGCCGGAGGAACAGGCTCATGAACGATTCTCCTCAAGCACCGCGGACGCCCAATCAGCGTGTCAATAAAGAGTATGAAGATCCTCATTATCACGATGAGGACGAGACGGCGCCCATCGACGACAACGAGCAGCACCGCAGTCATCACGGCAACGTCGCGCCGCGCCGCAAACCCGTCTATCGGCCGCGCCGTCGATTCGTTGACGATTGATCGATGCGCTTCGGTTCGGGACGCTTCTGCGAAGCAAGCGAATCCTCTCGAACTGCCTCCGCGATACGAGATGGAATCGTATAATCTCGGCAGGTCAATCATCCCGCCGATACGGAGGAAATCATCATGCGTGTCAATCCCGTTAAAAAAGCCCTGAAGTCCGGTCAGCCGTCGGTCGGCACGTGGCTGTCTTTGGGCAGCATCGTCGCCTCGCGCTTCCTGGCCCGCGCCGGCTTCGCCTGGCTGACGGTGGACATTGAGCATACCCACGTCGATTGGGAGACGGCCACGCACATGTTCGCCTCCATCGCCGACGGCGGCTGCACCGCTCTGGCGCGAGTGCCGGCCAATCGCCACGATCACATCAAACGCGTTCTCGACAACGGCGCGCACGGCATTGTCGTGCCGATGGTCAACAGCCGGCAAGAAGCGCTCGACGCCGTCAGCGCCGCCCTCTATCCGCCGACCGGCACCCGCAGCGTCGGCGGCAGTGTCCACGCCATGAATTTTGGCACCACTGCGGTCGATTATTTCAATCATGCCGATCAGGAGATCCTGATCGTCTTGCAATGCGAGCACATCCAGGCCGTAGAAAATGCGGATAGCATATTTTCCGTTCCGGGCATCGACGCCATCTTTGTCGGCCCCAACGATCTGGCGGCGAGCATGCGGAGCAAGGACGGCAAACCGCCCAGCGCCGCGGCGACCGCGGAGGCGATGAAGCACATCCTGGCCACATGCAAGAAAAACGGCGTCGCCGCCGGCGTGCATTGCTTCAGCGCCGAGGAAGCGCGGACGCGCATCGAGGAAGGCTGGCAATTCCTCGCCATCGGCAGCGAATTGCGGATGATGCTCGACGGCGTCAAGAACGTGCTGGATCGCCTGGGACTCAAGGACGAAGCCCGCCACGAAGCGGCAATGGCGCGATATTAACAAGCACGATTTAGTCGAACCGCCAAGGACGCCAAGGACAGAAAGAGACGAAAATAAGCAAAATACGAATATTTTGTCCTTTTTGTCTTTTTCGTCTTTTTTGTCCTTTATCTGTCCTCGGCGATTCACGTGATTAGCAGTTCTGGAGCGAATCGTGGAAAAGCGCAAACTCCTCATTCAACTCGACGGTGATCCGCAGCCGAGCGTGTTCGATCAGGTCGTTGCCTACGATGCCGGCGCGGATGCGGTGCTTTCTTACGGCGGCGTGACGACGAAGATGGTGCGCGAGAAGGTCCACGGGGCCATCTTCACGCGCGGGCCGAAGGATCTGCATCGCACGGCGATCTTCATTGGCGGCAGCAACGTGACCCTGGGCGAGCAGCTCTTGGCCGAGGCGCGCAAGCACATGCTGCCGCAGTACGGGCTGTGCGTGTCGGTGTTGCTGGACCCCAACGGATCGAACACGACGGCGGCGGCGGCGGTGCGGGCGGCGGCGCGACACCTTGATTTGAAGACGGCGAAGGCGCTGGTCCTGGGCGCCACGGGGCCGGTGGGGCGGCGCGTGGTGCTGTTGTTGGCGCGGCAGGGGGCGCACGTCCGCGTTGGCTCGCGGGAGAAGAGCCGGGCCGAGTCCATCGCCGAATCCATTCGTGTTTTGGCGCCCGAGGCGAAGCTGGAGCCGGTTGCCGCCGATCCATCTGGAGATCTGTCGCCGGCCTTGGCCGATTGCACGCTGGTCATCGCGGCCGGGGCGGCCGGCGCTCTGTTGCTGCCGCGTGCCGCGCGTCAGGCGTGCCTGACGCTGCGGGTGATGATCGATCTCAACGCGGTGCCGCCGGCCGGCATCGAAGGCGTCGCCATCGCCGACAAAGGCACCGAACACAACGGCGTCCTCGCCTACGGCGCCATCGGCGTCGGCGGCCTCAAGATGAAAATCCACAAGGCCGCCATCGCTCGGCTGTTCGAGCGCAACGACCTTGTGCTCGATGCGGAAGAGGTGTACGCCCTTGGCGAAGGGCTGTGAACGGGCCGAAATCGTAAGCGAGGGATGGCGCGAACGCGAGACTCTATCGTCCAGGAGGTCCCAATGGCGTCAATCGAACTGAGCCGTTACGAGGCGGAAGAGGGCGATTTGCCGGATGTCTGCATGTGCTGCGGAGAAGAAGCGACGGAGCGGAAACGCCGCCGTTTCATTTCCCATCCCTTATGGGTTTTTCTCCTGTTGCCATTTATTCCCATCTATCTCATCGTGTCGATCCTCCTCACGGAAGACATCCGCTGCTACACGCTCTTCTGTCCGCGGCACAAGAATTACTTTCTCGTTCGCAGTCTGTTCGTCTGGGGTTCGCTCGTCGTGGTGCTTGCTCTCATTGTTGGGGGTTTCGTCCTCGCCTTTTTGCTGTCGGGGCAAGTCGACAAGTCAAAAGAAAGTACCCTCTTTGGATCGCTTTGCATCGGCACGGTCGTGTTATTCATGGGTTGGCTCGTCTCCATCCCCATTAGTCAGGTCACGGCGATTCATCCTGCCAATGCCACGCGGTCTCGACTGATTCTCAAGCGCGTTTCTCCTTTGTTTGTCGAAGCCGTGCTTCAGTATCGCGAGAATCACGCGCTCGAAGCTCAACCGGCAGATTACCAAGAACATTTCCGGCCTCGTCGCTCTCGGCAGCGCTACGAAGATAGCGACGATGAACGCATTGAGCCTGCCTAGCCGGCGGCGAGCGGGGTCGCGTAAGCGCCCCGAGTGCGGAAACTCTCGGGGCGCTTACGCGACCCCGCTCACCAGATGCCTTACGCGAACACTTCGGTCCCCTTGAGCGCCGGGCGCGGGAAATCATTCGTGCAGCGAACGCAATGCTCCCGATCGCGCGGCACATTGACAAAGCACTCGGGGCACGTCTCCAACACCGGCCACGAGCGGCCAAAGCGATAGCCGATCCATCCCGGCAGCCCCAACACCAGCACGAATAGCGGCCAGATGATGCGCTCGGCCCGGCTGGCTCCGTAGCGCACTTGCCGGCGATAGCACAGCACCGCGAAGCCGAAGGCGAGGAGCTGGGCGATGGCGAAAGCAGAGCGAAACTCCGTCAGCGCTTGGCCAAGGGCTTCGGGGTAAGTGGTCGCCAAGCCGAAATCTAACAGCATCCATGTTCGCAGAGTCCCCACCGTGCCGGCCAGGCCGAGAGGAGAGGGTATCACGAACCCCGCTGCCGTCAGGATAAATCGGTCGCTATCCAGAAATGGCAAAACCGTCGTCGCCTCCCAGGAGCGGCCCTCGGAATCCAGGCGGCAGATGTGATATTCCACCTCCGAGGTGAAAAGATCCTCCGGGGTCTCTGCGTACATGACCGCCCCGCCCGTGCTGGTCTCGGCGAAATTAATGTCCCGTTCGCGCAGAGAAGCCGGGATGGGAAAGCGCTTGAGCATTCCTCCGTGTTCATCGAGCACCAGAACGGCGTCCGCCGTGCGAACCGCGGGTCGATAGGGTAAACCGTGGACCGCATCAAAGACGCCAGCGGTCAACGCTGCCGAGATGAAGGGTGAACGGTCAAAAGCGACATGAATGGTGCGCTTTTGAAGATCGGCATGATATAACTTGCCATCTCGACTATGGACGTAAACGTCCCAGGAGGAAACGGAGCCTTTTCCTGCACGGCCCGCGTTGTTGAAATGCGGGTGACTCGCGAATCCCGTCTGATTGCAGAGCAGACGTCCCTGTAAACCGGCCTGGGGTCCGGAAGCAGGGCCGGCGAACGGGATACGTTCCTCGTTCGGCAGCGGGCTTTCCTTGAATCCTCCCAACCCCAAATAGCCGAGACAGCTACGATTTTCGCTGTCGTAACCCACGAAGTAGCCGCTGCCGTCGCGCCTGCCGTCGGTAACGAAATACCAGAAACCGTGTGGTACACGGCCGTCGGCGAACGAGTTAATTCGCTGGTCCCAAGAGAGTTCGTCCTCTAAGGAGGGAGTAACTGGCTTTGCGGGCAAGGTCGCGTGAGTGAGGAAGGGACGCACGCCATCCGGCTCCGCGACAGGGCTGCCTTGCAAGTCGCGCAATACCCGGTGTCGGTCGCTTTCCTGATAGCCGATTACCGGGGTGCCGTCGGGCAAAAAAAACAATACGGACCTGACTCGAATCATCACCGAGTGGGGAGAAATCCCGGCCACAACATGCGTGCCAACCTGCACCGCCCAGAAGGCGATCAATCCCCAGACGACGAGGAAGCCGATAGCCAGCATGCCTGCCAATACCAGATAGTGAACAAGTCCTTTTATCTGCATGTTCGAATCCTTTCGTTCAGGCATAATCTCGTACCTGGCCCACGAAACAGACGTTGACCGCCAGCAAACCGTACAGCAACAGCGTCAATGGGAATCCGATAGCCCACCACCACGGCATGACGTTCAGCAGTACAAGAATGAGGATGGTAGCCATAAGCGGCAGCAGTCGGGTGCCGAACCAGCGTGCCGGACGAACCCCGCTCAGGAACGCACCCAAGTACAACAGCGGCAATAGGAACGTGAACCGCCACGTCGATGCAGTCATCGACCACTCGAATGGACTTGCGTGATTGCCAGGAACAGCCGCCCATAGGCCGTAAACGACGATCGGGACGCTGGCGCAGACGAGCAGCAAGCCTATCCCCATCGTCAGCTTGATGAGGAAAATCGCCTCTCGCCGCAACGGCCGATGTAGCAGAAATAGGAACGTCCCGCGCGCCGACTCCCAGGCGGATTGTCGAAAACCCAGTGCCACGGCGAACAGTACCGAAATGAACATGAAAACCGTGGTGAATTCGCCGTGGACGAACGGTACCCCATGCGTGCCGGCCGGCATGCCCGGCACCCAGTCGAACACCCTCGCTCCCATCGCGTTGATCGCCAGCGCCAGGTAGCACCCCAGCGCGATGGCCGCGATGCCGAGCACCTCACGCAGCTCCTTGAGCGCCAATGCCTTCATCGGCCTGTCCTCCTTGATATTCGCCCTGGTTTTGAGAGAAAATCGGCAGCGGCCGACGGGGGCCGCGCGTGTATTCGATGAACGCATCTTCGAGATTCATTTCGATGACCTCGACGCGATCGGGTGACAACGCTTCGACAGTGGCGCGTTGCCGCGGGCCGTAGCCGATAAACACCAGCTCGCGCCGCGTGCCGGCGCGCCAGTCGCTCAAGAGTCCCGGACACGGCGGCACCTCCGGCGGCTCGTAGCCAAACTCGGCCACCACCTTGCGCACCGACGACTTGAATTGCTCCGCCGGGCAATCGACGCGCAGAACGCCGTCGATCATGACGCCGACGCGGTCGGCCACGCGCTCCACATCGCCCAGAACGTGCGAGCTGAACAGGATCGTCCGGCCGCGGCGCTGGATGATCTGGATCATCGATTCGAGAAAATCGCGGCGGACGTTGGTATCGAGTCCGAGCGTCGGATCGTCGAGGATCAACAGCTCCGGGTCCGGCGCGAGGGCGAGAGCCAGCGACACCTGGGCGCGCTGCCCCTTCGACAACCGGCCAATCTTCGCCTTGGGCGACAGGGCGAAATGATCGAGAATCTGATTGACGAATTTGCGATCCGCATTGGGATAAAAAGAGGTCGTGAAGGCGACGGCTTGAGCGATGGTCATGCCGGTATAGAGTGGATGGCCCTCGGCCAGATAGGCGATGCGGGCGCGCGTCGATGGCGCGAGCGTTTCGACATCCTCGCCGAGCAATTCGATGCGTCCGTAATCGGGGCGCACCATGCCGGTGAGCATTTTTAGCGTGGTGGACTTGCCGGCGCCGTTGCGGCCGAGCAGTCCGTAAACGGTCCCTCGTGGGATTCGCAGATCGAGATGATCCACGACCTTTCGGCCGCCATAATACTTGGTCAGCCGCGTCGTTCGGATAGCATCGTCCATGACCCTTCGCTCCTCCTTTTACGCCGCGTCTTCGGTTTGCCAGTGAAATTCCCGGACCCGTTGGGCTACCAGCCGTCGTACTTCCTCGGCGGAATAGCCGAGATGCACCGCTTCCGTGAGCCAGCGATCGAGCTGTTCGATCAGCCGGCGATCGCGTGCCGCACGCGTGAGATCGTTGCGCGGCTGGGCGACATAGATGCCGCGGCCGGGCCGGCTGACAAGCAGTCCTTCACGTTCCAGCTCGGTGTAGGCGCGGGCGACGGTGTTGGGATTGATGACCAACTCGCGCGACAGCTGCCGCACGGACGGGAGACCCGCGTCCGGTTGCAGCTCGCCGCGCGCGATCGCTTCGCGGATCTGCTGGGCCAGCTGTTGATAGATGGGCGCTCGACTGGCCGTGCTGATATGAAAACCCATCACTTCATGCCTCCCTGCATGACTCCGGGGTTCAACTGTAGGAAGACTCTTAATACAGTTGACGGAAAGATACAAGAGGGATTTTTCGTCCCGCGAAAGGACAAGACGCGACACGGAGCGTCGCTACCCGCTCGTTCCCACGCTCCGCGTGGGAACGCACGTCCGGCCGCTCTGCGGCCCGACTCGCTCGGTGACGTGGGCACCGGACGCGACGCGGAGAGGTGCCCGAGGATAAAATAATCGAATGCCAATGTTTCCCATTCTTCTCGATATGACGGATCGCCTGGCGGTGGTCGGCGGCGGCGGGGCAGTCGGGCGGCGCAAGGCGTCGGCGGTGTTGGCCGCGGGCGGGCGGGTGCGCTTGGTCTGCCTGGAGCCGCGTCCGCCGGAGATGAGCGATCCACGCCTCGAATGGCGGACGGAAGCCTACACACCGGACCACCTAGACGGCGCGGCGCTGGTGTTCGCCGCCGGTCCCGCGGAGTTGAACGCTCGCATTGTCGCCGACGCGCGGTCGCGCGGCGTATGGGTAAACGCCGCCACTGAGCCGAAATCGGGCGATTTCTTCCTGCCGGCCACGATCCGCCGCGGCGATTTCGTGCTGGCGATCAGCAGCGGCGGAGCGGCCCCGATCCTTACGCAAATGGTGCGTGAACGGTTGGAAGCGGCTTTTGATGAGGCCTTCGGCGCCTGGGTTTCTCTCTTGGCCGAACTGCGACCGCTGCTGCTGGAGCGTATCGCGGGAACCGAGCAGCGGAAGCAGGCGCTGACAGCCTTATGTCAGTGGCACTGGCTGGAGCGGCTGCGCGGCGAAGATGTGCAAAACGTGCGCGCGGCCATGCTTACGTGCATCGAAGCGCTGGGCAAATAAATGAAGAGCCGCGACCGTAAGGGGCGAGCGGGGTTGCGTAAGCGCCCCGAGGAATTCTCTCGGGGCGCTTACGCAACCCCGCTCGCCCTACGAAGTAAGTTTCTCGGGGCGCTTACGCAACCCCGCTCGCCCCTTACGGTCGCGGCTCTACTACCACCCGCGCCCATACCATCCGCTTGGCCGGCGGGCGATCAAAGAGATCAAAGCGACGAACAGAGCGGAACCGATGATGGACCAGATGATCGGGAACGGTTGATCGCCGATCATCAGCTCGAAATACTCCGGGAGATTCATGGCCCGCGCGATCCACACGCCAAGCAGGGCGCCGATGAATCCCAGTGCGATCGAGGCCAAGCATCCGCCGCGCGAATAGCCGACAATCGCTTGCCCCACTGCCCCGCAAATCCCGGCCACCACCAACAGAATCACAAAATCGAGAATCGTCATGGCAGCACCTTGGTTTGGACCAAACTTCTCTCCACCTTGGGGAGTGCAATCGCTGTGCCAAAGACGGCTAAGAAACGATGTACGTGTACGGCGACGAGCGATCGACCTGCCGGCGGCACAATTCGGGCAGCTCGGCTTCACTTTTGAGATGGCGAATATCGCGTATGCCCTCGCCGACGAGCCGGCCATAGGCGCGCTCCAAGGGCGCGTCATCAAGGAGAATCAGCACCACGGCGACGGCCAGGCCGGCGCGGCGCAGATTGCCCAGCGAAATCGCGGTTTCCACGGATACTTCCGGCAGCACGGCGAGGATGGTGGCGTCGCGCGGCAGACGGCTGATCGTTTCGCTCACCAGCTCGGCGAAAGTCAATCCGTCGGTCAGCTCGACGCGGGCAAGCATCTCGCGGATGCGCTGCAACTGCTCGACTCCCCGGCGCGTCTCGACAAGCAGCGGCTGGAGCCGTTCGCTTTCCTCGCGCATGGCCGCCGTGGCGCGGGCGGCCTGGCGCGTGCGCGGATCGGTATCCCAACCTTCGGTCTTGATGCGATCGACGGCATCGCGTCCATTCGTCGCCAGCCCAATCTGCTGGCCCATTTCGTAAACGGCATTGGCTAGCGATATCGCCGTGGTCACGGCCAGCTCGGATCGGAACGGCTCGCCCTGCTGAGGATAGCCGGCCTGGTGGAAGTCGAGCAGGACGGTCGCACCAGACAAGGTCGAAGGTTCGTGGACCTTGCTGTGCAGAGCGCCGGTACGCGCAGTGGCGCGCCAATGAACGCGGTTCAGCGGATCGCCGGCCTCGTAGGGACGCACGCCGGCGATGCGCGTCGGATCTTCGTACAGTCGATGCGTCAACCGCACATCGCCGATCGGCCGGCGCGAGGCGATGTCGTAGCCCAAGAGCGGCACGATGCGCGGATAAACCAGCAAAAACACCGGCTCGGTCAAGACGCGGAAGCGGCGATGCAAACCGAACAGATCGCCGCTCTCCAAGGTCAAGGGGCCGATCTGAAAGTAGCCGCGCATCAGGCATTCGATCTGGTATTTCATCTCCAACTCGGCGCCGGCGCGAAGCATGGCGATTTGCAGGCGCTTGCCTTTGATCTTGATGCGGGGGAAACGCTTGTTGAGCGCGTACTTCGGCAGCAGATCCTCGGCGAGCAGCCAGGGAATCGGCAGCCCACCGCTGTTGGTGATGGTTAGCCGTACCGCCACTTTATCGCCGATGTCGGCGGTCAGCTGCTTGCAAGTGCGCGTGGCCGACAGGCTGCCAATCCACGAACGAGCCAGCCAACGGCTCAGAAGCAGCAGACCGAGCAGCACGTACATGGCATAGGCGAGCAGGCTCGACTCCAAAAGGAGAGCCGCCAATAACAACAACAGTGCGCCCAAAAACCACTTCATAACGCGCTACCTGGCGAACGGCCGGCGTAAGCCGGCTGGTGACGCCCCGAACCAGCCGGCTTACGCCGGCCGTTCGCCTTATCTTTCATTGCCGAACGGGTCGTGTCGGTCGTCGTCGCGGTGGGCCGGCACCGGGACGCGGACATCGCTGACGATTTCGTGGAGCAGCGCCGCCGGCGTTACCTTGCGCAGCCGGCTCTCCGGTCGCAGGATGAGGCGATGCGCCATCACCGGCTGCACCATGCGTTTGACATCGTCGGGCATGACGAAATTGCGATTTTGAATCGCCGCCAATGCCTGCGCCGTCCGGAACAGCGCGATCGAGGCGCGTGGACTGCCGCCCAGTTGGATGTCGTCGTGTGTCCGCGTGCCCTGGACGATTTCGAGGAGATAGCGACGCACTTTGTCATCGACGTGAATGTCGCGGATCGCGTCCTGGCAGGCTAGCACCTCCGCCGCCGTGACGACTGTGTTCAGGTCGTCGATCGGATGGCCGTGCTGCATGCGCTGGAGCATCTTCGCCTCTTCGTCGATGGAGGGATAGCCGAGGCTGAGGCGGATCAGAAAGCGGTCAAGCTGCGCTTCGGGGAGGGGGAAGGTGCCCTCATGATCGACGGGGTTCTGCGTCGCGATGACAAGGAATGGCGGCTTGAGGTTGTAGGTTTGGCCATCGACGCTGACGCGGCGCTCGGCCATCGCCTCCAGGAGGGCCGACTGCGTGCGCGGCGTGGTGCGGTTGATTTCGTCAGTCAGCAGCGTCTGGGCGAAGATGGGACCGGGACGAAACTCGAACTCGGCGGACTTCTGGTTGAAGATCGAAACGCCGGTCACGTCGGTCGGCAACAGGTCCGGTGTGCATTGCAGCCGTTTGAAGGTGCAGCCCACGCTCTTGGCCAGGGCGCGGGCGAGCATGGTCTTGGCCACGCCGGGCACGTCTTCGAGGAGGATGTGGCCCTCGCAGAAATAGGCCACCAGCGCCAGCGTGATTTGCTGGCGCTTGCCGATGATGACCTTCTCCATGTTGGCGAGGATTTTCTGGGCGGTGCCGGCAACGTCCACGGAGGGACGACGTGATTCGTCGGATTTGGACATGGTGCATTCTCGATCAATTTACCAGCCCGCCGGCGAGCGGGGTCGCGTAAGCGCCCCGAGTGCTCTTCTCTCGGGGCGCTTACGCGACCCCGCTCGCCGGCGGGCTGGTAATTAGCGCGGCTTGGCTCGATGCGCCCGCGGGGCGGACGCCGCCTCGATGCCGTTTTCCTGAGCGTAGGCGCAGTCGGCGGAGAGTGGGCAGGCCGAGCACTGCGGCTGCTCTTCCCAGCAATACTCGCCGGCAATGACGCTGACGCCATCGGTGAACAGAGCGCCCTTGGCCTTGGGAATGAGATGCTCCAGGCTGGCGCGGGCTTCGGTCTCGTCCTGTTCGTTCTCGATCAGCCCCAAACGAGCGGAGCAACGCAAAGTCGGCGGGTCCACGGGGATGGCATGTCCGCCCAGCGAGCGCTGCATCACCCAGGAGACGATATAATCATTGGCCGCCTGGTAACGTGCGAGCTTCTTGGCCGCCTGCTTCACACCTTCCTTTTGCAGCTTGTCCAGATCGAAAGAAAAGTGGATCTCGAAGACTTCTTGCAAGAACGAGATGAGCCGTTGCGCTCGCATTTCCGAGTCGCACATGCCGGCGAAAGCTTCCTCCAGCTCGCGGAGCGAGCTGACGCGGATCTCGTTCCAATCGAAGAACTTCTCGCACAGGTAACGATACGCCTCATCGGCCTGTTCGCGCGTGGCGTTCTCGCGGCAGAGACCGTAGATAAACTGCTGCAACACCGGGCGTTCTTCCTCATCCACCTCGACGGCCTTCTTGGCGGCGGTGAAAAGGTGGGTGAGCAACCGCTGTTTATTAATGGTGGTCGCCATGGGTACGTCAATCACTCCTTGAATGGGATGGCGAACGGCCGGCGTAAGCCGGCTGGTATGAGCCTGCACCAGCCGGCTTACGCCGGCCGTTCGCCGGGGGGTTCCTCGGCGTCGCCTTCCGCCGTTCCTTCGGGAGGGGCGGACGCCGGCGAGTCGGTAGCGTTCGGCTCGGCCGGCGGCGGCGCCGATTCGGCCAGGGCCTCGTTAATCAAGCGCGTCATTTCAATGCTGTTCTTCACGCCCTGGTCGAGCACGAAGTGCAGGGTCGGGGTGAAGCGCGTCTGCAAGCGGCGAGCGAGCTTCGACTGGACGAACCCGGCGGCATGACGCAGGCCGCGAAGGGTCAACTGCTGCTCCTTTTCCGTGCCCATGACCGAGACGTACACCTTGGCGTGTTGCAAGTCGCCGGACACCTCGGCGCGGGTCACGGTCACCAACTTCACGCGTGGATCGCGCAGCTCAAACAGGATGGTCTCGCTGGCCACCTCGCGAATGGCTTCCGCGACACGGGCCAGACGGTGGGTTTTCATGGTGCTATACTTCCATCTCGAAATCGAGAAATTCCGCCACGGGATGCCGGCGCAGGGCGGCGAGGATCTGCTCGAAAGTCGAGCGAACGTGCTTCGCCTCGTTACCGACCATTGCCAGTCCCAATACCACGAGCTGGCGATGGTCCTGCGCCTCCACCTCGGCCACGGACACGTTGAAATCGTTGCGCAGGCGGTCCTTGATGCTTTGTACCACCTGGCGCTTGTCCTTCAAGGTGCGCGACTCCCGCACCAACAGCCGCACACGGAGGGAACCGACAATCATGACAAGGTGACAAGGTGAAAGGGTGACAGGGTGAAAAAACAACGAACCGATTGCTGCATGGTCACTGTTGCCGTCTTTTCTGTCACCTTGTCACCCCTTCACCTTGTCACCCTGTCACCTTGTCACGAGAGTGTTCGCTGCACCTGCTCGATGCGGTACGCCTCGATGACATCGTCCACCTTGATGTCATCGTAGCCGGCGACTTTGAGACCGCACTCGAAGCCTTCGCGCACTTCGCGGACGTCCTCCTTGAAGCGTTTGAGCGATTCCAGGCCAACCGTGCGATCCGCCGGCGGATAGACGACAACACCGCCGCGAATGACGCGCACTTTGGAGGAACGTTCGATGGTGCCCTGGGTGACGTAACAGCCGGCGATGGTGCCGACGCGGCTGATCTTGAACGTCTCGCGGACGACGGCGCGGCCCAGATGCACGATCTCCTCGCGCGGCTTGAGCTTGCCTTCCAGGGCGGCGCGAATGTCGTCGGTCAGCTGGTAAATAATATTGTATTGCCGTATCTTCACGCCGCGCTCCTCGGCGAGGATCAGGGCGCGGTCGTCGGGCACCGCGTTGAAGCCGACGATGAGGGTGTCCTGCGGCGAGGTCAGGGCCAGCTGCACGTCGCTTTCGGTGATGCCGCCGATGGCCGCGTGCAGGATGCGGACACGCACCTCTTCGTGATGCAGCTTCTCCAATTCCTTGCGGATGGCTTCGATCGAGCCGCGGAAGTCGGCCTTCAGGATGACCTTCAATTCGGCGATCTTGGCGTGGTTGATGTCTTCCAGCCGCATCACCTCGCGGCGGGTGACGTTGGCCTCGCGCAGCTTCTCGCGGCGCTTCTCGGCGATCTCGTGGGCCATCGTCAATTCGGGAACGACCATGAACGGATCGTCGGCGTTGGGGGCCTCGTCCATGCCGGTGATGCGTACCGGCACGCTCGGCCCGGCTTCCTCGATGAGCCGGCCCTGATCGTCGTACATGGCGCGGACGCGGCCGAAGCTGGGTCCGCACACGAGCACGTCGCCCTTCTTGAGTGTGCCGTCGCGCACCAGCAAGGTGGCGAGAACGCCTTCTTCCTCGCTGACGAAGGCTTCCAGACAGGTGCCGCTGCCCGCCTTGTTCGGATTGGCCTTGAGTTCCTTCAACTCGGCCACCACCGACAGTGTCTCCAACAACTCGTCGATGCCCTTGCCGGTGGCGGCGCTCGTTTGCACGAACGGCACTTCGCCGCCCATGTTATCGGGAATCAGTCCCAGGCCGTACAGCTGTTGCTCCGTCTTGCGGAGATTGGCGTTGGGCAGGTCCACTTTGTTGATGGCGACGACGATGGAGACACCGGCGGCCTTGGCGTGGTTGATGGCCTCTTCGGTCTGCGGCATCACACCGTCATCGGCGGCGACGACGATCACCGCGATGTCGGTGACGTGAGCGCCGCGGGCGCGCATCTTGGTGAACGCCTCGTGACCGGGCGTGTCGAGGAAGGTGATCGGCTTGCCGTCGTGCTCGACGCGCCAGGCGCGAATGACCTGCGTGATGCCGCCGGCCTCCGTGGCCGTCACGTTGCTGTGGCGGATGCGGTCTAGTAGCGATGTCTTGCCGTGATCGACGTGCCCCATGATGGTCACGATCGGCGCTCGCGGCACGAGATCCTCCGGATTGTCCGGTTTCTGGGTCTCGGCCAACATCTGTTCTTCGGCGTCGGCCTGCTTCTTGACATCCAGCTCGCAGCCGAACTCCAGAGCGATCGTTTCGGCGATCTCCGGTTCAAGGACGGCGTTGATGGTGACAAGAAAGCCTTGGCTCATCAATTTACTGATGAGATCGGTGGAGCGGACGCCGATCGCCTCGGACAGGGCGCGCACGGTAATGGGGAGCTGCACGGGAACCTTGCCCTTCCGGGGCATGGTAGGTTTGATGATCTTGGGCCGAAACCCGGGACGGCGTTTGCGATGGGTTTCAGTCTCTTCCTCAAGCAGGGCGACGCCGCCGCGCTTGGGATCGGGCACTTCCATGCCCTTTTTGCGAGCCATCTGGCGTTCGCTGCGAACTTTATGGCGTTCATCGCGTCCGGCCACGCCGGGCACGCCGCGGCGATGCGGCTTCTTGGCCCCGCCCTTGCTCACCTCCTCCTCGTCCTCGAACTCCTCGGGCGCGACGACGGTGGGTTTGCCGGGCGTCTGCTGCTGCAGGGCGCGATGGATGTCATGAATATCAATCGGTTTGCCGCCGCTTGGATTCATCAACTCGGCCGGAATCTCGGCGAGTTTCTTGGGACCGCTCGGCGCTGCTTTTTTCGGGGGAGGCGGCGCGGCTTTTTGCTTCAAGGGAGGCGGCGCGACGGGCATGATAGGCCGTGGACCCGAGCGTCGATCCTGAGGCCGCCGCTGGCCGGGCGCGGGCCGATTGCCGCCCAGGTCGCGGACGCGGGTGTCCGTCACCGCCGGCTTGGGTGGTACGCGGGGAGCCTCCGGCGGAGGCGGGGTTTCCGCCCGCGGCGGAGCAACCGGAGGCGGCGGCGGAGCTTGTTCGGCTTTGGGATGTACCGGCGGTTCGGCCGGCTTGGCGGCCGCTGCGGGCGGAGCCGTCTTTTCCGGCGGAGCGACCGGTGGCCGCGTCGGCGGTACAGGTGCCGCGGCTTCAGCACTTTTGGCTGCGGGAGGAGAGATCGTCGGAGGAGCAGGCACAGGGGTTCCCGTGGGACCAGGGGGGACCGGAGGCACCGTTGTCTTGCCGGTCGTTTCTGCCGGCGCAGCCGGCTTGTGCGGCATCCGCCCCAACTCGGGAGCGGGACGCGGTTTGGTTTCTAAAACGGGGATCTTGCGATCTACCGGAGGCAGGGTCGGGGCGGGTCGATGCGGCGCGGACGCCGAACCGCTCCCCTTCTTCTGCACGAGCTGCACGACTTGATCGCGCACCTCCGGTTCAATGGTACTGAGCTGGCTTTTGACATCAATACCGTTCTGGCGGCAAAGAGCAACAAGGTCCTTGCTCTCCATGCCCAGCTCGCGCGCCAGAGCGAAAATGCGAACTTTCTCTTTAAGGTGCAAGCGGAACTCCCTGTGCTGACTAATTTGGCATACCCACTCCCCCTACGGTTTTCGCCATCGCATGCCAGGCGGCGGCAGCGAATGGATATGGATGGAGCGTTACGTTGACATCCTTGTCCTATCCTCCGGGCTTACCGTCCTCACCCGCCGTGACTACCGGGTTCTGTTCCTATATTTTACCCGATTCTTGTATTGCTTCAATTGCGGTTTCTCGGAGTTCCCGGCGAACGGCCGCGTCAGCCGGCTGGTTGGCCTCACCAGCCGGCTGACGCCGGCCGTTCGCCCACTCGTGTACGGATTAATCGACACCTCATCCGGCCAAAAGGATCACTCCGCCGGCTCCGAATCGGCCGGCGTAGTGGCATGATGTTCACTATTCGGCTGTTCAGGTTGCTCGGGAGCGGCTTCCTGGACCACCTGAGGTTCCGGCTCTGCCTCCGTCGGCTGAGCTTCCTGGACCGCTTCGGGCGCTGGGCCTGTTTCCTCAACCGGACTAACCGGCGGCGCTTCTTCCGCTGGACCAAACAGGCTCTCGAAAGTCTGCTTGGCTTCGGACGGAGCGGCGGCGGGGGCTTCCTCGCCGATCGGACCCAACAGCTTGGCGGCCTTGGCTGCCGCGGACTGCGGCGCCGCGGCCGGTGGCGCTTCCGGCTTGGCCGTTCGAGCTTCCTCTTCCTGCTCCTCCGCTTTCTCCTCGGCATAGGCGATAATCTCTTCCGCCACATCCTCCGAGACGCCGCCCAATTCGCCTAGCTCCGCCGGTTCCACGAATGTCAGGTCTGTGTACGACAGGAAACCTTCCTCGATAAACGCCTCGACCATTTCCGGCGTCACGCCGGGGATCTCCAGGAAGCTGCCTTCTGCTCTCTCAATGCTGGTGTTCAGCTCCTCGTGCGTCATGATCTCGATGTCCCAGCCGACCAGCTTGCTGGCCAGGCGGACATTTTGGCCGCGGCGCCCGATCGCCAGCGACAGCTGATCTTCCTTGACCAGCACGATGGCCCGCCCCAGGCGTGGATAGAGCATCACGTCTTCAATCTGCGCCGGCTGCAAGGCGTTGGGGATCAACACCTGCAACGAATCGTTCCAGCGCACGATGTCAATTCGTTCGCCGCCCAACTCGTCGATGATGTTCTTGATTCGGCTGCCGCGGACACCGACGCAAGCGCCGACGCAATCGACTTTCATATCGATCGACGACACGGCGACTTTGGTGCGATGTCCGGCCTCGCGGGCCACGGCCTTGATGGAGATGGTCTGGTCCTCGATCTCCGGAATCTCGCTCTCGAACAGCCGCCGCACGAAATCGGGGTGCGTGCGCGACAGGATAATCTTGACGCGATGGCCGACCTTGCGGACATCGAGAATGACAGCCTTGACGCGCTCGCCGATGTGATGCGATTCGCCGGGAATCTGTTCGCCGCGCGGCAAAAGCGCCTCGACTTTGCCGATCGTCACCGTGGCCGCTCCGCCCTCAAGGCGCTGCACCGTGCCATGCACCAAATCGCCCTTTTGAGCGGAATACTGATTGAAGACATTCTGACTCTCTTCCTCGCGAAGGAGCTGAATGATGGCCTGCTTGGCGGACTGGGCGGCGATGCGGCCGAGCTGTTCGGGAGAAAGCGATTGTTCGCCCTTTTGGGCGTGAATTTCGCCCGTGACGCGGTCGATGGTGACGGCGACGCCTTCTTCATCGTCGTAGCATTTGTGGATGGCCAAGCGGACGGCCTTTTCGATGGCGCCGAAAATGGTGTCGCGCGAGATGTTCTTTTCGCGGTGCAGCAGCTCCACACCATTCAGCAATTCTTTCCCGTTCATGTCGTTCCTCACAGTGACAAACCGATGCGTGACTCGCGCGCTAGAAACAAAAAAAGTGGGACGTGTCCCACTCGCACGGCGAGCGGGGTCGCGTCAGCGCCCCGAGAGAGGCATACTCGGGGCGCTGACGCGACCCCGCTCGCCCAGACCGTGGCACAAAGCCCGGCCGGTTGCGGGATCGAACAGGTGCGCCCGTATCAAGTCGAAGGCGGCGAAAACCGTCGCGCTTTCCTCGATCGGGGGCGTGGCGGCCAGCCGCGCCGCCACTGTCCAGCCTGCCGCCGCCAGCGTGACCAGCTGGACGGGGCCAAGGCGTTCCACGAATCGCACCTGCATCTCCAACCGTCCGTCGCCCGACCCGTCGGCCAGGCGGATGTCCTCCGGGCGGATGCCCAGGGTCAGCGGCCGGCCCACGAAGGGCCGCCAATCAGGACGATTGGCGGAAACCAGGCACACATCCCGGTTTCCGAAATTCAACCGATCATCAACCTCGATCAGCTCGCCGTCCAAAAGGTTCATGGGCGGCCAGCCAAGGAAGCCGGCGACAAATCGATCGCTCGGCCGATCGTACAGCACTTGCGGACGATCGACCTGGCGAACCACTCCCCGGTCAAGGACCACGACGCGCTCCCCAAGTGACATCGCCTCGTCCTGGTCGTGGGTGACATGGATTATTGTGGCCCGAATGCGGCGATGGAGCAAGTGCAACTCGCGGCGCATTTCCAGGCGCAGCTGGGCGTCGAGGTTGCTGAGCGGCTCATCGAGCAGGAAGACGGCCGGCTGCCGCACCAGCGCTCGCCCCAGCGCCACGCGCTGCTGCTGCCCTCCCGATAACGTGGCCGGCCGGCGCTCCAACACGTCCGCAAGTCCCAACTGCTGGGCCGTCTCCACGACGCGAGCCTGGATCGCGGCCTTGCCGTCACCCCCAATCCACCAGCGCCGCCGGTTCAATCCGAAGGCGAGGTTGTCGCGGACACTTAGATGAGGATACAAGGCCGGGCGCTGAAAGACCATTGCCACATCGCGGCGATAGGGCGGCATATCGTTGACGATCCGATTGCCAATGCGGATGACACCGGTTGTCGGCGATTCCAGCCCGGCAATCAGCCGCAGGAGCGTGGTCTTGCCGCTGCCGGACGGTCCGACGAGCGCGAGCAACTCGCCGTCCTCGATCCGCAAGCTGACATCGCGAAGCGCCGCCACGCCGCCGGGAAACGTCTTGCCGACCTTCTCCAGCGCCACCTGGGCCATGCTGTAAAAATAGCACCAGCCCGCAGCGCCAGCAAGGGTTGCCCTTGCTGGCGCTGCGGGCTGGCATCTTAGCTGTAACTCGTCGTCACTCCCACTGGCCGATGTAGCCCTGATGCCAGATCGGATCGCCCAAGCCATGCTGATACATGACCCGGTCGGTCAGACGAGCGAAGGCGTTGCGGGAAGGGTCGAAAAGGTCGATGTACTGCGGCGTGCGGGCCGTCTCGCGGAATTGGAACTGGCCGGTGTTGTTGCTTTCCACCCAGTTGCCGTTACCCATGTCGCGGAAACTGCCCTCGCCCTGGCTGCCATAAACCCACAAATGCCGACCGTCATTCTGCGCTCCCGGCATTTGTCCCGGAGGCTGGTAGCCGCCGTATCCCGGAGGCTGGTAGCCACCATATCCCGGGGGCTGGTAGCCGCCATATCCCGGAGGCTGGTAACGCTGCTGCCACGTCGGCATAGGCGGATAACGCGAACCGCCATAGGGACGATACGGATACTGTCCCCAGGAAGGCGCGACGCTGCCGAGCAACATCGCTCCCGCCAGAATCGTGTAAACGAATCTCATGGGACACCTCCTTTACATCATTCAGTCCCTATGAGATGAAAATGCAAAGACTATGCCGGGATCGCGCGTTCCAATGTTCTTTTCCCCGTCGATTCTCCTAACCCAAGCTCGTCAACTTGCCCGGATCAAGTCCGTGAACAACCCCGGCGTCTCGTCAAAAGGCCTTGATTGTTGATCGCCTTTCCGCTACACACACCCTCTTAATTACGCTTAAAAGTCTTCGCGATTCCTGTCAGGCTTGGCGGGCCAAACCCTGCTGCTGTCTCGGCCTGGGGATTGAGCGCGGAAGAGCGGCGACGAACTCTTTGCGCTTTTCCTTACCGAGGTTGCCATGACGCTTGGCTGCTTTCTCGATGAGCCACGGTTGCAAGCGAAGCGCGAGCCAAGCGGCGGGAAGCCGATCCTTCGTCTTTTCTCTCCTGAGCAAACCCCCGGACGGACTTACCTAATAGGTTTGCTCCTGGGGATAATCCTGACCGTTGGGCAATCCGTGTCCGCTCAGGTTCCTGCGGAGCCTGAGAATCCATCGGCAGGCAACGCGACATCCCAAGCGCCTTTGCCGACTACGAACCAACAAGTCCAGCCCGAACCCGCGCAGCCCCCGCCTTCGGAGCGAGCGACCTCGACACCACCCGAGCCGATCGAGATCACAGCACCGTTCGCTGCTCCTGCTACCGTTCCGCCAACCGTTCCGGCACCGTTCGCGCCCGGCCAGCCGCCACGGCCGGATCGATGGTGGATCATGCGCGAGCTACAAGGCACCTGGCTCGGCGCTCTATTCGATGATAACCGGGTCTCCTTTAGCGGCTGGACCGAAATGTCCTACACCGCCAGCACGTCGCAGGTAAGCAATTTACCGGTGGCTTTCAATGACCGGGCCAACACCTTTTTGCTCCAACAGCAGTGGTTCCGACTGGAACGTCCCATCGTCACAACCGGCACGACCGACCCGAGCTTTGGCGCTCACCTGGATGTGCTGGTTGGTAGCGATTACCGCTGGACGCTAATCCGCGGCTTGTTCAACAGTCAGCTGGACAATTCCACGGGCGCGCAGAACCTCTACGGCGTGGACCCGCTCCAGTTTTATGTCAATGCGTACGTCCCCAATCTTTTCCGGGGAACGGAATTTCGCGTCGGGCGGACGTACAACCCGTGGGGCTACGAGAGCCTGGAAGCGGTCAGCACGCCTCTCTTGTCTCGCTCCTACGCCTTCTTTAACACGCCCTTCACCCTGATGGGCATCGGCGCCTACACCACATTTTCGCCCGAATGGTCCACGATTTTCATTCTGGCCAACGGCAACGATACATACTTGGTGCCGTATCAAGAGGCGCGGATGTTCGGCAAGATCACTTACGCGGCCGCGAACCAGCGTGATAACGTGCAGTTTGGCTGGACGCTCGGCCGCGGTAAATTCAACACCGGCGCTCCCTTCGACCCGGCCACGGTCGCCCTCGCCCAGGAGCCGGCCGGCCACAATAACTTCAACGCCTTCGACATCGTCTACACGCACATCTTCAATTCCGTCTTCACCTACGCCAACGAAACGATGTACGCTTGGCAGACCGGGGTGCCGGCCAACGTGCCCGGCGGCATCGTCCGCTCGGGGCCGGACTTGACCGCCGGTACCGCGCACTGGGCCTCGTCGGTCCAATATCTCCGCTTCAACCTTACGGAGCACGTGAGCAGCATTCTTCGCGTGGAGACGTTCGACGATTTCAACGGCCAGCGCACCGGCTTTCCGGGCCTGTACAGCGTTGTGACCGGCGGCGTGCAGTTTCGGCCGCGCAAAGGCCTCATCATTCGTCCGGAGCTGCGTTACGACTACAACGGTGAATCACGGCCCTTTGAGGGCAAGCACGGTCAGTTCCTCGCGGCTTCGGACCTGATCTTACGTTGGTGATCTCGCGGCTATCGAATCGCGCTCTCGCCATCAAGCCGGGGGAGGGCGGAGGGAGCCAGCTGTCTTCCGGCCCCTCCGCCAGCGTCCAGGCTAGGCCCGGCCGCCTTTCCCCGTGGCGCGATGCTGAACTGCCTTCAACGCTTCCGGCAGAGCCAGATTCACCTCCAATACGTTGATGAGTTTTACCCCGGTCAAACCGCCAAACGGGGCCTCCGCCAGGCGATTCAGCAGCTCTTCAATCGCCTGGCGGATCTCGGCCTTGTCCGCCTTGGTCTTCTCGGCCCACGCCTCAACCACGCGGTCGAGCTGATACAGAGCATTCTGGAGCGTGATGTGCGGGTCGAGTCCGGAACCGGAAGCCATGACCAGGTCGGCCGGCACTTCCTTTTTGGGATCGCTTGGGTATTTCTCATAGTCGGCGAGCGTCTTCGCGACGCGCTCGCGCAGCTTCGGATTGTTCGCGCTTAGGTTCGATCCGCCCGATGCGCCGGCGTCATAGGAAACCGCCGACGGCCGGGGCCAGAAATACTCGGGTCGGGTGAACGGCTGCGCGATCAAGCGCGAGCCGATCACCTTGCCGTCCTCGACGATCAAACTGCCCGATGCCTTATCGGGAAACAAGCCCTGGCCGATGGCCCACAAGACCAGCGGATACAGCACGCAGCAGATCAGGACCGTCAAGCCAAGCAGCCACAGGTTCGCGCGGACATGCGCGTTCATGAGATCACCTACCTCTTCTCGTTCCCACGCTCCGCGTGGGAACGCATGGGTGCGACGCTCTGCGTCGCGGTCTTCGCGGGACAGGCCGCAGAGCGGCCGGACGTGCGTTCCCACGCGGAGCGTGGGAACGAGGGGTAACGAGGGGTATCGCTTCACCCCATGCCCGGTAACAGCGACAACACGATGTCAATCGCCTTGATGCCGATAAACGGCACGATCACGCCGCCCAAGCCCCAAATGAGCAGGTTGCGGCGCAGCAATGCGTCGGCCCCGACCGGACGATACTTGACCCCCTTGAGGGCGATGGGAATCAACAACGGGATAATGATGGCGTTGAAGATCACCGCCGACAAAATGGCCGATTTCGCCGAGTACAGGTTCATCACGTCGATGACCTTGAGCCACGGCAGCGTTGAGGCAAACAGCGCCGGCACGATGGCGAAGTATTTGGCCAGGTCATTGGCGATCGAAAACGTCGTTAACGCGCCGCGCGTCATCAACAGTTGCTTGCCGATCTCGACGACTTCGATGAGCTTGGTCGGATCGCTGTCAAGATCGACCATGTTGCCGGCTTCCTTGGCGGCTTGCGTGCCGCTGTTCATGGCCACACCGACGTCGGCCTGGGCCAGGGCCGGGGCGTCGTTGGTGCCGTCGCCCATCATGGCCACCAGCTTGCCGCCCTGCTGCTCCTTGCGGATGTAGGCCAGCTTGGCCTCCGGCGTGGCTTGCGCGATGAAGTCATCGACGCCGGCTTTCTCGGCGATGTATTTCGCTGTCAACGGATTGTCACCCGTGACCATGACGGTGCGCAGACCCATGCGGCGCAGCCGCTCGAAGCGCTCGCGGATGCCGGGCTTCAAAATGTCCTCCAGGACCACCACGCCGGCGATGCGGTTGCCCTCGCTCACCAGAAGCGGCGTCGCGCCCAGGGCGGCCACATTGTCCACTTGTTCTTGTACGCGCGGCGGGGCGGTGCCGCCTTGCTGTTGAACGTGACGGAGAATCGCGTCGGCGGCGCCTTTGCGAATGACCCGGCCGTCCGGCAGATCGACGCCGCTCATCCGCGTCTGGGCGGTGAATTCGATAATGCGCGCGCCCGACGGCAAGGCGGCAAGCGGAGCTACCCCATCGCCGGTGCGGCGATAGAGATCAACGATGCTCTTGCCTTCCGGCGTTTGATCGGCGGCCGAGGCGAGCGCGGCCAAATGGCCGACCTCCGTGGCCGCCCATTCGCCCAGGGGAACGAAGCGGGTCGCGTAGCGATTGCCCATCGTGATCGTGCCGGTCTTGTCGAGCAGTAGCGTGTCCACGTCGCCGGCCACCTCGACAGCTTTGCCGCTCTTGGCCATGATGTTGGCGCGCAGCGCCCGGTCCATACCGGCAATGCCGATGGCCGCCAACAGCGCTCCGATGGTCGTCGGGATCAGGCACACCAATAGCGCCACCAGCGTCGGAATATCGGTGCCCAGGCTGCGCGATTGTTCGCCAAGGTACGACTCCATGTACAGCTCGGTGTGGCGAGCCATCGGCCACAGCGCCGCCGTGACGATGAGGAAGATCAGCGTGAACGCGGCCAAAACCAGCGACAGGGCAATCTCGTTGGGCGTCCGCTGGCGGATCGCTCCCTCGACCAGGGCGATCATGCGATCGAGGAACGACTTGCCGGGCCGGGCCGTGATTTGCACGACGATGCGGTCGGACAAGACGCGCGTGCCCCCGGTGACGCCGGAACGATCGCCGCCCGCCTCGCGGATGACCGGGGCCGATTCGCCGGTGATGGCCGACTCATCGACCGAAGCGACGCCGGCAAGGATCTCACCGTCGCCGGGGATGACCTGGCCCGCCTGCACCACCACCAAATCGCCTTCGTTCAGGCGCGTGGACACGGCCTCTTCGAGCAGCTCATGCGCGTTGCCGTTCGCCCCCGGCATCGCCGCTTGCACTTCCAGCTCGTGCAGTACGCGCTGAGCGTCCTCGCGGCGCTGGAGTCGATAAGCGGGCGTTTCCTGGCGCGTCTTGCGTAAGGCGTCGGCCTGGGCCTTGCCGCGCGCCTCGGCCAACGCCGAAGCGAAATTGGCGAACACCACAGTCAGAAACAACCAAATGTCCAGCGCGATCAGATAGCCCAGCGATGCCGCGCTGGGGTAGCCGAACCCGATGGCGAAGGTGTAGAGGATCGACAGGACGGTGCCGATCTCGACCACGAACATCACGGGGTTCTTCCACTGGATGTCCGGGCGCAGCATGACAAACGACTGCACCAGGGCGGTCTTGAGCAAGTCCGGCGCGAACAGTCCTTGGCGGCGGCTGAGCCGGCGGACCATCTTCAGGTCCGCGGGCGAAGGAGCCGTCGGGGAAGGGGTGGTCATAGTTTGCGACATATTGATTCAACTCCATCGCCGGCGAGCGGGGTCGCGTAAGCGCCCCGAGTTCTTCCTCTCGGGGCGCTTACGCGACCCCGCTCGCCGGCTCGTTTTATTGTCCAAACGGGATCGGCCCCAAATGTTCCGCCGCCGGCCCGAGGACAGCGGCCGGCATGAACAGCAGGGCGCCGACCAGCAAGATCGTCCCCAACAGAACGAAGCCGAACGTGAGGGTATCCGTGCGCATCGTCCCGGCCGTGAACGGCGTGGGCTTCTTGGCCGCCAGGCTCGCGGCAATGGCAATCGGCGCGATGATCGGAACAAAACGGCTGATCAACATCACCAGGCCGCAAGCAATGTCCCAATAGACGGCGTAGGGGGCCGGCGCGGAAGGGTTCTCCTCCGCCTTGTTGAAGCCGTAGGTGTCGCCGAGTCCTTCAAAGCCCGAACCGTTGTTGGCGGAAGCCGAGGTGAACTCGTAGAGGATCTCGGAGAATCCGTGTGGGCCGGGGTTGTTGGTCGATTTCGTTCCCCAATCGAGCGCGGCGAACAGACCGGTGGGGAAGAGAATCATCAACGGGTGGATCAAGAGCGCCAGCATGGCCAGCTTCATCTCGCGGGCTTCCACTTTTTTGCCGAGATACTCCGGCGTCCGACCCACCATCAGTCCCGCCAGGAAGACGCCGACGATCAAGTAGATGAAAAAGTTGATGAATCCCACGCCGACGCCGCCCCAAATGCAATTGAGCCACATGCCGGTGAGCGGCGTCAGACCGGCCAACGGGTTGAGGCTGTCGTGCATGGCGTTGCACGACCCGTTCGACGTGTTGGTCGTCAGCGCCGCCCAGGTAGCCCCGGCCGAAGTGCCGAAGCGCAGCTCCTTGCCTTCGAGATTTCCCAGCGCTTGATTGACCGGCAGCGCGGGGACGGCGGGCACCGTGATGGTCCGCTCGCCGCCTTCCGCGGTTGCGATCTGGTAGGTCCGCTCGGCTTGACCTGTCAGGGCGGGGTTGGGCTGCCGCGTATCGAAATGCACAGCCCAAACAATCGTCGTAACGGAAAGGACCAGCATCACGCCGAAGATCACGACGGCATGCCGGAAATTGTTGAGCATCCGGCCGAGCATGACAAGGCTCGCTATCGGTATCAAGAAAAGGGAGATGCACTCCAGGAAATTCGTCCAGGCGGTGGGGTTCTCGAACGGATGGCAGCTGTTGGCCCCGAAGAAGCCGCCGCCGTTGGTGCCCAATTGCTTGATGGCCACAATCGCCGCCGTGGGGCCGCGCGACACCATCTGAGACTTCGGTTGTCCGTTGTCCTCCTTGCCCATCGCTCCCGCTTCGACCGTCTGGACCTGGGCAGCTCCCTCGAACGTCATGGGCATTCCACTATTCATCAGCAGGAGGGCCAAGATCAAAGCGAGGGGGACAAAGATGTAAACGACGCCGCGCCACAGATCGAGGTAGAAGTTCCCCATGTTGGGATCGCCGCGCAGCCCACGGATGATCGCCACCAGGGCGGCCAGGCCGACAGCGGGCGTGACGAATTGGTCCCAGCCGATAGCAAATATCTGGCTGAAATACGAAAGGTGGACCTCCCCCGAATAGTGTTGCAGGTTTGTGTTGCTCAGAAAGGAACAAACCGTATTGAAGATCGTCGAAGGTGAAAGCATCGTCTTGCCGTCCGGGTTGAGCGGCAAATACGGCTGCAACGCCAGGACGGCGAAGGCGAAGATGAAAATCGCCACGTTGAAGTACAGAAGCGAAAGCGTGTACTGCTTCCAATTTTGTGGCCCCGTATCGACGCGCGCTTCGATCCAGCGCAGCCAGGTAGGTGGGCGATAACGCCCATCCAAGATCCAGGCCAGATACAGTCCGAGCGGGATGGCCAACACGACCGTGGCACCGACAACGAGCACGGGCAACAACCAAACCGACATGGGTTTGCCTTTCGTCCCTAGAACCACTCGGGGCGCAGAAGCGCCGCGAGCAGATAAACAAACAGGAAAATCGTCACGAGGACCGTGAGCCAGATCATGGGAGGTTCCTTCGCTTTAAACTTTCTCGCAGCCAGCCAGGAAGGCGAACATTAGCCCCAGCGTGGCGAGTCCGAGCAGGAACATCGCCGGCAGCCAAATCGTGAGGTTCATAATAATCCTTGCAGTAGGGGATCCGACAAATCGCAATGCGAGGGGAAAAGCAATTCTCGCGCCGGCGAGGCTCAATTCCTCAACCCGCTGGTATTGAACGATTTCCGCATCGTGGGGGAAGGGAAGGAGGGCGGTGCTTCCATGCAATAAGCCCGATAGAGCTTGCAAATTGCATGGCATCGATTTGTTAGGGATGATCAACGCGGTTTCGTGGAGTCTGCGAGCGCTAGTCATCAATCCATTCGCCCGCTGGTCCGGAATGAAGGATTCCGTGCCATCGAGATCATGTTCTCTCAGCACATATCATATGCTCCTTCCAAAATGCGTTGGCAATCCGAGCCGCGCACGCAGCGCAGCGGAGTAAGCGGCCGCCGCAAGAAGCCGCTTACTCCGCTGCGCTGCGTGCGCGGCTCGGACAAACGAACACCCTGTCAGGGTTGGCGTTGCCTTCTCCGTCTGACACAATAACTGTCAACACTTAGCGGAGAGGGCTGTGACTCTACCTGTAGTAGCGATCGTTGGCCGCCCGAATGTGGGCAAATCCTCGCTGTTCAACTGGCTGGCGGGCCGGCGCATCGCCATCGTCGATCCGACCGCCGGCGTGACCCGCGACCGCGTTTCCACGCTTGTACCCATCGATTCGCGCCACGTCGAACTGGTGGATACCGGCGGCATCGGCGTCGCCGACGTGGACAATTTGACCGAACACATCGAACGGCAGATCGCGATGGCCATCGATCAGGCCCAGGTCATTCTCTTTGTCGTTGATGGGCGGGCCGGCATTCTCGGACTGGATGAAGAAGTCGCCGAGCGGCTGCGCCACACCCAGAAGCCTATTGTGTGCGTGGCCAATAAGTGCGATACCGAGGCGCTCGATCCACAAGCGGCCGAGTTTTATCGGCTCGGCTTCGGCAAAGTCGTCTGCGTCAGCGCCCAGCAAAATCGCAATCGTGCCGAGCTGCTGCATCTGATCCAGGAAAAGTTAGAAGAAACGACCGGCGAGACGCCGGTCCCACCGGATGTGGCTTTGAAGCTGGCCATTGTCGGCCGGCGCAATACCGGCAAAAGCACGTTCATCAACAGCCTGGCCCAAAGCGAGCGCGTCATCGTCAGCGAAGTGCCGGGTACGACACGCGACAGCATCGATGTCCGCTTCGAGCGCGACGGCCTGACTTTTTTGGCCATCGATACCGCCGGCGTGCGCAAAAAGAAAAGTCTGCAAAACGACATCGAGTTTTACAGCCTCGCCCGCGCCGAGCGCTCCATTCGCCGGGCCGACGTGGTGCTGTTGTTCCTCGACGCCGCCCAGCGCATAAGCAAGGTGGACAAGCAGCTGGCCGAATACATCCTGGAGCAAAGCAAGCCGGCCATCTTCGTGGTCAATAAGTGGGACCTGATGACGCCCATGCCGACGGGCAAGATGGGTAAATACATTCGCGCGACGTTTCCGAGCCTCGATTTCGTGCCCATCGCCTTCATCACGGCCAAGTCAGGCAAGAATGTCCATGCGGTGTTGAACCTGGCGCAGCACCTGCACAAGCAAGCCAGCGCCCGCATCAGCACTGGCGACCTCAACCGCGTGCTGCGCCAGGCGCTGGAAGCCTCGCCGCCGCCCTTGCGCCAGAATCGCCGGCCCAAGGTCTATTACGCCACCCAGGTTGGCGCCAACCCGCCAACCATCGTGCTGTTCACCAACGGTCCAGAACTGTTTGACAACACATACCAGCGTTATCTCCTCAAGACGATCCGCGATCAACTGCACTTCAACGACGTGCCGATCCGGATGCACCTGCGTCGCCGACAGCGCGAGGACCAAGCCGGACTGGAGGAGAGCGAGGCGCCGCCGGCCAAGAAGCGAGGCCGCTCGGCGAAACGGCAAGAATCGGAGTTGTGGAAGGATATTTAGGCGAGCGGGGTCGCGTTAGCGCCCCGAGTTCTTCTCTCGGGGCGCTAACGCGACCCCGCTCGCCGCCTTTCGGAGCGAAGCCATGACCCGTCGATTTCGTCGTCTGACTCTGGTTCTCGCTTGCGCCGTCGCTTTTCTCCCTTGCTTGCGCTGCGGGCGGGTGAATAGTGCTGGTGACAAGTCGCCGTCAGCGAAGATCGAGCATTATAAGGGCAAGGTGGCGCCGCTGGCTGATCTGTTGAACAAGGCCGGCGCGCAGCTGGATGCGGATGCGGCGCCCTACTGGCTTGCTCTGGCCGGCGAGGACGGCAAAATCTATCCGCTCGTCAAAGACAGCGGTTCGCGAATGTTCTTCCAGGATCGCGAGCTGCTCAATCGGCCCATGCGGCTGACGGGTCGGGTGTTTCCCAAGAGCCAGCTTTTGCAGGTGACGGCGGTCCACAGCTACCTCAAGGGCGAATTGCACGAGATCTATTATTGGTGCGAAGTTTGCTCCATTCGCCGAAACGAGAAGAACACCTGCGAATGCTGCGGCGGCCCCATGGTGCGCCGCGAAGAACCCGTCAAGAAATAAGCCACTCCCTCCGGTGCAGAATGCTTTCCGCATTGGATTTTCCATGTCTGACCGAGAGAAATCTCTCATTTTTCGTGAAGGCGAGCGGCATCCGCCGTGGTTAGAGGGGATAGTAGAGTGCCTCTCGCTTTGCTCGGTTCCTGGAGTTGTTGGTCATGCCCAAGGATGCCAAGTTCGGCCTGGTTGTTGGCGTCAGTTTGGTAATCGTGGTGGCGGTGTTCTTTTTCCGCAAAGAGGCGCCAGCCATCGACCCGGCCGCTGCCACCATCGTTAAACCCGCTCCCGATCTCACGCCGCAGCCCATCCCGACTAGAAGCAGCCGGAGTGTCCAAGCCAAGGCGATGGCAAATACACAGGAATAGTCCGAGCCGCGCACGCAGCGCAGCGGAGTAAGCGGTTTCTTGGGGGCAGCCGCTTACTCCGCTGCGCTGCGTGCGCGGCTCGGATTACAGCTGCAAGAACGGCCGAGCCAGCGTGTAGAAAGCCAGGACAATGCCGGCCGTCACGGTCATGCCGAAGAGGACGAGGGGCAGCCAAGCCCCGGGCGGCGCAGTGGGTTCGGGCGGCAGTGCGGGATCAGAAAGCGGCGCGGCAGAGCGCGGCAGTATCGGTCCCAGACGCGGAGAAGGGCGCTGCGGCGGATTGACGGCCGGCGTCTTCGTGGATTTGCGCGGGGCGGGGCGATCCACATGCGTCGGTTTGACCGTGGGTTTGGGGCGAGCCGGCGGCGGCTCTTCACGCAGCGGATAAACTTTGAGCGGCTCCGGCTCCATTGGCGCCTCCAGCCGCAGCGTGGCATCGTCGCGGATCTCGACGAGCGGGGATGGCGGCGGGGCCGCGCTCAAGGTATCTTCCCCTCCCGTGGCGGCCGGTGCTGTCGGAGAAGTGCCGCTGCGTAAATCCCTCAAGAGCGCTTCTGCCGTGTCGGGCGGATAGTTGGCCTGCAAATCGTGGATGTAAATCTGAATATTCGTGGATTGTAGCGCCTGCGCGAACGAGCTGAACGGCTTGAGCATATGATGGGGATTGCCCTGCAACAGCCGTTGCCGCAGGCGTTCGGCTTCTTCGCGATTGCCCGCCGAGAACGCCGACTCCGCCGCCAGGATCAAGAAGCGATCGCGCATCGCCGCCTGCCCCTGCCGTTCGTACCAGTCGGCCAGTTCCTTGTACACCTGCAACGCGGCCAGAATGTCCATGTTGCACCCCCTTCCAGGGTTTAGGGTTTGGGGTTTAGGGTTTAGGGTGAAGAACAACGGCCGAGTTGCTTCATTCCGCCCCTTCTTACCCTAAATCCTAAACCCCAAACCCTAAACCCTAATCCCTGCCATTGCCTGAACCCCGTCGTTAATGGTATCATCCTCCCACGGTTCCTATTATGAAGGATAAGGCCAGGACAGGCCATGCGGGTTCGCTTGCGGATTCCCCTGGCAGGACGTGGGGGCGGGTTAACAGCGTTGGAACGACTGGACGACTATTTGCGCGACAAGCGCGCCCTTGTCGAGAAGCACCTGGCGGAGAAGTTGCGCCCGCAAGCAGGACTGCCGGCCTCGCTGTTGGAAGCGATGCGCTACAGTCTGCTCGCTCCCGGCAAACGTCTGCGGCCGATCCTTGTGGTCATGGCCAGCGAAGCGTGTGGAGGAACCGATCCCTGGCCGGCGGCCTGCGCTGTCGAGATGATTCACGCCTATTCGCTGATCCACGATGATCTGCCGGCGATGGATGATGATGATTTGCGCCGCGGACTGCCGACCTGCCATAAGAAATTCGGCGAGGCGCTGGCCATCCTCGCCGGCGACGCCCTGTTGACCTTGGCCTTCGGAGTGCTGGCCGAGGGCTATCCCGACCGCACGGCCGCGGCGTGTTGCCGTGAGCTGGCGCGAGCGGCGGGAGCGGCCGGCATGGTCGGCGGACAGGTCGATGACCTGGCCTGGGAACAGGAGAGTGACAGGCGTCTCGCCTGTCCCACCGTCGAGGGGCTGGAACAGCTGCATCTGCGCAAGACCGGCGCTCTGATTCAGGCGAGCCTGCGTCTGGGAGCGCTGGCGGCCTACGCTCAACGCCCAAGTCCGCCTCCCGCGTCCCTGCTAGAATGTCTGGACGGCTACGGCCGCTGTCTGGGCCTGGCTTTTCAGATTGTCGATGATTTGCTCGATGTCGAAGGCGACGCCGAGCAGACGGGCAAGCGCGTCGGCAAAGACGCGGCCCGCGGCAAGCTGACTTATCCCGGTTTTCTCGGCGTTGCCGAGAGCCGGCACCGCGCCGAACGGTTGGGCCGCGAGGCGTGCGAACGACTGCAACCGCTGGGAGACCCCGCCGACCGCCTGCGGGCGCTGGTCTCCTATGTTTTGGAACGCGATCGGTGAAGGATGCTGATCTGAGGTGGTTGGGTGGTTGGGTGGTTGGGTGGTTCTAAATAGCCACCCAACCACCCAACCACCCAACCACCTAACCACCTAAGAATGGATTAAGGACTTACGCTATGACCCCTCTGTTGCCGCAAATTAACGCGCCGGCCGACTTGCACAAGCTAAACGATGCTCAGCTGCTCGACCTCGCCCAAGAGATGCGCGACGAGATGGTGCGCGTCCTGAGTATTCGGCCGGCCCACTTCGCCAGCAATCTCGGCGTGATCGAGCTGTGCCTGGCCTTGCATCTGACGTTCGATTTCAGCCGCGATCGCCTCATTTGGGATACGGGACATCAGATATATCCGCACAAGCTCATAACTGGACGATACAAACAATTCGATTCCATCCGCACGCGCGGCGGACTGATGGGTTATCCCAATCCGCACGAAAGTCCCTATGATCTGTTCATGACCGGACATGCCGGCTGCAGTGTCTCCACCGTCCTCGGCCTCAAGGTGGGCGATGACTTGCTCGGTCAGGACGACCGTCACAGCGTCGCAGTCATTGGCGATGGAGCGCTGCCGTCGGGTATCGTATTCGAGGCTCTCAACAATGCCGGCGGATTGCGGAAAAACCTGCTGGTCATTCTCAATGACAACGAGATGTCCATCTGCCCGCGCGTCGGGGCATTGGCCCATTGTCTCGATCAGGCCCGGTTGACGAATTTCTACCAGGGATCGAAACGGCACATCCGCGATCTGCTCAAGCACATTCCGCTCGTCGGCGGCGTCGCTACCCACGCCATCGAGCAGATCAAGGACGGTTTGAAAGCGTTCCTGACCGGCGGCATGCTGTTCGAGGAGCTGGGTTTCCGCTATTTCGGCCCGATCGACGGCCACGATCTGCCCACGCTGCGCCGCTGGCTGCGCGATGTCAAGGATCAAAAAGGCCCGGTGCTGCTACATGTGCTGACGACCAAGGGTCACGGCGTCCCGCAGGCCAGCGCAGATCCGGTGACGTATCATACGCCGCCGGTCTTCGAGAAAGTCGGCCCGGAACGCACCATCCTCTCGCTCAAGCGCGGCGGCTCGCGCGCCTACACCGATGCGGTCAGCGGAGCCATTTACAACGCCCTAGGCGACGATGCGCGGGTCGCCGTCCTCACGGCGGCGATGTGCCAGGGCAACAAGCTGGAAAAGGTCCGCGCCGACTTCCCGACGCGTTTCTTCGACACCGGCATCTGCGAATCGCACGCCGTCGCCTTCGCGGCCGGACTGGCCAAGGCCGGCATGCGACCCATCGTGGATATTTACTCCACCTTCTTGCAGCGCTCCTTCGATCAGATTTTCCAGGAAGTGGCCCTGCAAAATCTGCCCGTCGTCTTCACCCTGGATCGATCCGGCCTGACCGGACCCGACGGCCCAACGCATCACGGCGTCTTCGACATCCCGTATATGCGGATTTTCCCCAATTTCGTCGTCATGGCCCCCGGCGACGAATTGGACGTGGCGCCGATGTTGAAGTTCGCCCTATCGCATTCGGGTCCGGTGTCGCTGCGCTATCCCAAGGCCAACCTGGAGCGCGTCGATCGTCCCCTGGCTCCGGTGGAATTGGGGCAAGCGGAAGTGTACGAGTGGGGCGAGGACGGCGTGTTCATTGTCTGCGGCACACTGTTCCCCACCTGTGTCAAAGCGGCCGCGGCGCTGCGCGGCGAAGGAATCAACATCGGCGTTATCAACGCGCGCTTCATCAAGCCGCTCGACCGGACCACGCTACTGCGTGCCATCGAGGAGATGCCGTTGGTTATCACCGTCGAGGAAGGCACGCTCGAAGGCGGCTTCGGCAGCGCCGTCCTGGAGGCGGCCAACAGCGCCGGGATCGATACCAGCCACGTTCGCCGTCTGGGGTTGCCGGATCGCTTTATCGAGCACGGTGAGCGCGGCGAGTTGCTGGCGGATCTCGGTCTCGATGTCAGCGGCCTGTGCGCCACGGTGCGGCGCGCTTTGCCGCGCAAGGTCGAGAAGAATTGTGCGGTTTAGGCGAGCGGGGTCGCGTTAGCGCCCCGAGTGCGGCAAACTCGGGGCGCTAACGCGACCCCGCTCGCCCGGAGTCAATGCGATGCGCATCCTTGTCCTCGGCAATGCCAATCGACCGGGAGTGCGCGAAGAAGTCGATCGCCTGCTGCCTTTCCTGCGCCGCCACTGCGAAATCGATCTTGTCGATCTCGATCAGGAAAAAGACCTGTCCGAATGCTGTGCCGACCTGACCCTCGTGCTCGGCGGCGACGGCGCCATCTTGCGCGCGGCGCGGCAGATGGGTTATCATCAGACGCCGGTGCTCGGCATCAACCTCGGCCGGCTTGGCTTCCTCGCCGACCTCAGCCCCGACGAGCTGTGCAGCATTTTTCCGCGCGTCGTCCAGGGCGATTATCGGATCACCGAGCACCTCATGCTCGAGTGCCTGATCGAGTCGCCGAATGGGCGGCAAACCGTTCTCGGACTCAATGAAATCGCTCTGCAATCGGGACCGCCCTTCCACATGATCGGCCTGGACCTCATCATCGACGGCGAAGTGGTGTCCGGCTATTCCGGCGACGGTCTCATCATCAGCACGCCTATCGGCTCGACTGCGCACAGTCTCTCGGCCGGCGGTCCCATTCTCGGCCAAGAATTGTCTGCGTTCGTCGTCACTCCCATCTGCCCCCATACGCTGACCAATCGTCCAGTAGTCGATAGCGCCGACAAGGTCTACACCATCGCCGTCCGACGTCTGCTGCCTACTTCCAGCCTTGTTCTTGTGATTGATGGGCAACAACACGGCCAGCTAACGGCGGAACATCGCGTGACGGTGCGCAAGGCCCCGGTATCCTTTCAATTGGTGAAGGTGCCCGGACGGAGCTATTACCAGACGCTCCGCGATAAGCTGCACTGGGGAGCGCCGCCGAATTATCGTCATGAACCCTTGGCGGAAAACGAACGTAGAGAGTAACGTCGGACTCGTTCGCTATGGCCCTAATATGCAAGCGCGTCCTGTATTCGGGTCGGGTACAGGGGGTGGGCTTCCGATACACGGCCCAGGGATTGGCAGCGGGTTATGCCGTTGCCGGCTATGTGCGCAACTTGCCCAGCGGCGAAGTTGAATTGGTCGCCGAGGGGGAAGACAGCGTCGTTGAAGCGTTTCTCGCCGCAGTGACGCAGCACATGGCGGGCTATATCACCAACACGACGGTTCAGGACGCCGCTCCCAGCGGACAGCGCGGCTTCCGGATCCGGCACTGAAGTCATTCTACTTAAGGCGATCCATGACGTTCTCCACGAGCGCGTATCTCGTTCTTCTGCTCTTGCTGGCCATTCAATTGCTGGCAGCTGTCCCCTGGGCATGGCTTCTGTTCCTCAAACGCGAGGACGTGCTGCCGTGGTTGCGCAGGTCCCTCGATGCCTTGAAGCAGGGCGATCCCGCGGCGCGGCGCGGGGCGCTGCAAATCGCCGCCGCCCTTGTCGCCGTCCTCGTCGCGCCGTTGGTCTTCATCGCGCTGGGCGGCTCGGGCGGAAGTCTCGAAATTCTTGGCTACGGTTACGGCGCCGTGTTGCAAATGCAGCTGTTGATCGACGCCTTCATCGTGGTCTTCGTCTTGTTGCTGAATCTTTGGCCCAAGGGGGGAGCGATCGCTTTGGCGGCGTTTCGCGAGGGCGTGCGCCAGCCCATGTTCTGGCTGCTGTTCGGCGTCGCCTTCGCCGCCCTGACCATCTCGCCGTTCATCCCCTATTGGACCTTCGGCGAAGACCATCTGGTAATTCGTGAAATCGGCTACGACACCATCCTGCTCATCGCCGCCGTCTTTGGCACCATTGCCGCCAGCATGTCCATCAGCGAGGAAATCGAGGGACGCACGGCGGTCACGCTCATGAGCAAGCCGGTATCGCGGCGGCACTTCTTGATCGGCAAATTTCTCGGCATCATCCTGGCTGCCGGCGTCCTGTTCGCTCTCTTGGGAACCTACTTCGAGGGCGTCACGCTGTTCAAGCCGTGGTGGGACAAGAGCGATCAGCCGTGGTGGGACCAACATCTGGCCAACGTCGTCATCCCGAACCAAGCCTCGGCCCCGCCGTGGATCACTTCCCTCCTCCGGAGCTGGGCGCTGCCGGGCATCGCGACGGATTTCCTGCGCGGCATCGGCCTGTGGACGCACCTGGCGCTCGACATCGCGCCGGGTTTGATCCTCGGCTTCTCGCAGGTGATGGTGCTAATCGCCATCGCCGTATCGTTGGCCACGCGCGTGCCGATGGTCGTCAATCTCGTCGCCGTGGTGGTCGTCTTCTTCCTGGCCCATCTGGCGCCGGTGCTGGTATCCATCGGCTACGAGGCCCAGCGTACCAATCCCGGCGCGGCGGTGTCGCAAATCCTCTACTTCATGGCGCAGCTTTTCGACCTGGTCTTGCCTAACCTCGAATCGTTCCGCCTTGAACCCGCTCTGCTCAGCGAATTGGACATCAAGGCCGCCGACTTCACCACGTACCTGGCCTCGGTGTCGCTCTACGGCGTGCTCTACACGAGCATCGTGCTGCTGTTCGGTTTGATTCTGTTCGAGGACCGCGATTTGGCATAATAGGTGGTTAGGTGGTTAGGTGGTTAGGTGGTTAGGTGGTTGGGTTGTTAACCACCTAACCACCTAACTACCCAACCACCTAGCGATACTGCCGCAGCACTGCCAGCGTCTTCTGAAATTCCGGCGGCAGCGGCGCTTCCAAGTCCAGGATGGTGCGGCGGCGTGGATGACGCAGGCGCAGCCGATGCGCGTGCAGCGCGTGCCGGCTGAGCAGCAGTTCATCCTTCTCGGCGTCCAGGCCCGGAACCAGCTCCGACAGATGCAGCCGATCGCGGCCGCCGTACACTTTGTCGGCCAGGACCGGACAACCGATGCTCGCCAGGTGAACGCGAATTTGATGCGTTCGTCCGGTGCGCGGCTGGATGCGGCAAAAGCTGAAGCCGCGAAAACGTTCGATCACTTCATAATAACTCACCGCGTCCTTGCCGTCGTCTTCCTCATCGTCACTGACGATCATCTTGACGCGATCGTGCGGATGATGGGCGATGCGGCCCTCGATGTAATCGCTATCGCGGTCGAGCACGCCGGCGGTCAGGGCCACGTACTCCTTGAAGATTTTGCGCTGCTCGAACAATTGGCTCAAATCGCGGTGCGTTTGTTCTTCCTTGGCAATGAGGATGACGCCGCTGGTGTCGCGGTCGAGACGATGGACGATGCCGGCGCGGTAGTCGCCGTTGGCGCCGGAGAGCTGATCGAAGTGAAAGCGCAGAGCATTGACCAGCGTGCCGGACCAGTGGCCCTTGGCCGGATGTACGACCATATCGGCCGGCTTGTTGACGGCTGCCAAGAATTCGTCTTCGTAGAGGATGTCGAGAGGGATTTCCTCGGCGACCGGCAGCGGATGGGTCGGTTCCGGCTTCTCGACGCGGATGCGATCGCCTTGGCGGACGCGATAGCTGGCCTTGGCGGGCTTGCCGTTGACCGACACGCCGCCGGCATCAATGACGCGCTGCACCACCGAGCGGCTGAAGTCGGAAAACATCCCCGCCAAGTACTGATCGAGCCGCGGAGCCTCCTTGCAATTGGCCGTCAGTTCGACGATGCGCTCGTTGGTGGAAAGCTCGTTTGTGGAAAGAGAGACAGCAGTGTCCATCGTTCGGTTTTCGGTTTTCGGTTTTCGGTTTTCGGAATTCAGTTATTTGTACCGAAAACCGAAAACTGAAAACCGAAAACCACGATTTATGGCGCGCCCGGTTTGCTAAACTCATCGCGCAGCGCTTTGAAGTCGCCGTTCTGCTCCGCGGTTTCGAGGCGCTGGAGCTGCTCGGCGGCGTCGCGGCCGAAGACGGTTTCGCCGTACTTTTCTTTGAGCCGCTGATAATACTTGCGGGCCTGATCGGCTTCGCCGAGGCTTTCGTAAGCCTTGGCGGCGCCCATCAAAACCTGCTGGTGCAAGAGCGGCTTATCGGCCCATTCGTCGACCAGCTTATCGTACAGCTCGGCGGCGCGGTGAATATCTTCTTGCGCCTTTTTGCGGGTGCCGGTGTTACCCAGCTGCCGCAGCCCTTCATAGAGGCTGCGACGAGCTTCTTCCAGGCGGGCAAGCCGTCCCTGGGCTTGACCCTCGGCATCCTTGTCCTCGACGAACGCTTTCAACTGTTCCGGCGTAGCCAGGCTGTCCAATTTGAGCCAGCGAGCTGAGTCCGCTTCTTCGGCGCTGGTGGCGAGATAGCGCCAGATGAGGACCAAGATCACGATCAGGCCGATGGCGGACAGCACGATGATGGTGCCGCGCGACGGACCTTCCTTCATGCTCTGCACGGCTTCGCCGAGACGATTGGCGAGGGTGTTCGTCACCAGTTCCTTACGATGTTCCGCCTTCATAGCCGATATCCTCTGCGGCCCGCTACCGCTCGACCCGTTCGCGCGTGTTGATTTTCTGCATGATAGGCGGCAGAGAGAGTAGGGTCAATGTGAAAGTAGGGTTTAGGGTTTAGGGTTTAGGGGTTAGGGGGAAAAGAGCAAAAGGCAGAAAAATCAGTGTTCCTGCCCCCTAACCCCCAGACCCTAAACCCTAAACCCTACCGCCTGGCGCGGGACCGACGATGTAGTCGAGATCCTTGAGAAGTGGCACGAGTTGATCGGCGTCGGCGCTGGCTTCTGGGGTATCGATGCCGGCGCGGGCGATGGCGGTGTACCAGAAGCGTTCGCGATCGCGCGGCGGCAGGGTGGCAGGGTCGAGACCTAGCTCGCTCACGGTTTCGCGGTCCCAGCGCAGACGCTTGAGTAGCGCGGCGGCATCGCGCCAGGTCATGCCGGCCGAGACGAGGGTGCCGTCCGCGCGCGCGATCCTCCGGCCGACCAAAATGTGCAGCAGCCCACGAAACCGCCCCCGAACCACGTCCCTCTCACGGACGGTATCCAGCAATTCGCGTAGACTGTCCATGCCGACGCCCCGCCGCCAGGAACCGAACGCCTGGATGCCACCCGCGGAGTTATCGTCGCTGATCCGCTTGCGGGCGCTCACTAACTTTTATGGTATCATCTTCAAGCACGGTTCCGAAGACTATTCTTGCGACTTCGGGGATTGGGGGAATGGGGCAAAAGAAGTAAGACAGGCAAGAAGAGATACTATACAAGAGTTTACAAAAGCAGCACTGCCAGCCCGCAGCGCAAGCAAGGGATAGTGGAAAAGGACAACGAGATGTCATCGGGCGATTCCCTGACTGTGGATGAAGCCTTGGATGTGCTCGAAAAGCACGCAGGGGAGGCGGATGCCGTGCCGAGTTGGCCGGCAGCGTCGTGGGACGCCCTGCGCCGCTCGGGCGTCCTGGGCTGGATCATTCCGCGCGAATACGGTGGGTCTGAACTCGATGCGCTGGAGTTGCTCGAAGGCTATCAGCGCTTGGCCGGGGCGTGTCTGACGACTTGTTTTCTTCTCAGCCAGCGGGACTCCGCTTGCCGCCGGCTGCGCGACAGCGGCCACGAAGCGTTGTGCCGCGAGCTATTGCCGGCGCTGGCTGCGGGACAGCGTTTCGCCACGGTCGGTCTGGCGCAACTGACAACCTCTCGTCAGCACGTTCGCCCGGTGCTGACGGCGCGGCTAGAGGACGGAGGGGTACGGCTGGACGGCGTCATGCCGTGGGTAACGGGCGCGCCGCACGCGGACCATTTCCTCACCGGCGTGGTGCTCGATGACGGCCGGCAGCTGCTCGTAGTGGTGCCGCGCGACGCGGCGGGAATGAGCGTGGGTCCGCCGATGGAATTGATGGCGCTGCAAGGCTCGCTCACGGCCGAGGTTCGCTGCCGGGATGTGCGGTTGGAGCGCCGCTGGATCCTCGCCGGTCCCGCCGAGCGCGTGCTGGCCGGCGGCCGGGGCGCCGGCGGATTGGAGACATCGGGGCTGGCGTTAGGATTGGCAAAATCGGCTATCGTTTATCTGCAAAAGGAAGCCCAGAAGCGCTCGGAATGGCAAGCCCGCGCGACGGCCTGCGCCGAGAGCTGGCAGGCGTTGCAGGAGCAGCTGCTCCGCCTGGCTCGCGAGGGTGCTGACGCTCAGGCGGCCAGCAATCTGCGTGCGAAGGTCAACGCCTTGGTGCTCCGCGCTACGCAATTCGCGCTGGCGGCGGCCAAGGGCAGCGGCTTTCTCCGTTCGCATCCGGCCCAACGGTGGGCGCGGCAGGCGATGTTCTTTTTGGTGTGGTCATGTCCAGCTCCGGCGCTTGATGCGACGCTGACGTGTTTGGCGCTGCCGGAATAGGTGAGCCGGGCTTGCTGACGGCATGTCACTTGAGACAAGTGAGGGTCAGTTCTTGACGCCTGCTTCCTGGCTAGCCCGCCTGCGGATCTCCGCTAGAAGAGCGCCTATTCTGTCATCCGCGCTAAGGGCCTGGTTTCGCGCACAGCGGTGGAGTCGTTCCAGGAGGTTGTAGGTAACGACATCATCATTATTTCGTGCCAGTTGCGACGAACTCTCCACAACCGCGATCGTGCGGCCCTGAGGGTCGAGCATTTCGAGCAAGTAGATGCTGCCGACGATGATCCGGGATATTCGGACGGTCCCTGCATCGAAGGCGGCGTTGAAACTATCCGAATCCTCCTCTTCGGGGATCCACTTAACGGACCCTTTTCGCGTCGCTTCCTCCAACAGCGGGATAATGTCGTTCAGGTTAGCTTGCTGGGGCATGAGGAGCCTCCAAAGAGATCGTGTTAGTCCCCTTCATGGACCTGTTTTTGCGTCGCTCAGTGAGTCAGCCGGGTCAGCGATACACGAACTTCCACCAGACAGCATATAGCCCCATCCCCGCCAGCAGGAGCCAGAGGGTGATGATGAAGGCAGCGGCCACCCGGCTGACGGGCCTTCCCTGCCCCATCCCTTGCCCGGCCTCTCTACGGCAGTCTTGTAGAATTTCTGCCGGGAGGAGTTGCCGTACCAGTAAGATGCCGAGGGGTATCAAGATCAGGTCGTCAAAATGCCCCAATACTGGGATAAAGTCTGGAATCAGGTCAATGGGGCTGAGGGCATAAGCGATTACCCCGATCGCCAGTAGCTTGATGTACCAAGGCGTGCGGGGGTCACGACAGGCCATGGAGAGGGCATATGTCTCCTGCTTGAGTTCTTTCGCACGGCGCTTCCACGTCTTAAAGAAACTCATCCCCTACCATCCGCTTCGCTCACGAAGGTGAAGAAGTGCCAGAAACCTTCTCCGATTCAAAAGGTTCCTAAACCCCTTTTGACTTGACGGCTCTTTACGGCAAACGCTTCCCGCCTAATAACCCAAGGATTCCTCCAAAACCCATCTTCCAAGTTGTATCGCAGGTCTTGATGAGATCGCGGATGGAATCGTGTTGTTGCTCTAGGGGGCGCGTTGCCAGATAAACGGCGGTGCAAAGAGACAGGACCGTTAAGGCAACCACGACCCAGAAAACCGTCTTGAATCCGATTGGTAGGTCGGGGGGCGCTTTGGCCATCTATTTCGCTCCGGACGGTTGATCGGATTGTCGAGCCGCACCGGAAGATAGATGGGTAACGTGGATCTTGCCGTCTCTCATCTCGATTCGACTGCGCGTGAAAGGATGGCGCAGGGATTCCCAGACAATGGCACGGGCAACTCGATCGAACAGCAGCCATACCGTTAGAGCAATGATTCCGACCGCAAGGATGACAAGATCGATGGTATTCATAGTCTCTCGCTCGTAGTCATTGATTTCGCCGAGTCGGGTATTCTCTCTTCGTCCCAATCATATCGCGTTCTAGCGAAAAAGCATACAGAAAAGCGACCGGAGGATCCCCTCCGGTCGCTCACGTTCTCGACTCCTCGCACCAGCGTTTACGTCTTCGCCAGCGCCGCGCGGGTGCGCTCGATCAGGTTGTTATCGCGATCGCCGGCGCCCTTGAGATTGAACATGCTGGCTGCGGCGTAGCGGGCGCGCCACGGCGGGGTCACGTAGTAGTAATCTTCCAGAGCGGCTGAGCTGAACTTGTAATCGTGCGAATCGTTGCCCTTGCTGAAGATCAGACGCTCGGCCGCCGTCACCACCGAAGGGAAGCGCCGGCTGTCGCCGTCCATCAGCGATAGCGTCTTTCGCGCGGCCAGCATGCGGTCCTTGCTGACCGTGGCGAAAATCTCCTCGACGCATTGCCGGGGATCGCCCGTAAGCTCCGCTTTTTCCAGCCTGTCGATCTTCACGCCGGCGAGCTTGCCTTGGCTCCCCATCGCTTGGCGGAACATCGACAGAAAAGCCGCCGTTTGCAGCATCAATAGCCGCCGCGTCTCGTCGCTGGCAGTGGTCTGATACCCGAAGTGCAGCGCATTGGCTGAGGTGATGCAGTGGATGCCGACGATGCCCGGCTGTCGCATAATCAGCTCGCCGGCCGTAAGGAGCAGGCCGTCCCAAATCGAACTCGGATGGATGCCCTTTTTGAGCAGCTCGACAACTTTGGTGCTGGCATCCGAAGGACTGGCCGTGCGGAGCGTTTCCAGCAAGTCGGCCGCCGCTTCCGGCGACACGCGCCGTCGTTGTTTCCAAAGCGGGCCGATGTCGGCGACGCGCTTCTGATTCTCGCGGTAGGGACGGTCGGCGTCGTAATCGTGCTCGGCGGGATTGTCGTTGCCGCCGCGATCGAGCATGGCGTAGGCCAAGGAGCGCACCACCGGCTCGCCGTGCCGCCAGCCGATCGCTTGCAGGGTGCGCCACGAATTGGCGGCGTAGATCGCCTTGTGGCCGATGTCGCGGAAATCGCGGCAGCCGTAGCGCCAGAACAGCTCATACACCTGCTCGGAGCTAGCCGTGCGTGCCAAGGTTGTGATGGCGCGGTCGGCGCCCTCCTCGTCCCAATCGTCCATCGCTTCGATGAAGCGCTCCCTGGCCCGGTGCGGCGGTGGCAGCTTGCTCTCCTGGACCGGGTCCATGCGCCAGTCGCCTTGCTCCTGATTGGCCATTTGCGAGGACTTGAAGTTATCGATAGCCCAGAACAAGGGCAGCCAGCGTTCCTTGTCCGGGGCGCGCAGGCTGGCCAAGTGCGCCGAATTGATGACCAGGACGGCGTGGAACTTGAAGCCGACCGGCCGGGGTTGGATGCCGCGCACGCCGGCCAGGAATACGGCGCTGAGCAGCTGCTCGTAGCTCGTGCCCTTGTGGACTTCATCGACGATGCGTTCCATCAATTGGCCGCGCGGCGTGTCTTCAATCAGGCGAACGAGCGGTTCGAGTTCGGCTTGGAGCGGAACGAGGCGGCGAGCGGGCTTGTCGTTGTCGGCGGCCGGGGCGGGCAGGCCGTGCAGGAAGCTGAAATCGCCGAGGGCGGCGATGGCGCCCGCTTGCAGCGAGCGCGTTACGAAGCGTCGTCGGTCGAGGGGGTCGAACATGAAGGGTCTCCTTCGCCAGGGAGAGATGGCGCGGCCTGCTGTTCGATCAGGGCCCTTTGCTTGAGACCACGATAAATCCAAAAGCCGACCGCGCCGAGCAAGAAATAAGGCATTCCCACCATCAGGTAAATGCTGCGATTGTAGCCGCGGGCCTCGCGGAGCGGATCGTCGTCATCCTCCGAACCGGAGGAAGCAATCGCTTCCTGTCAGGAAGGGCAGGCGTAAAGGGAGCGGGGCAGGACCAAGAGCGTGACGATCAGGAGCAACGCGACTAGCCAGACATACAACCGCATTTCGTTTCTCCTCTCGGGGCGCTTACGCAACCCCGCTCGCCGTATTGTACCCGCGGTTTACGGCAAAGGATAGAGCCGGTACAGCATCCAGTAGACGACGACGCCGGTGATCGCCACGTACAGCCAAATCGGCAGCGTCCAGCGGGCCAGGCGCATGTGCCGCCGCAGCCGGCCGGTCAGACCCAGGACCGCCGTCGCCAGGGCCAAGGGAGCGACGATGGCAGCCAAGGGCGTGTGCGTCCACAGCACGGCCTGATAGACGATGCCCACCCACGCCGGCGGATTCGCATGACTCGTTTGCGCCGCGAACGACGTGGTTAGCCCCTGCTTGATGACCGCATGATCGTAGCTATAAGAGACCAAAAAAAGGACCGAAAACCCCAGGGCGATCAGCATGCAAGTAAGGTGCAGCCGGACCAGGCGGCGGCGGATGGCCGAGTAGCCCAGAAGGAGCAGCATCGCCGTGCAGGCGTTGAGCGTGGCATTGAAGCGCGGGAAATCGCTGGGCAAGTACCAGGCGTCGTGCTCCAGCGAGGTGATTTTCGCTTTCAATTTCCGCAGCTCTTTGTCGTATTCGCGCTCCGCATCGGGCATACGCGGATCGGGCCGGCCCTCGAAAAAGCCGCGAATATGGCCCTGGCGATCCACAAGAACGAGCTTTGAGCTGTGCGCCACTTCGTTGCCGGGCTTGCGCTCCTCGCCTTCGTTTTGCCGGGCAGGCAAATGAAATGATTTATCGATTAAGCGATAGATTTCGTCTTCTTCTCCGGTGAGGAACAGCCAGCGTTCGGGATCGGCGTGATAATGCTTGGCATACTCGCGCAATTGTTCAACGCCGTCGTGCTTGGGATCGACGGTGAAGGTAACGAGCCGAACATCGGGATAGCGGGCCAGGTCGGCTTGTAGTTTCTCCATCGTCGCGCTGATCTGAGGGCAGCCCTGCGTGCAACGTGTGAACTCGAACGAGGCGATCCAGATCTTGCCGAGCAAGTCGGCCTTGCCGATGGTGCGCCCGCTTCGCTCGGTCAGAGAGAAGTCGCCGACGGCGTCGAGATTGTCATCGAGCGGAGCAGCGGCAGACAGGCAGAGAAGGAGAGGCAAGGCGAAGAAAATCCGGCGAGAACGAGGACAAGACATGATAACTGTTCCGTTCCCGGCGAGCGGGGTCGCGTAAGCGCCCCGAGGAGTCGTACTCGGGGCGCTTACGCGACCCCGCTCGCCGATCTTAGCGCGTGCCGGTGGTAGAGACCGGCGGCTCCAGCGGCTCTTGTTGCGGCTGCCAGGAAATGACGATGTCCGGCATGAGTACCATCATCATCATGACGCCGAGGATGAAAATCGGCACGATAATGAAATACACCTTGCCCCAGTCGAAATTCAGATGCATGAAAATCAGGCCGACCAGGAACGCCTTGATGACGGCCACGGCGATGATGATGGTAAAACTGGTCTGGGTGTTGATCCAGCCCTGATACACGGCCCAGTTGGCGAGGAAGGAAACGACGGTGAAAATCGACAGAGCGATGAACACCGTGAAATAAGCCTTGACACGGAGATCGTGGGCGGCGTCGTGCGTGGTGGCGTGCCCGGTTTCGGTCATGACGATTCTCCCAAACCGGCGAGCGGGGTCGCGTTAGCGCCCCGAGTGCATTTCTCAAGTGCTTCTCTCGGGGCGCTAACGCGACCCCGCTCGCCGAGTATTTATACCAAATACAACAACGGGAACAAAAAGATCCACACAATATCGACAAAGTGCCAATAGAGGCCGGTCAGTTCCAACATCGTGGCGTGCTGCGGGCCAAGCCGGCCAACCGCAGCCAGCAACAGAATAATGGCAAACACGACAATGCCGCCGAATACGTGCAAAGCGTGGAAGCCGGTCATGGCGAAATAGCACGATGCCCACAGGTTGCCGAACGGGATGGCCGGCGTAAGGTGCAGCGCGACCCCCTTCTTCTCGGCTTTCTCAAGGATCTCATTGACTTTTTCCCCGACCTCGGCCGGGCTGGACGGACGGTGGAACGCGACGGCCTTGCCCTCCGCGGCGGCGGCCCCGGAAGGATTCATCTGGTCGTACAACGCATCGCAGTCCTTCTTTAGCTCCGGATCGATCGAACCCTTCTTGATTTCTTCGAGCTGCACGAGGACGCGATGGAAATACTGCATTCCCGTGGCGTGGTCGTGCTTCTCGCGCTCGATAGCCAGTATGGTCTTATCGCTCCCGCCCTTTTCGGGAGAAGGCAGGTTCTTTTCGGGATAAGGCAGGCTCTCGCCGATGTGGCCGGGCAGGATATCGTGCTGGAACTTGGCATTATATTCGTATGCCTTGATGCCGAGGAAGATAGCGCCCAGGGCCAGAGTGATGGCGATATTCATGGTGACTTTCTTCATGTCGCCCTTGACGGCGGCATGATGGGCCAGCACCACGGTGAAGCTGCTGCAAATCAGCACGAAGGTATTGAGCGCGCCAATCCACTCGATCAGATGCACCTGATGCGGCAGCGGCCATTTGAACGGCGACTGCGACGGCGTGCCGTGGCGCAGGATGATGTACGTGCCGATCAAGGCGGTGAAGAACATGATTTCCGTGACGAGGAACAGCCACATGGCCACCTTGGGCGTGGGCAACGGCAAGCCCATGTGTTCCTGCGGTTTGTCGTAAACAACCTGGGTCATAATGTCCTCACAATCCAAGGGCACGATCCAACAGTAACAAGGCAAGCAATCCGGGCAAATACACCAGCGAGGCCCGCAACACGCGCCGCGCCTGACAATGCGTCCGCCAGCGCCGGAAGCCGAGGGCCGTGGCCAAAAACGTCAGGCCGAGCAGCACCGCGCCGCCAAGGTAGATCAAGCCAGCATCCCCGAACAAAACGGGTTGCAGGCTGACGGCCAACAGGGCCAAACAATAGAGAATCATGTTCTGGCTGGTGCGTTGGCCGTCACGATCGATCACCGGCAGCATGAGCAGTCCGGCGCGAGCGTATTCCGCGCGATACATCCAGGCGATGGCCAAAAAGTGCGGCACCTGCCACACAAACAGAATAAGGAACAACACACCGGCCTCGCGCGTCAGCTCGCCGCGCACCGCACACCAACCGATCAGGGGCGGCAGAGCGCCGGGCACCGCGCCGATCAGCGTGTTCAAAGGCGTCCGGCGCTTGAGCGGCGTGTAGACGGCGACGTAGAGAATGAATGTTACCGCCGCGATCAGGGCCGCCAACAGGTGATTAAGCGTCAGGGCCAGATAAGCCACGCCGCCCAGACCAAGCGCCAGGCCGAACACGAACACCTCGAGCGCTTGCAGCCTTCCCGACGGCAGCGGCCGTTTCTCGGTGCGGCGCATGAGCGCGTCGCTATCGCGCTCATACCACTGATTGAGCGCGCTGGCGCCGGCAGCGACGAGGGCCGTGCCCAGGACCGTGTGCAACAACACGAGCAGCGGGAAGTCGCGTCCGCCGGCCAGGAGGACGCCGGCGCCGACAGTGAACAGCACCAGCACCGCCACGCGCGGCTTGGCCAACTCGACGTAGTCCGCCAGGCGCGGACGGCTTAGGGCTGGGGCTTCGGCACAAACGCTGACCGCCGCCTTCATGCTGTCCCTTCCAGTTGTTGAACGAGGGTAGTAATGCCGCTTGAACGCTTCTCCGAAGAGTCGCTAAACAACAAATCGTCCTGTGGGGCGGGGGCGGGACGATACAGCAACAACGTCTGCACCACACACGTTGCCAGAATGAACGAACCGACCAGCACATGAGCGACGCGCGTCGCCGCTTGCCCGATGGTCGGTTTTCGCATCTCCGGCAGCAGCACGCCGATAAATTTACCCAGCCAGCTTTCGACACCGAGCATGATCTGCAAAGTTAGTAAGACGGCGAGCAGCATCAATGTGCGTCCCAAAACGCGCCGCGCCGCCGGACTCGCAAGCGCCGTGCGGGCAAACCAAACAGCCGCGGCCACGACCGCGAAGGCCGTGAATAGGTGCATCCGTTGGGCCAGCGCCCCGTTGGTGTGGCGCAGTAAAGCGCCCCAGACCAGTTGCAGAAAAACCAACGCCGTCAGCACCAGCGACCAGCGCCCTACGCGCGGCGATTCCACAGCGGGCAGCGATACCGCGGCGAACCGCGCCGAGGTGATGACCGCCAGACTGACAAGCAAGCTGAACACGATCTGTGCGAAGCAGCCGTGGATAACGGCGAGGTTGGTGCCCAGCCAGGCATGCAAGACGACGCGGAAGCCGCCGAGCAATCCCTGCGCGATCACGCCGGCCAGCGCGGCGACGCCCAGCCATTTCAGCCAACTTCGCTGCGCCGAGAGCAAGAGTCCGATCGTCAGCACGATTACGCAACAACCGACGACGTAACCGGCAAGGCGGTGCGAATGTTCGATGACGAACCCCGGATTCGGCTCGGACCAATCGATGAGGGCCAAATGCCAGGGCACCGTGGGCCAAACCGGATCGGCCATGCCGACCTGGAAAGTCGTGACCACCGCGCCGAGGGCCAGCAAGGCCACGGTAGCGCCGGCGGTCAGCACGGACCAAGCGTGCAACCAGCGTGGCGCGAACCGAGTTTCGGCGAGGGGGGATGGCATGTTGGCACTCGCAAAATGAACCGCCAAGGACACAAAGGACGCCAAGGACAGAAAAAGAGAAACCAAGGAATACTAGCCACCAATTTTTTTATTTCTGCCCTTTCTGTCCTTGGCGGTTCATTGGGTTAGAAATTCTAATGCGCCGGCGCGGGGATGCCGCTGGGTTGCGGCGCGGCCTGCGGCAAATAATCTTCCTCGATGTCGGGATTGCCGTACTCATACGGGCCGCGGCGAACGATCGGCGTGTGCTCGAAATTGCCGTGCGGCGGCGGCGACGGAGCCGTCCATTCCAGCGTGTTGGAGTGCCACGGATTCGCTCCCGCCTTGGCGCCGCGGAACAGGCTCCAGAAAAAGTTCACCAGGAAAATGATCTGCGCCAATCCAAGCAAGATGGCGCTGATCGTCATGAACTGGTTGAGCGGCTGCACGTTGTCGAGGAAGCGATACAAGGTCGAATCGTAATAGCGGCGCGGATGGCCGGCGATGCCGATAATGTGCATCGGAAAGAACGTGCAGTTGGAGAACAAAAACGTCAGGGCGAAGTGGACCTTGCCCCATTTCTCGTTCATCAGCCGGCCGAACATCTTCGGGAACCAGTAATAAATGCCGCCGAAGATGCCGAAAATGCTCGACATGAACAAGACATAATGAATGTGACCGACGATGAAATACGTGTCGTGAAAATACACGTCCACCGGCGTGGCGGCCATGAAGATGCCGGACAGGCCGCCGATGACGAACATGGCGACGAAGGCCAGGGCGTTGAGCATGGCCGTGGTGTATTGAATGTTGGCGCCCCAAATAGTGCCCAGCCAATTGAAGGTCTTCACGGCCGACGGCAGGGCGATCATGATGGTCGCGATCATGAAGCCGGTGCCCAGGCGCGGGTCCATGCCGCTCTGAAACATGTGATGGCCCCAGACGATGAAACCCAGGCCGGCGATGCCGGCGATGGCCAGGACCATCGGTTTGTAGCCGAACAAGTGTTTACGTGCAAATGTGCTGATAATGTCGGACACCATGCCCATCGCCGGCAGAATCATGATGTACACGGCAGGGTGGGAATAGAACCAGAACAGGTGTTGCCAGAGCAGCGTTTGTCCGCCGCCGGGTCCGGTGTGCCAGTTGCCGAACGCCATGCCGCCCGGCGGCAAAAAGAACGTCGTGTTGATGGTTTTATCGAGCAATTGCAGGATCAACGCCACGGTCAAGACGGGCAGGGCCATCGACTGGAGGATGGCGGTGATGAACATGGCCCACACGGTCATGGGCATTCGGAACATCGTCATGCCGGGCGCTCGCAGATTGATAATGGTCGTCATGTAGTTGATCGAACCCATCATCGATGAGATGCCCACGAACATCAGGGCGACGAGCCAGTAAACTTGTCCGAGTCCGGAGTGCGGCGAGGCCGGCGAATGGAAGCCCTCGCCGGCGGGCATGGTGGCGCTGGCCAGAAGCGGATACGAGGTCCAGCCGGAGCCGCCCGCGCCACCCTCGACGAAGAAACTGCTGAGGATCACCGCGAAGGCCGGCCACATGAACCAATACGACATCATGTTCAGCTTCGGGAACGCCATGTCGCGCGCCCCGATCATGAGCGGGATGGTGAAATTGCCGAACGCCCCCGTCAACAACGGAATGATGACGAAGAAAATCATGATCGTCGCGTGCATCGAGAAGATCATGGCGTAGAAGTCCGGCGACATGCGTTCGCCCCAGCTAACCGGGAACCATCGGCCGATGTAGGGAATGGTCCCTTGGGGGAAGCCGACCTGCAAGCGCACCAACAGCGCCAGCGTGCCGCCGATCAGGAAGAAGATCAGGCCGGAGAACAAAAATTGAATGCCGATGATCTTGTGATCTTCGGAGAAAATGTATTTGCGGAGGAAACCTAGCTCCGGGTGAGCGTGGGTTCCGGCCGGGTGGGAATGAGAGACGCTCATATTGGAATCCTCGCAGGGGCGCTTAAAACCACGAACCGAACCGCAAAGACACTAAGGACATTAAGGACGCCAAGGTAAGAAAAAGACAAAAGAAAAAATCGAGAACATTCCGCCACCTAGCGCCTTTTGTCTCTTTCTGTCCTTGGCGTTCTTGGCGTCTTGGCGGTTAATCATTTTCCTACTTGCTGGCGACGGGGATCGCTTTCTTTTCCGGTTGACGGCTGCGTGCCGCCTCCTGGGCGTGCTTGAGCCACTTGAGATAATCTTCCTTGCTTTCGTGGACATACAGCAAACCGCGCATGCGATAGTGCCCGCCGCCGCATAGTTCGGCGCAGGCGATCTCCCATTCTTTGTTCTTGTCCGTCAATTCGCATTTGCCGGTCGCTTCGTTGAATTTCGTGTTGGAATCGGTGGCGTTGAACCAGACGGGGATAGTCTTGCCCGGCAAGGCGTCCTGTTTCAAACGCAGCTGCGGCAAGAACAGGCTGTGCAAGACATCCTGCGTCTTAAGGAAAATGCGGACGTTGGCACCCTTCCAGCAGTGTAATTCGTCGGGCAGATAAATATCGTCGATTTGCGGAACCTCGGCCCAGGCACGCGCATTTTCCGGCTGAGGCGTATCGGCGTAGCGCATGGTCCAGTCCCATTGCCGGGCCGTGACCTGCATCACCAGGTCCGGGTTCGGCATCTGCTTGTAATACTTGATCCGCTCCCAGGCGGGAACCTGGGCGAAGGCAATGTACAACAGAATGCCGGCGGGCACGATGGTCCACAACAATTCGAGACGATGATTGCCCTCGACGTATTGCGACTTGGTGTTAGGCCGCCAGGCGAAGCGATACATGGCCCAGACTAGCAGCGCTTCGGTCAGCACGAAAAAGAAGGTCGTGAAGCCGAGAATGACGTAATAGAGATAGTCCACGTCCGGCCCAAATGTGGACACGTTGCCCGGCAGCCACCAGCCCACCAGGGGAGAGACGGCGACCGACAGAAACGAGGCCAGCAGGACCACGCCGAAAAAGATGCCCCAACCTTTTTGCTGCACGGAACCACTCCTTTTGCGCTTCACCCGTCGCTCGGGCGAGCGTGGCGTGTTGACGCCCCGAGAACTTCCTCGGGGCGCTTACGCGACCCCGCTCGCCGATTTGTTACCTTTGCGCGTGCTCTTCCGATTTCTCGCGTCTGCCGTAGATCGCGTCGCGAACGTCGTCGGGCAGCATCTTCGGATACGGCAGCGCTTGCACGAAGTTGACCAGGTCCCAATACGGATCGGCATTGTCGCGCCATTGGTCCTTGTTGGCCGTTTTGTCGTCGAAATCGGCACGGGGCATTTGCGAAGGATCGATGCCGCCGCGGATGCGCCAGTAGATGTCGATCGGCCGCCGGCCGCCGCGATAGACGCCGGCCGTCAGATTGGCCGGACGCACCAGCGTGCCCCATTTGTCGTAACGGAACGGCGCTTGCCGGCCAAAGTCCACGTGACAATTGATGCAGCTGGCGCTGCCGCGCGGATCAGTGAATAGCTTGTAGCCGCGGGCAATCGACGCCTTCACGTCCGCGTCCTTGTAGGGATAGGAACTTGGCTCAAGGCCCTTCGTGTTCGACTCCGCCCAGGCTTTCAAAAGACCGCGCGAATTGGTCAGAAGATCCTCGACCTTCTCTTTCACGCTGCTCCCTTCCAGTCCCGTGCCGTCCAGAAGCGGCTCCATCGTGTAGCGCTCCACTTCACCGCGGAGGCTGAGGTGGATGACGTAGCTGATAAGTTGTTCTTTTTCGTCTTCCCGCAGCAGACTGAACGATGGCATGGAAGTGCCTTCGATGCCATGCTCCAGGGTACGGTGAATGTCGTCGCGGCGCGGCTTGCGATCGCCGACGGTGACAGCGGTGGACATGAACTTGAACAACCCCTGCCGATAATCGCGCGGCGTGGGATTGACCCACGGTCCGGTCGGGCCGCGTCCATCGCCGGTAATGCCGTGGCAGTGCATGCAGTGCCGGCGATAAACCATACTACCCTTCTCCAGCGTCGCATCGTCAAGCTGGAGATCCTTGATCAACTTTTTGATGTCGTCGTCCGCGCCTTTGATGCTCACCGATGGCTTGGCGGGAGTACCGAAGATTTCGCGCAGAACGCGCTCCAGATCCTGGCGCTCTGTGTCCTTTAGCTTACCGGGATCGAGCGTTTTGCCGCCGATCTCCGGATCGGAGAGGTGCGTGATGTGGTGTTCGAGTTGTCCGGGGGCGGTCGTGTCCCAGCGCGTCGCACCGGGCGGCGACGTGACAATAGGATCAGAGCGCAGCGGATACGTCAGATCGGTGGGATAAGATTCCAGATCGCAACCGGACAGCAATAACAGGCAAGGGATCGCCAGGGCGAGGACACGCACCATCCTGGCGAACGACACGGCGGAACTCACTCGTATGGCCTCCCTTGAAAACCTCGGACGCAAATGGAATAACCGTTTTGTAGTTGTCGTGAAAACGATGTCAAGCGTTTTCTGGCACGGACAACGAACACTGGGGGAATTCGCCCAACGATAGCAAGTGGTGTGCCGTCGCTTCAAGGCGTCGCTCCGGTCGATTTCGCCGAGGCATCGTAGAATGAAGCGCGGTTAGCGGAGATGACGAGTCGCAGATCTGAGAAAGGCCGGTGCGGGATTTCTCGGATTCGAGAAGCGCGGCGAGAACGAGAAATGCTGTACAAACTTGGCCGATTCCTTCAACTCCTTGGTCTGATACTGTTGCCGCTGGCCATCGCCGGCAATCTGGTGCCCGAACCTCAGGGGCTTGGTTTGCGCGATTCGCTGTCGCTGTCCGCGGTCGGCGTCATCGTGTTTGGGTTGGGATATTTGTTGCAACAGATGGGGCGGAAGTAAACCGGCGAGCGGGGCGTGTTAACGCCCCGGTGGAAGTAACCCGTGTTGTGGCCCGGTCTCCGGACCGGGCCACCGGCGTTGACCGAAGGTCTCCCGCCTGTTGTGGCCCGGTCTCCGGACCGGGCCACCGGCGTTGACCGAAGGTCTCCCAACCGGTACAGGAATGGAGACCTTCGGTCACGGACAGTGGCGGGGTCCGGAGACCCCGCCACAACGATGCACAACGATGGCTCGCGCTTGCCTACAGCTCGCGGCTAAACGAAGTCGTCTGCGCCGAGCCATCCTGTGCGCGTCTCGCCCCGTTCGTTCGCTTGCCAGATGCGGCCGGACCGCACGTCGAGACACGTCAGCCAACCGCCGTCGTAGACGTTCGTATCGATGCAGATGCTCGTGTCGAGATCGAGCGGCACGCCGCTCTTCTGCCGCGTGTGGCCGCAAATCATCGTTTTGCCGGAAATGTGCTCGTTCGCTTCAACCAGTCTCTCCCAATACAGCATGTAGTCCGGCTGCTCGTCCAATTGGAGATAGGGATAGAGGTTGGCATGGACGAAGATGTGCTTCTCGGTCTCGTAATAAGGAAGGCAATCCTCTTCGAGAAACTCCCAATGCCGTTGGGGAATCCTTGCCAGCAATCCGTTCGGATCGCCGAAGTAGCTGTCCCCTTCCTCCAGCGTATCGATCTCGCTTTCGGTTATGCCGTAGGACAAGAGCGTCTCTTTGCCGCCGACAGCGAGCCAGCCGAGGTCGTGGCCGTTGCGGGCTTCGAGCATCATGATGTCGTGATTGCCGCGCAGGGCCACAACCCGGCCACCGGCGTGCAAGTCGATGAGGCGATCGAGCACGCCGCGCGAATCGGGACCGCGATCGATGTAATCGCCCAGGGTGATGATCTGGTCGTCGGGTTCGGGCGCCACGGCGTCGAGCAGCGTGTTGAACGCCGTCAAACAGCCGTGAATATCGCCGATGGCCAGGAGGCGCATTTTATTCTCCGGAAGGGAAAGCGGCGGCGACGCGCGCCGCGAGGCGGGCGTTGGCCACGATCAAGGCTTGATTGGCCCGCAACGTTCGACCACCGGTCAACTCCGCCAATTGGGCGAGCAGAAACGGCGTCACGGCCGGGCCGCGCACGCCCTGGGCCCGCGCCTGACTCTCGGCCCGCACCAGCGCCTTGTGAAAATCCTCCGGCGACAGGGCGGTCTCGGCCGGCAGCGGCTGGGCCAACATGATGCCGGCCCCGCCCAAATTCCAGTGCGCCTGGCACAGCGCCGCCGCATCCGCCGGCGAATCGACGCGGGCGCTGACCGGCAAGCCACTCGACGCCAGCAAGAACGCCGGAAATTCATCGGTGCCGTAGCCGACCACCGGCACGCTCATCGTTTCCAGCATTTCCAACGTGGCGGCCAGGTCGAGAATGCCTTTGGCCCCGGCGCAGACGACGGCGACCGGCGTGCGGGCCAATTCGAGAACATCGGCGGAGATGTCGAAGTTCGTTCCCGCAACCGGATGAACGCCGCCGATGCCGCCGGTGGCGAAAACGCGCAGGCCGGCGCGCTGGGCCAACACCATCGTCGCCGCCACGGTGGTCGCGGCGAACGCCTTCTGCACGATCGCGGCGGCCAGATCGCGGCTGCTGGCCTTGCGCACGTCCGTCTGCCGGGCCAGTCGCTCCAATTGCCCGGCATCGAGTCCGATGACCGGCCGGCCCTCCCAGACGGCGACGGTAGCCGGCACAGCGCCTTCGGCCCGCACGGCGGCCTCGGCTTGCCGCGCCGTCTCCAGGTTGGCCGGCCACGGCAGCCCGTGGGCGATCAGCGTCGATTCCAGGGCCACCACCGGCCGACGCGCCTGCAGGGCTGCCGATACTTCCGGGCGAATGTCCAGCTGCAATGCGCTCATGGGGAGTACCTCACATTTTAACTTTCGCCGCTCAAACATGATACCGCGCGAATCGCATTCTGTATCCTCGTTCCCACGCTCCTGCGTGGGAACGCACGTCTGGACGCTCTGCGTCCTGTCCCCTGCATGAGTTAGGTTACGCAAAGGATCGGACCGCGGAGCGGTCGGCGCTGCGTTCCCACGCAGGAGCGTGGGAACGAGGGGGTTGCGCGGAGCCGCCTTGGGGTTCGCGCCTTTGCCCGGCGGGCGTATAATCGTCCTCTTGGAACGGAAACCACGGATGGTTTAGCCAGAGGATCATTCATGCGACGGATCGCGATTATCAATCAGAAGGGCGGCGTCGGCAAGACGACGACCGCGGTCAACCTGGCGGCGGCCCTGGCAGGATGTGGCCAGCGCGTTTGTGTTCTCGACCTCGATCCGCAGGCCCACGCCACTACCCATCTCGGCGTCGAACCCGACGGCAAATCGCCGTCCATGTACGACGTGCTCGTCAACAATCGACCGTTGGCCGACGTGCGCCGCAAGGTCGAGGACAATCTCTGGGTGGCCGGCTCGGATATCAATCTCGCCGCTGCCGAGGTCGAGCTGGCCGGCGTGGTCGGCCGGGAAGTCATTCTCCGCGATTTGCTGCTCCAGGACGAGGGCGCTTTCGATTACGTGTTCATGGATTGCGCTCCCTCGCTCGGCGTGCTGACACTCAACGCGCTGTCGGCGGCCAACGAGGTCTTCATTCCCTTGCAGCCGCACTTTCTCGCCCTGCACGGCATGGGCAAACTGTTGGAGACGACCGCGCTCGTCGCCAAGCGCATCAACCCCGCGCTGAAAGTTACCGGCATTGTCCTGTCGCTGTATGAATCGACTACGCGGCTGGCGCAGGAAGTCGTGGAGGATTTGCAGGAATATCTCGACAAGAGCCGCGGCACCAACGCTCCCTGGGCGAAGGCGCGGATCTTCGCCACGCGCATCCGCCGCAACATCAAGCTGGCGGAGTGCCCCAGCTTTGGCCAATCCATTTTCGCTTACGCGCCGCACTGCCATGGCGCCGAGGACTACGCCGCCCTGGCCCACGAAGTGCTCGGCGAAGCGCCGACGGTGCTGGCGGCGCGCGTCGAGATGGACGAACGCGGGCAGCCCACCGTCCTCAGCGTCGAACGCCAGGGCGTCGCCGAAGCGCCGGTGCCAGCTTAATCTCCGGTTTTCAGTTTTCGGTTTTCGGTTTTCGGTTCGATAAAATAGCGAATGGTTGTTTGTCCGAAAACCGAAAACCGAAAACTGAAAACCGATCATGACCATTTCCATCGCCACGCCGCAAGAGATTGTTGCCATCGACCGCGCCCGCATGCGCGAGGCGGTGCGTACCGTCCTGGCCGGCGAAGACGTGGCCGATTATGAGATCAGCCTGGCCTTCGTCGATAATCCCACGATTCATCGCCTCAATCAGCGCTATCTCCAGCATGATGAGCCGACCGACGTGCTGAGCTTTCCCCTCAGCGAGCCACGGGCGTCGAAGCTGGCCGGCGAGCTGGTGCTGGGCGTCGAGGTCGCCGCCGAGCAGGCCGCCTCGCGCGGGCATGACGTGCAGGCAGAGCTGGCCTTGTACGTGATTCACGGCTTGCTGCATCTGTGCGGCTACGACGACCACGACGACGCCGATCGCGCCGCCATGCGCCAGCGCGAACGGCACTACCTGCGACAGCTCGGTTTGCCGGATATTGCGGAGTAAAAGCGAACGGCCGGCGTCAGCCGGCTGGTGGGGGTTTCGAACGGCCGGCGTCAGCCGGCTGGTGGGGGTTTCGAACGGCCGGCGTCAGCCGGCTGGTGGGAGTTTCGACCAGCCGGCTGACGCCGGCCGTTCGCCTCGGAGTTGCATATGTCCGCCGAGAAAGCCACGGCCCTGGTGCTGCGGACCACCGACTGGAGCGAGAGCAGCCGGATCGCCACCTTGTGGACGCGCGAATTCGGCAAAGTGCGCGCTCTGGCCAAGGGAGGCCGGCGGCTCAAGTCCAACTTTGAGAATGCTCTTGACTTGCTGACGCTGTGCCGTATCGTGTTCCTCCGCAAATCATCGGGCAGTCTGGATCTTCTAACGGAGGCACAAGTCATCCAGCGATTTGGGCGGCTGCGGACGGACCTAGCCGCCCTCTATGCCGGCTACTACATCGCCGAGCTGCTCGCGGACTGGACGCAAGACTACGATCCGCATCCGCTGCTGTTCGATGAGGCGCTGGATACGCTGCAAACACTCGGCGCCGCGGCGATGGAAACCGGGCCTCGCGTGGCGCGATTTGAGATGGTATTGCTGCGCGAGCTAGGGTATAGCCCCGTTCTCGATCACTGTGCCGGATGTGGCGGATCAGTCGGCGAGACGGAATTGGCGTTCAGTGCCGCGGCCAACGGCGTGTTATGCCGTCGCTGCCGGGGCGGACAGCGCGACAGCCGGCCGCTGTCGCCGCGAACGTGGCGGACGCTGCAAGACCTGGCCGCGCCCGGCGAGGTGTGGCGCCGTCCCTCGAGCCTGGAAGTTCGGGCCGAGGTACGGCAGCTGCTCGGACAGTACATTACCCACTTGCTGGGCCGGCGGCCTCGGTTGCTGGCTTACCTGGGAAGCTGATGAATAAGTACCAAGTACAAAGTACCAAGTACGAAAACGGACGGAGGAAACGAGCCTGGCTCGTTTCGTACTTCGTACTTGGTACTTCGCACTTATTTTTGGCCGGATGCACCTGGGACCAGTTCGATCCCTTTAAGCCGCCGCCTCCACCACCTCCGCCCGTCGAGAGCTTCGTACTGCGCAACGGCTCGCTGACCGCCGAACGGCAGCCCGTGGAGAATAGCGTTGAAGCCGAGCTGGCCGGGGCGCACGAGTTGTTCCGCCGCGAAGAGTACGCCAAAGCCCAGCGCGTGTATCACCACATCAGCAAGAAAGACAAGAACCCCGCCTCCGTCGTTCAGGAGGCGCTCTATTACGAGGCCGAGTGTCTGCGCTTACAGGGAAAGCTCCCCGATGCCGCCGACACCTACGCCAATCTGCTGAAAAATCACACGATCAGTCCGTTCAAGGATTTGGCCACGCAGCACATCTACGAAATCGCCAATTACTGGTTGGCTGACACCTGGGAAGAGATTCGCGAAAGCCAGGAGCGGCGCGAGGGCAAACGCTGGGTCGTTTGGCCGCGCTTCGTCAGCTTCGACAAACGCAAACCGCTTTTGGATCGCGAGGGACGGGCCGTCGAACGCCTCAAGGACGTATCGACCTACGAGGGCAAGGGTGGACCCTATGCCGACAAAGCGCTGTACTTGTGCGGCTACGTTGCCTGGTTCAACGAAGACTTTTCGGAGGCCGATCAGGAGTTCAGCCAGCTGACCAAGACGTATCCGGAGAGTCCGTTCGCGCCTTACGCCATTGAATTGGCCATCAAGGCCAAGCTGATGAGCACCGGCGGCGAGCTATACGACGGCCGCAAGGTCGCCGACGCCCGCAAGCTGGTCGATGAAGCGCTGCGCATGCCCGAGATCAGCACGGAGAAGAAGGAAAACATGCTGAAGCTGCTGGCGTGCATCAATGCCCATCAAGCGGAGAAGGATTACCAGATGGCCGAGTTCTGGCGGCGCACTGGCCATCCCGGCTCGGCGTACTTCTATTATGAAATCGTCCGCCGCCGCTATCCCGGCACGGACGCGGCCCAGCGCGCCACTAACCGCATGATGGAGATCTACGCCAAGATGGCGAAAGACCAGCGCGAGAAGCTGGGACCGCCGCCGGAAGGCGGCGATGGCAGGCCGACTGAATTGCTGCCGCCGCCGCGCCGCGTGGTCAATGGCCCCGAGTCGGTGCCAATGCCGCAGCAGGCGCCGGGCGCCTCGGAGATGGCGCCGATGCCGCAGAAAGTGCCGGCGCCGGAGGCCGCGCCGCCGCCACGGCCGTTGCCGCCGGGAGTTGGCGGCAACTAGGTGAGATTGGCGAGCGGGGCGTGTCAACGCCCCGGTAACACGCGTTGTGGCCCGGCCTCCGGACCGGGCCACCAGCTTTGACCGAACGCGTTGTGGCCCGGTCTCCAGACCGGGCCACCAGCTTTGACCGAAGGTCTCCCAACCTGTGCATGAGCGGAGACCTTCGGTCGCGGACCGTGGCGGGGTCCGGAGACCCCGCCACAACAGGGATTGG
>DASRBG010000165.1:0-6863 GCA_035653735.1 Gemmataceae bacterium
GTGCGCCTGGCCGAGGCTAACCTGCGGGCTGCCGGAGCCGACCGCGACTCCGCCGCGGCCGTGCTCCACTATGCCCGTATCGAGGCCCCCTTCGACGGCGTCATCACCCGCCGCAACATCAGCCGCGGCGATTTCGTCCAACCTCCCGCTACTGCCCCGCAAGAACCTCTGTACGTCCTCCATCGCCGCGACCTCATGCGCGTGTTCGTGGATGTGCCCGAAAGCGACGCCGTGTGGGTCCAAGAAGGAACGCATGCCCGCGTCCGCGTTCCCGTCCTCCAGGATCGCGAGTTCGACGGGAAAGTGCGGCGTATGTCGTACTCCCTGAAACGGCAAACGCGCACCCTGCGCGCGGAAATCGATCTGCCCAATCCGCACGACCTTCTGCGCTCCGGAATGTATGCTTATGCCGCGATCCAGGTAGAGCGGAGCAACACCCTGACCTTGCCGACTTCCGCCGTCGCTACCCAGGGCGACGTCAACGAAGGCTATCAGGATTTTTGTTACCTGTGCGAAAACGACAAAGTGCGGCGCATTCCGATCAAGATTGGCTCGCGCGGCGAGGGGCGAGTCGAGGTTTTGAAAAAGCGCGTCCGGGAGACTTGGGAGGATTTCACCGGGGAGGAATTGATTGTCGAAAGCAGGCTAGCCGCCCTGAGCGATGGTCAAAATGTCATTATTACAGGAGGCGAAAAATAAGACGCTGTGCGCCGTTATTCGATGTCCGCCACTTCCGCCGGCAGATCATTGAGACGCAGCGCCCGCCACTCCGCGCCCTCCTGCTTCAGCTCATTGATGGCGACATTATCGATTCCAATACGGTGCCAATCGCCGATCGAATAGCCCGGCAACAGAGAGAGCAGGAGCACCCGGCATACGATGCCGTGAGCCACGATCACAATCGTTTGCCCCGCGTGCTCGGTTGTGACGCGCTGCCAAACCGGTAACACGCGGCGGCAGATGTCATCGTATGATTCGGCGCCGGGCGGAGCGTAGGCGGTATCACCGGCCAGCCAGCGCCGCCGTGTGTCCGGCCAAAGACCGTCGCGTTGCCTGGTCGGAGTACCGCTCAACGCGCCGACGCGCCGCTCGTGCATTTCCGGCTCGACCCGCAGTTCCAGCCCGCAGACCTGCGCGATCGGCACCGCCGTCTCGATGGCGCGGCGCATGGCCGATGATATAAGCACTTGCGGAGATTGGGCCGCCAGCACCAGCGCGATGGCCTCGGCCTGATGCCTTCCCCGTTCGCTCAGTCCCACGTCGGACTCGGCGCCGTGGAAAATCAGGGGATTGGCGGTCTCAGCGTGACGCAGCAAGAATACGCGAGTTGGCATGATCCTCTTCTCAGCCGATGGACGGTTGATCTTCTGCGGAACAACGACTTTTTCTACAGTATCGCGCCGGAGGCAATTCGCCTCCGCGGGAGGACTTTGCAATGCAGAACGCGGAAGAGAGAATGACTAACCACAGAGTCACAGAGAACACAGAGAGAAACACAGAAGAAATCCTGAAAAAGGAACCAAAATACAAGAAATCGCAATTGCCTTATCTTCTCCCTGTTTTTATTCCTTATTTTTCTGTGTCTTTCTCTGTGCTCTCTGTGACTCTGTGGTTAGCTCTTCTTCCCGCTGCCGCTGCCCAGGCTCCCTCGCCGCCGCCGGCGCCGATCCCGCCGTCTTCCCAGCCGGAGAACACCTACCGCGCACCCAGCGACAGCGATGTTTTCGCCATGTTCATGCTCCAAGCCGTCAATTTAGTGACGGATACCTATGTTCGTCCTGTCTCGCGGATGGACCTGCTGGAGACGGCGCTGACCGCGCTTTACGAAAGGGCGCGCCGGCCTGTTCCACGTGATTTGCGTCATCGCATAGAGCGGGCCGAGAAAGAGGCCAGCGCCCAGGCCACACCCGCGGCAAACTCGCCGCCACAGCTTGTGCCAGGACTGCCGCAGCGCCGTCAGACGATCGCCGACGATGGTCCGTTGCTCGCTCTCCTTCGGAGCATCCGCGCGGATCTGGGCAAAGCCGAGAACCTGGGAGGCGTCGATCCGTTGTACATTGGCTGCCAGGCAATGCTCCGCGCGCTCGATCCCTATTCCGGCGTGGTCACGACCAAGGAAGATCATCGATCCCCGTTCGGCTCGGAGGGCGATGGCTTCGGCCTGGAGGTGCCAGAAGAGGAGGGCGAGCGAATCGTCATCACAAACGTGCTCCCAGGCAGTCCGGCGCAGGAGGCGGGCCTGCGACGCGGCGATGAGATTGTTCGTTTGCAAGATTCCGATGGCCGGGAACGCAACCTGAAGGAATCACTCAAACTACTCAATGGCCGTTCCCCTTTGCTCAAACCGCAACTCGGCGCGCTCGCTCTTCCGGAGCCGATTACGATTACCTACCGCCGGTCCGGCAGCTGTAGCAAGCATCGGGCGACGATCGAATGGCGGCACTTTCGCATGGAAAGCGTTTTCGGCGTGGCGCGGCGTGAGGATAATTCGTGGAACTATTGGCTCGATGCCGAGCGCAAGATTGCCTATCTCCGCCTGGGGAATCTCACCGGATCGAGTGCCGAAGTGGGCACGCCGGAGGAGATGTCCGACATCCTCAGCATGCTGCGTGAGGATGGACTGCGCGGGTTGATTCTCGATCTGCGCTGGTGCCCGGGTGGCTCGCTACCCGGCTCAACGAGAACGGCCGAGCTGTTCCTGGGTGAAGGCACGATCGCCACGGTGCGCTATCGCAATCGGCCGGAGGAAGTGTTCCGCAGCACGAACGAGGATAAACACAACGATTTCCCGATGGTCGTGCTCATTAACAGCGATTCGACCGGCGGAGCTGAATTGATCGCGGCGGCGTTGCAGGACCATCACCGGGCAGTGCTGATCGGCCAGCGTACGCACGGCAAGGGCAACGTGCAGGCGCTGCTCCCCCCTCTCGGCACAATTGGAGTGCTCAAGATAACGAGCGGCACCATCGCGCGGCCCAACGGGAAGCCGCTGCATCGCTTCCCCGACAGCAAACCCGAAGACCCCTGGGGCGTCCACCCCGACCCCGGCCACGAGTTTCGACTCTCCGCCGAAGCCAGCCGAGCCCTGCGAACGTGGTGCGAGGAACAGACGATGCGTCCCGGCTCCTCGACGAAACGCTTGCCGCTAGATGATGCTTTCGCCGATCCACAGCGCAACGCGGCGCTGGAAACGCTGGCGGAGCTGATGAATCGGAAGGATCAGTCCAAGGCGAAATAATCGTGGTTTCCATGCGGTGCAGCTTTTCTCGTCCGCCGTTACAATCGCATTATGGCTAAAAGACGATCCGCTTCGGTTCCCTACGTTCAGCCGTACCGCTATCCTTCGCCGAACATCCCGCTCCCGGCCATTCGGCGATTTGCGCGGCAGATCGCGAAACGGTTCCATCCGGAAAAGATTATCTTGTTTGGCTCCTATGCTACGGCCAACCGCACGAGGAGGGCGATGCCGCCGTACCGAGAATACACAATCTTAAACAACAATCCCCGTTGTGGAGGGGGGTCTCCGGACCCCGCCACGGTCCGCGACCGAAGGTCTCCGCTCCTACACAGCTTTGGAGACCTGCGGTCCGAGGCGGTGGCCCGGTCCGGAGACCGGCCCACAACGTGGCGAGCGCTCAGGCGCTGACGGGCCGGTGCAACTTCTGCTTGGTGCGCGAAATGTACCGGCCCACTTCTTTTCGTGATCTATCAACTCCCTACCAACTCAGTCCTCCGCCCTCGACTCACTCGTCAGCCCGGTCGAGTCGAGATCCATCGCGGACGCCTCGCTGTTCTCAACGGACATAGTACCATGCTGTAGCCCCATCGCGCTGCCATCGGAGTGAACGCCCTGGCTGCTCGACGCAGTAAGGGTGGTCAACGAGTCCAGAGTATTTGCTCCACCGAGAGCTCCCGCATTCGTCCACGCAAGATCCGCGAAGGGAGTGAGACTATCGAGGAGGGGGGTGATAGCTCGGCCGCTCAGGAATTCGCCGGCTCTTTCGAGTGGCTTTCGAGCCAGTGATACCAAGGCCGCATCCTGAATGCTCAGAGACGGAACCGCCGCTGCGGACGGCTGGTTCAGGACCAGAGGCGATGCCGCTGGCGTGAAGGGCAAGTACGCCGTCGGTGGGTCTGCGATGCCTTGCGGGTTGGTGTTGCCGGCGGCCAGAGCGAACGTCGCGCCGGCGCTTTGGCTGCCGGAGATGCGGCTGGCCGCGCCAACATACTGATAAACCTTGTCGGTGCCGTTGTCCACGATCCAGATATCGCTGACGTTGTTGGGATTGATGGTGATGCCGGTTGGATGCGTGTCGGCCGGGTCGATCGTCCAACTGCCCAAGAGCGAGCCGGAAAGCGTGTACTTGAACACTTTGAGCTTAGTGCCGTCCACGACCCAGAAGGATGTGCCGTCGGTCACAATGTCCTGTGGATTGGGGTCGCCGTTGTGACCGTTGGCGAGGCTGAAACTGCTGGCGGCGTTCTGGCTACCCGAGAGGCGACTGGCGGCGCCGGTGAACTTGTAGACCTTGTCGGTGTAGCTATCGACCAGCCAGATGTCGGTGCCGTTGGTGGCGATGCCGGTCAGCTGGGCCGAGGAACTCAAACCGCCGGCCGACCAGGAACCGAGCAGGGCACCGCCGGTGTTATAAACATAGACATTCTTATTGGCGTCCACGACCCATTCGGTGGTGCCCGCGGCAGTCGTCGCGACGCCGCGCGGGGTCGTGTCGCCGCTGCTCAGGGCGTTGTTGCCCAGTGCCGTCCCACTGCTGCCGTACTGATAGGTCTTATCGCTGCTGCTGCTATCGACCACGTAGAACTTGGTGTCGTCGAGGATGGTGCCGATCCCCTGGCCGCTGGTGATGACCCCGCCGGTTGGGTTCGACAGATTAAGGGTGAGGTACTTGGTTGGGTCGGCGTGGCCATCGTCCAATGTCTGAACGACCACCGTTTGGGAAGTCTGGCCGGGCTGGAACGTGAGCGTACCCGAAACGGCGACGTAATCGCCGCTGCTGGCCAGGGCCGTGCCATCGCCAGTGAGATAATCAACAGTTGTCGTTCCCACACTAGCCCAGCTCAGGCTCACCGTGAACGCGAACTGGGATGTGGCCCCGTAGCGGAGTACCTGGTTGGTGCCGCGGCTGGTAACCAGGAGGTTGCCATTGGCCTCGAACAGCAAGTCGATAGGGCTATTCGCTCCGCCGCTCCCGGACGGAACGACCGTGCCGGCGAAAGCGCCGTTAGAGGCTTGGTAGCGCTGGACGGAGTTGCTGCGCCAGCCGACCACGTAGAGATACCCATCGGGGCGGAAGACCATCCCGACGGGGCCGTCGAGGCCGCCGCTGCCGGAGGCCACGAAGGTGTTGAGGAACGCTCCGGTCGTGCCATCGTAGCAGAGGACGGCATTAGACGAGGACGCCGTGCTCGACACATAGGCGTTGCCGTCAGGGCCGAAGACGATGCTGCTGGGGTTGGTTAGGCCTCCGCTGCCGCTGGAAATGAATACAGCATCACCGGGATTGCCCGAAACGCCCGCCGGCGCTCCCGTCGCGGCATCGAAGCGAAGCACCGAACTGGCGCCAGGCCCTGTATCCCCATTCGAGGGGACGCTTGTGACATAGACATAGCTGCCGCGGAAGAGCAGGCCGCGCGGAGCGTCCAGCCCGCCGCTGCCGCTCGGAATGAACACGGCATCGCCGGCAACGCCCGAAAGACCCGCCGGGGTGCCTGTGACCGGGTCGTAGCGGAGCACGGAATTGGTCCCTTGGCTAACGACGTACAGGTATCCGTCGGGGCCAAAGGCGATGTCGCGCGCATTGGATAACCCGCCGCTGCCGGGCGGGACGAACGCGGCCCCCGACTGACCTGGAGCCGGCAGCGGGTTCCCTGTCGGGTCGTAGCGGTAGACCGCGCTGCCGCCGAGCGTTGAGACGTATACATTACCGTCCGGTCCATAGGTGATGCCGTAGGCGTCTGTTAGTCCCCCCTGCCCGGCTGGAACGAACGCGCCAAGCGACCGGATCGATGTACCGCCCTCCGTGGCCGTGTCATTGCTAACCGAAATGTTGGTGTTGTCGGTGAGAATCGTGGCCACGCCCATGACCGAGGTGCCGCCCGACGGCGTGGCAATCAGCTCGAAGTCCACGTTCGGCTCAGGATTGGGATCGTTGAGCGTCGTCACCTGCACCGTCTGCGTGGCCTGGCCGTCCGCGAAGGTTACCGTCCCAGAGGCGGCGACGTAATTTGTACCGGCTTTGGCCGTGTCATCGGCCGTCGTCCAATTCACCGTCAGCGAGCCGCTCGTGTTGGTGCGCGTGAGCGTGAAAGTGACAGACCCCGACCCATTGACGACCGAGGGATCACTGACCGAAATGGGGCTGATAACCTTGCCGCTGCTGCCGGCCTTGTAGATGTCCAACACCTCGCCGGGCGTCAGCGCTCGGTTGTACACCGACAACTCGTCGATCAGGCCGTTGAAGGGCACGTCGTAGTTTGACAGGGCATTCGAGTTACCGATGCCGACGCCTGGCTGCTGCGTGGGGTCAAGAGCGCCGAACGGTCGAACGGTGGTCGTGGTCTGCGCGACGACCGTCCCGTTCTCGTAGAGCGTCATTGTCCCGGTCGCGTCGTCCAGCGTGGCGGCGACGTGAACGAACTGCCCCGTCGGGATGGGTGCCTCCACGCTGGCCCCGCCGGTGGTCGAATTGATCTGGAATTGCAGATCGCCATTCGGCTTTATGACGAGTTGGTACGGGTCCAGGCCAGGGCGGTCGTCTCCGCGGAACATGATGCTGCCAAAATTGTAGTTGGTGGGGAGCCCGTTCACCTTGATCCAGCCTTCGATGGTGAACGAAGACGTG
>DASRBG010000166.1:0-54618 GCA_035653735.1 Gemmataceae bacterium
GGTTCAGGGAGCGTACCAAGCCCGCTGGGCCAAGGATGAGTTCTTCCTGCGCCAAGAATAGCGAAACGCTCACGGCCAATGGTCTGCCCTACGAAAAGGAAAAAAGTAATTCGTTCACACGCTCAGAGTTTGGGAACGAGAAGAACACTCTCTCGCTTATCCCCGAAGTCAATTCGCCGAGGCATTGGCAGAGGCGAGAGCCGCTTCCGTTGTCGGGACAGCTTCGGGCTGGGTAGCGGTCAAGAATTCGCTTTCCCAACGTGGACGCAGCCGCCACAACACCAGCAGGCACAGGCAGGTCATCAGCGCGAACACGGCGAAGCCGGGTGCGAAGCTGGCCGTCGTTCGCTTCAACGTGCCCAATACGTTCGGTAAGAAAAACCCGCCGATGCCGCCCGCCGCGCCGACGATGCCCGTCAACACGCCGATTTCTTTGGGGAACCGCTGCGGCACCAGCTGAAACACCGAGCCGTTGCCCATGCCCAACAAGCCCATCGTGACGAACAACAACACGACGGCTACCGGCAGCGGCGGGAGACTGGTAAGCGCAAATAGCGACATACCTACTCCCAAATACAGGAGCATCAACATGCGGATGCCGCCGAAACGGTCGGCGAGATAACCACCGACGGGACGCAAGAACGACCCGGAGACGACGCAGGCCGTCGTGATGTAGCCTGCGTAAATCTCGCCGCTTATTGCATCGAGGAGGAAATACTGGTCCTTGAAGAAAATGGTCAGGAAGCTGGCCAGGCCGACGAAGCCGCCGAAGGTGACGGAGTAGAGCAGACAGAACCACCAGGTATCGGCGTAGCCGAGGACGGCACCGTAATCGCGCAGCGATTTGGGCGGCGGTTGGGTCGGGCTGTCCTTGGCCAAAAAGCTGAAGACGATCAGGGTTATCAACAGAGGAGCGAGAGCCAGGCCGAACACGGCATGCCAACCGTACCAGCGGGCCAGGATGGGGCCGAAGAACGTCGCCAGGGCGGTGCCGCTGTTGCCCGCGCCGGCGATGCCCATTGCCAGACCCTGATATTGCGGCGGATACCACCGGCTGGCCAATGGAAGCGCCGCCGCGAAGCTCGCGCCCGCCACGCCCAGCAAGAGACCGACCAAGAGGATTTCGGGGAAGGTGTCCGCCCAGGCCCAACCGAGCACCAGCGGAATCGCCGTCAACGTCATGCCCATGATGGCCGTCCGCCGCGCGCCGATGTGATCGGTAAGCAATCCCAACACCAGCCGCAGCAACGAACCGCCCAAGAGGGGAACCGCGACCATCAAGCCTTTCTTGGCGGCATCGGTAACAGGATCGAAGCCGAGGTGCGCCGAGATGCTCACGCCGAGAGAGCCAATCAACACCCAAACCATGAAGCTGACATCGAAATAGAGAAACGCACAAACCAAGGTCGGGAAATGACCGGCGCGGCGGAACTCACGAAGATTCATCGAGAACTCCAAGGGTTATTCGCAAGCATTTTCACTGCGTCCTTCCTTAAGAAACACACTCTCGTTCCCACGCTCCTGCGTGGGAACGCAAGTTTGCGACGCTCCGCGTCGCGGGCAGCGCCCACCCGGCAGAGAGTCGGGCCGCAGAGCGGCCGGACGTGCGTTCCCACGCAGGAGCGTGGGAACGAGGAGTAGCCGATCTAAACCGCAAGGCGATTGAGGTAGCGCAGCAGAGCGAAATTCACCATAGCGCAGATGGCGCTGGCGGCGGCGGCGGGCCAGAGCACGGAATCGTCGCCGCCCTGCCAGGCGTTGATGGTGGTTGTCAAGAGCCACACTTGCAGGAGGACAACGAAGAGAACGAGGCCAAGGATGCCCTGCAAGATGGTCGTCGTTTGTTCGCGCGTCAGGGGACGGTTCATAGAGGGTTGATCTCCACGGCGACGGCGTAGACGACGCCGTCGCGGTTCTCCAGGAGGATGCGCGGCAGAGGCCGCCGCGGCGGTCCGGCCATGGGCCGGCCGCTGTCCAGAGCGAAATAACCTTTGTGGCAAGGGCAATAGAGACAATTCTTCTCCGGTTCCGGCGTCACGGCACAGCCGAGGTGCGTGCATTTCTGGCTGTAGGCCAGGAGCGTCTTGTCGTCAGGACGGAACAGCAAGCACGGACTGTTCTCGTCGGGATAATCGAAGGACAACACGCCGCCGACGGGAATGTCGGCGAGAGCGGCGACGGCCTTGGCGGGCTGCCGGCCGCGGCCGCGGCGGAACCAGCTCACCACGCCGATGCCCAGCTGCATCAGGGCGAACGGCAGGCTGGTCAGCACGAGGAAGCGCGTGAAATCGCGGCGAGCGACGTAATGATCCTGCGGCCAATCGATGGGGAAGTCCCGCCGCCAGGCTGGTTGATCGATCAACGGCAGACCGTTCGGTGCGGCCGTGCCCTTGTTCGCCATTTCACTCATGCACACTCCCCATCCGACTCAAACAGGCTTGCGTCCATCAAATCCAGTGGAAAAACCTTGTCCTCGGCCGCCTCGTGCATACACGCCGTCACCTCGACAAGCGGCGGCCGGCCGTTGCGCGGGGTCATCAGGCCGACTTTCGTGGTGATGGCCTGGCCGCCGAACTGAAAGCGATTGGTCGGCGCCGAGCGCGGCCGCAACCGCTCGACCTCCTCGCGGGTGCCGAAGAACAGCGCGCCGCTGGGACAAACCGAGGCGCACAGCGGTTTCTTGCCGATGGACGTGCGGTCGTAGCACATGTCGCACTTCATCATCAGATCGAAGTCGCTGTTCATCTTGGGCACACCGAAGGGGCAGGCGAGCACGCAGTTGTTGCAACCCAGACAACGGGCCTTCAAGGCGCTGCGAACCACACCGTCCTCGCCCTTCTTGATGGCGTCGGCGGGGCAGACCTCGGCGCAAGTCGGCGAATCGCAGTGCATGCACACCATCGGCATCGTTTGCGTCGAGTAGGCGCGGTCGAGATACTCCAGATGGATCATCGGCAGTCCCTTGTGCGTATCGCATTCGGCGCACGCCTGCACGCAGGCCCGGCAGCCGATGCAGCGCATCGGGTCGATGAAAAATCCATACTGGTCGGGAACCGGCATCACGTCATCCATTTCTTGGGCGAGCGGGGTCGCGTTAGCGCCCCGAGAAATTGCTGTACTCGGGGCGCTGACGCGACCCCGCTCGCCTTATTGTTGGGGTTCGTACATCTCCGCATATTCCGGCGGCGCGCCGGCCTTGCACACACGCACCGCACACACCTTGAACTCCGGGATCTTGGAAATCGGATCTTGCGCCGCGATCGTCACTTGATTGATGCTCCGTGCTCCAGCCCAGTGATAGGGCACGAACACAGTATCGGGCCGTATCGTTGTCACCACCTGCGCCCGCAGCGTGCAAGAACCGCGGCGCGAGGCAATCGTGGTCCATTCGCCGTCGGTGATGCCGAGCCGGCCGGCCAGGCGCGGGTGCATCTCGACACGCGGCTCGGAATATTGATCGACCAAGGGGCCGATGCGGCGCGTCTGAGTTCCGGACAAAAACTGGCTGACGACGCGGCCGGTCGTCAGGATGATGGGATAATCGTCGTCGATGTCCTCGGCCGGCGGCGTGTAGGCGGCGACTTGAAAGCGGGCCTTGCCGTCGGGGAAGTAGAATCGGCCCTGCCCTCGGGCCACGGGGTTCCAGGAGCCAGCCTCGAACAGGCGCGGCGTTCCCGGATGGTCCTCCGAGGGACAGGGCCAAAACACGCCGAACTCTTGCTCGATGCGTTCGTAGGTGATGCCCGCGTAATCAGCGACGCCGCCCGCCGAGGCGCGGCGCAGCTCCTCGAAGACTTCGCGCGGGCTGCTGAATGTGAATCCCCTCTTGCGGCCCAGCGCCTCTGCGATGTCCTGCACGATGCGCCAGTCTTGCCGGGCCTCGCCGGGAGGATCAACGCATTGGTTGATCTTGATGACGCGCCCTTCAATCTGCGTAACGGTGCCTTCGTCCTCTTCGTGCAGCGATCCGGGCAGCACGATCTCGGCGTGGCGGGCCGTCTCGCTGAGAAAGAAATCGATGGCGACGAAAAACTCCAGCTTGTCGAGCATCCGCCCCACGAATTGGTTGTCAGGCAGCGACACCTTGGGATTGAAGCAGATGCTTAACAGGCCGCGCACTTCGCCGCGGTCGATCTTGCGGAAAATCTCGTAGGCATCGACGCCCGGACCCGGCAGGTCGTCCGGCTCGATGCCCCAAACCTTGGCGACACTAGCGCGATGCTCCGGCTTGGCAATGTCGCGGCCTCCGGGCAGTTGATCGCACTTTTGGCCGTGCTCGCGGCCGCCTTGACCGTTGCCCTGTCCCGTGATGGTGGCATAGCCGCAGCCGGGCCGGCCGATGCGCCCAGAAGCGAGGACCATGTTGATCGCGCCCAGGACGTTTTGCACGCCATGTGTGTGATGCTCGATGCCGCGAGCGTGCAGCAAGAAACTCGTCCGCGCCGTGCCCCACCACTGGGCCGCTTGCCGGACCTGCCGCTCGGCGATGCCCGTCACCTCCGCGGTGCGCCGCGGCGTCCATTCCCGAACGTGCTCGGCCACTTTCTCGAAGCCGATCGTATTTTCCGCGATGAACTCATGATCGAGCCAATCGTTCTCGATCATCAGATGCAAAATGCCATTGAACAGCGCGATGTCGCGGCCAGGCTTGACGGGCAAGAACAGATCACAAGTGCGAGCGATGGGCGTGATGCGCGGATCGACGACGATGATGCGGGCACCGTTCTCGCGGGCTTGCCAGACATAATGGGTGGTAATAGGGGCACATTCACCGACGTTGGCGCCGCTGATCCACACGACCTCGGCGGAAAGAATGTCGGACCACGGATTAGCGGCGCGGTCGATGCCGAAAGCGAGCTTGTTGGCCGCCGCGGCGCTGACCATGCACAATCGGCCATTGTAATCGATGTTCGGCGTCTTCAAGCACACGCGGGCGAACTTGCCCATCAAGTAGGCTTTTTCATTGGTCAGACTGGCGCCGCTGAGGACGGCGAAAGCCTCGTTGCCGTGGGCGGCCTGGATGCGCTGAATCGAGGCGGCGACGTGTTCAATGGCCTGGTGATAGGGCAGCGAACGGAACCCGCCCGACGCGGAAGGATCGCGTTGATACGCATGCAGCAACCGGTCGGGATGGTCTCCTTGCAGATAGCGTTTCACTCCCTTGGGACAGAGCATGCCGCGGTTGAACGGAAACTCCTCCCACGGCTCGAAGCCGACGACTCGGTTGCCGCGCGTTTTTAGCTGAATGCCGCACTGTTGGCCACAGAAACAGCAGTGGGTCTTGACGAGGCGCTCCGGTTCCGCGCTGTTTCCGGCATCGACGGCGTAGGCGCGGTGCGGCCCGAAGCGCTCGATGATGTCCGGTGTTGCGGCGGGTTGCGTGGCCACGGTCGTCGGCTCTCACAAGTTCACGACAATTCATAAACTTTTTGGCGAGCGGGGCGTGTCAACGCCCCGGTCGGCGTGAACCGGGGCATTGACACGCCCCGCTCGCCTTCTTCCCATAACCCGGTATGCGCCAGGCAGACAAGGGCGCGGCGGCAAGCGGGGCAAATCCACTGGTAATGCTCTGTCCCGCCCTGCTCGACTTCGTAGCGGTAGCCCAGCTGTCGTTCGACGGCGATGAGATCCTCGACGTGCATGCGCGAGGCGAAGGCGGCATGGCAGCGATGGCAATGGGCTTGCTCGCCCTCGCGGCCGGCGTCCTTGTAAGCGCCCACGGCCAGGTGAGCTGGACGAATGAAAATGTGAAATAGCTTGCCGAAGGGCAGCCAGAGCAGCGTGAAGATCACCGTCGCCGCGTGCAGAAGGGCCAGGAAGTCGTAAGCGTAACCGTGCATCCAGGTGTAACTGACCGTTAAGAGCAAGCCGGAGACGCTGATGGCGAAGAGAGCCAAAAGCGGCAAAAAGTCCTCGCTGAATTGCTGGAGCGCCGCCGCGCCATGATCGCGCAGCCGGCGGTGCATCGCCAGCACCACCCCGGCCACCACCAGCAATGACGACCAAACCAGCGCGTGGAAAATGACAAAACCAAGCACGGAGGCAATGGCGAACTCACCCGTGGCGAAGTCGAAAATATGGATGCGATAGCGCGTCAGATCGCCAGGCACTGTCTCAAAATGGATCCAGCCGAAGACGAGAGGAAACGTGATCGCGAAGGCGCTGACGCAGCCCCACATAATGCACCAATGGGCCGCTCCGCGCAGCAAGCCGCGCCTCCAGATAAAGCGATTGCCGGCGAAGTCGGTCAGCAGCCGGTGAAACAGGCGCAGACCATGACGGCCAAACCCGCCATTGCGGAGCAGCAGCTGACCGCCGCGCCGCCAGTACATCGCCGTCGGCGGTCGTTGCAGCCACATCACCCAGCGATAGGTGATGCCGAAGGCGGCGAACAGCGTGGCAAACGCGTAGGCCAGGAGCGTGGCATCGAAGCGATCGAGATTGCCCGACCCCAGGACGATGAGCGCCGCCAGTCCAAGCGTGGCTGCAAGACCGGCGTAGATCGCTCTCCGTCGCTCCCCTGACATTCCGCACTCTCCCCTGCCCCGGGCGTTGGTCCGAAGGGTGGGGGATAGCAGGTTCAGTGCCATTGTTCCTGTCACAACGCATTTTTCCTAAGTTGATGAAATAACTTGAGTTAGGGACAATCGCTTGCGAGCGGCGAGATGAACGCGAATCAAGGGGTGCTTGATAGTTATGCAGATTTTGTAAGTATGCTGGGCATGTTCGATCTTGAAGCGAAGAAACTTATCGCTTCATTTTTTGCGGTACGGTCAAGTAGGACGGCCTTCCTAGGCCGTCCACGCTTCGGACGGCCTAGGAAGGCCGTCCCACAATCCCAACAACACGACGAACGCAGAAGGATTTGGAGTCCGTCCTGCGCGGCGGTAGAATCGATGAACCGCAAAGCGAGGAAGCGACCGACCAGGAGAAAACCGTCCCATGCCCGAGAACTTTGCATTCTACGCACAGACTTACGATTCCCTGCCCGAAGAACAGATGCGGGCATTGGCCGGCGAAGCCGATTTCGCCATCGAGCAGACCGCAGAGGGCCGGTGCTTTTCCTACCGGTGGCCTGGACTGACCGTCACAGTCAATGAGATGCCGGCGCGGGAAGTGCCACAACATCTCGACGGCTTCTGCGGTTACGTTCGCCATATCTACGACGGCAAGCCGGATGAGCGGGGTGAGCAGATCCTCGATCGCATTCGCTACAGCCGCCTTGTCGCCGGCGTCGTAATCGAGCCGAAGCGCGACAAGGAAGGCCGGGCAGAAGGAATTCTTGGTGCTATGGCTTATGGGCTTCATGCCCTCATGTTTTACGGCTCGGCCCTCTACGACCGCGACTCAAAGTTGATCTTGGCTCCCGACGGCAGCTTCGATGCAGAGGCGGATGTACTCGGCCCGGTAGCGGAGTTGATTCGGAACCGAGTCCAAGTCAAACTGCCCGAGCGAGAGCCGTATCAACCGACGCCCGCTCAGAAGGCCCGTTACCGCCGTGTGCTGAAGGAGCTGAAGTGCCGAAAGGTGCCAACGCTATCTTACGCTCTCTTCATCGATGACGATGAGGAGACCGCCTTGCGAGAACCGGCTGAGGTCGCTCGTCGGCTGCTGGTTCTATCAGCTGTCACCTACCGCGCCGATGGCGGCGATCGACAAAAAGCTGTGGAACTGATCGAGCGCAATAACTTGTGGGAACACGTCACACCGCAGGAGCGGCTGCTACTTGAACCCGAGGAGGCGGACCCGGACTTAGCCCATGCACTGCTCTGGCAGCTGGAGGGACTTTGGGTGATGGCGTGGGCGCTAGGTAAGCTGGAACTGCCTTGGCCGTCCGGCTTTTGCGATGTCTCCCGGCTCAACACGATCCTCGGGGATTGCGAGTCAAGGAAGGATTTCGTGAAGAGCGCGGTGCTGCGGCCGAAAAAGGAGATTCTCGACGCCCTGCAATTAACACTATTGCAGCACTGGGCTATCCGCGATGCTTTTATTCATCAACGTGAAATCCCGATCGATCTGGATTGGAATAACGAATCGGAGATGATGCCGGTTCGCGGTTGTCCGACAACAGGTGTGGTCGCCGAGCGGCATCATGCCCTCAATTGGCTGGTGCGCTTCGGCGATGCTGATTGGGACGATGTGGACACACCGACGTGAATTGCGCTCGGCGATTTGATTTGGTTCGATAATCGTATCCCACCCATTCGCTTGTGATTCTCTTCATAGAGAACCTTGCCCTTCATCGTGATCTCCGTATGGAACGATTCCCTTTCCTCCAGACGCCATTTCAGGTCTTTCGGCGTGCGAACGAGGAGGTCCATTGCGAACGGTGCAGGGAGTTCCCAGCGAATTTTCACGGCCTGATTGTGGGTATTGCGTGCCGGCATGATGACGAGAAGGTCCACATCGCTGTCTTGGTGCGGCTGGCCGTAGGCATAGGAGCCGAAGAAGATGATTTTCTCCGGATGGAAGCGCTCGGCGATTTGCCGGGCGTAGCGGCGGATGGCCGCCATCGGGATGCTCGGCGATTGATAGTGACGAATAAGTTCGAGCGGCGATTTCCGGCGTTTCGGTCTCATGCGCTGATTCTACCTCGGTATCTTGCGCGGCCCCGTCTCCAGCACCGGCACCGTCTGAAGCAATTCGCTCACGACATCGAGGGTCTGCTTGCCTTCGACCTCGGCTTCGGGGCGGATGATCAAACGATGCGCCAGCACGCCGCGCGCGACGGCCTGCACGTCTTCGTGCGTGAAGTAGTAGCGGCCATCCAGCATGGCGCGAGCGCGGGCGCAACGCAGAAGACACAGAGCGGCCCGGGGGCTGGCGCCCAGCACCAGGTCGGGGTGATTGCGGCTGGCCTCGGCGAGATCGATGATGTATTCCAGCAGCGTGTCTTCGCCGTGTACGTTGGCTACCTGCCACTGGATGTCGAGGATCTGCTCGGCCGTGAAAAGCTGATCGACCGGCGCCACCGGATGACTGTGCAGACGCAGCATGGCCATCTCGTCGTAGCGCTGGGGATAGCCCATATCGACGCGGAGCAGGAAACGATCGAGCTGCGCTTCGGGCAGACGATAGACGCCTTCGTGCTCGATGGGGTTTTGCGTGGCCAACACCATGAACGGCGGCGGCAAGGGCAGCGTCGTGCCCTCGATGGTGACCTGGTTTTCTTGCATCGCTTCGAGCAGGGCCGACTGCGTTTTCGCCGGTGCTCGGTTGACCTCGTCGGCCAGCAACACCTGGCAGAAGATCGGCCCTTTGCGAAGGACGAACTCGTTTTGCTTGCGATCGAAGACATAGGTGCCGGTCACGTCCGAGGGCAGCAAATCGGGTGTGAACTGCAAGCGTTGATATTGAGTGCCGAGGACGCGCGCGAACGTCTTCGAGAGCGTCGTTTTGGCGACACCGGGCACCCCTTCGAGCAAGACGTGTCCGCCGGCCAACAGCGCGATGAGGAATTGATGCGTCACCTCCGACATGCCGACGACGACTTTGCCGATCTCGCGGATGACGCGATCGCGCAGCTCGCGCATCCGCGGCGCCAGCTCGCGCAATTGCTCGGAATTCGCCGTGCTGTTCATCGTGTGATCGCCGATCATGCAGCAAACTCCACGGGCGAGCGGGGCCGCGTTAGCGCCCCGAGAGCAACCTCGGGGCGCTAACGCGGCCCCGCTCGCCGGTTCAAGTCAATCGAATTGTTCCATTCGCCAGGGCGGTTTTCAATTCTTCCAGCTCACGCACCTGATGGTGAAGGGCGGCGGGAGACAGAGGGACCGGCGTGGTGCCGCGCGCCAGTCGCCAGAGACGCGCCACGCGGCGGCGGATGCGCCAGCGCTGCCGCCAGCTGCCCTGCGTCATCGTCACACGCGGCGGCGAGGCTCCCGTCAACGCCACGCCGGCGGACTCGAAACATTCCCGCGCCAGACAATGGCCCATCTCCCAGACATTGCCCAATCGCAAGAGCGCGCGCCGACGCTGATCGAGTAGCGTCGCCCTCGGCTCGTGCTGGCCGACCGCATCCGCCAGTAAGGGCGCCGCGGTTTCCAGTCGATGGCGGGCGCGCCAGAGGAAACGATAGACCAGGAACAAAAACGCGGCCAAGGTCAGCAAATACACGACCGAGACGAGAAGACGCTGGCGCCCGCCGGCCAAATCGTCCAGGCCCGCCAATAGCTCCTCGTTAAAGTAATTCTCGTCTTCGAGTTTGGCGATGGTCTTATCGATCGCGGCGACGATGGCAGGCTCCGGCGGAAGCTTCGGCGGCAGCGACACTTTTTTGAGAGGCACATTGAAATCTCGATGAACCTTGCCGTCGTCCCAGAACAAGACGTACTTGCGCTGGCCGATAAGCTGCTGGAGCGCGTCCGGATCCTTCTTGAGAGCCGCCTTAGCAGCCTCCATTGGCGTCGAGACACCGCCGCGCAGCCAGTGCAGGCAGTTGGCGGCGAACTCCATATTGTGGATTTCGCGCGGAAGCATCATGCGGTTGATGAAAATGCTGTGGTCGGCCAGCACCAGCACGCGGCCCTTGCCGACCGTACCGCCGACGGCGAAGAGCATGCGATCGTTGAAGGCGAGGCCCTGCGTTAGTCGGGTGAAGCTTCCCCGTATTTGTGGGGTGCTCGGGTCTACCTCCTCACCGCTCTCGTTTTCGCATCTACTCGGCAGTCGCGCCAGACAATGGATTCCACTCTTCACCCACCATGTCACGTCTTTTTCCGTAGCTATCAGGCGCGAAGGAGCATTGGTGGCGACCTGCAAGCGCGACGAACCGGGTTGCGGATCGCGGCGGAACAGATCGGGCCGGCCGCCCGCGCCAAGGAGAGATGAAAGCGTACCAAGGACGCTCATCGAGCCGCTCGCGGTCGTCAATCCCTCGATCGGTTCGAGGATTGGGCAGCAGTCCGAGCCATTGTAACAGGGCATCGGGCCGCCTGCCCCGGAAGGCTGTCGGAAAACCAGCGTTTGTCCCGTCACTGTGACGCCGGCGAGTTCACTCAGCAATGCCTCCGCCTCAGCGTCGGGTTTTTGGTCCGTGGCAATCAACACCGCGCCGCCTTGTTCCACGAACTTGCGCAGTCCATCGGGGAAATTGCGCGGCCTCAAACAGATCGGATTGCCCAACATGATGAACAGCGATTGCTCAGGGGGAAGTTCCAAGAGATCAGCAAAGCTGGGCACTGCTTCAAAGTGCAATTCAAACAAGAGACGGCGGAAAGCATCCGTGCCCCGGCCATACGCCTGCGCGTTGAAGCGCGCATTGTGTGGATTCGCCCTGTCTCCCTTCGGTCCCTGGGCGGCGCAGGGCGCGACGAGGGCGAGCAGGATCAACACGGCGATGGAATGGCGGGGGAATGTCATGCGGCTGTCACTCCAGCGAGCAGGCGGAGAGCGTGCCGGGCGTCGCTGATAAGCTCGGGGGAGAGCGGTTCGCCGGCGGGAGCGTAGCGGGCTTGCTCGTACAGCCAGGCCATCAAATCGGCGGCCTGGCGGCGGGCGGGATTGTCGCCGTCCTGCTGGGCAAGGCGGTCGGCCAACTCGCGATGATGGCAGGCGCCGGCAGTGGGACCGAGACAAAGCAGGGCCAGGTACTCGAAGGCACGGATCACATCCTGCCGCGTCGAGACCTCGCCCGGCGACACCGGCCAGGATCCCAGACGCCATTCATCCTCACCGGAACCAAGCCGCGATTTCAAAGCAAGGCCCCTCATGCACAAAAGCGCAACGATCGTGCTGAGCAGCAGCAAGGAAAGCAGCGCCGGCGCCCAGTTGCCGCCTTCCGGGGCCGAGGCGGTGGGCATGGAAACCGAGGGGCCGCTGAGATGGGGCAGCGAGGGGACTGGTGTCTTGTGGAAGAGGGACTGCATTTCGCCCCAGGCGCCGCGCTGCCGATGGAGGAAGTCGCCGGCGTTCGACAGGTAACTCGACAACCCCATTGCTCGCTCGCCGACGTTCAGGTTGGAGAAATCGGGCTGCTGTAAGGAACGCACCAGCTCGGCCAGGGGCGAATTTGCCTCGTTCGGCCCAAACTCGGCGAGAGCCTCGACCACGTTGTCTCCGACGGTATCGAGGTTATCCATCATCCATTTGGTAGTGCTTTCCTGCATCCGATCGAACAGCGACGGCTCCGGCGCGGCGTTGTCTGGTCGAGGCATCGGCGGTGAAGGCGAGCCGGGAGCGCCAGCGACCGGAGAAGAAGCACCGCCGACGCTGTGATCCTGGATCGAGCCGTCCCCGCTGGTCGTTGGCGGGCTCTGCTCCTTGCGATTGGCCCAGCTGCGGAAGATATCCAATTGCCGCGGATCCCATTTCTGCTGCTCGGCCGCATGCTTAATGAACTTCTCCCAATTGCTATCACCACTCAACCCCCTGCCTGCGGCCAACTTCTCCTGAATTTTTTGCAAATCCTCCGGCGAGAACTGGTTCTTGAGGCGTTCGCGAAATTCAGGATCGGCGAGCAATCCCTGAACCTGATCTTGCAATTGATGCAGCTCGTGCAGGTCTTGCAAGCGCTGAGCCATCATCTCTTCGGCGTTGCTCAGGTCGATTTCGCCCGGCAAGTCGCGATGTGATTGCTTGGCAGGGGGGATGAGGACGCCTGGCGGACCGCGCCAGGATCTCTGGGCCATTGCGGTTCCCACGGGGGCGAGCATTGCGAAAACGATGAGCAGCAGCCACAGCCGGAATCGGTTATTCATGAGGCTCGTTCCCTGCGCCGGAGAGAGGTTGGCGGTTGCTCAAAACCTTCTGCATTTTAGGGCGACCGCGAAACGATTGCAAGCAAGAGGCGAGCGGGGTCGCGTCAGCGCCCCGAGCGCGTCTCTCGGGGCGCTGACGCGACCCCGCTCGCCAAACGCTCGGGGCGCTGACGCGACCCCGCTCGCCTTTACCTTCCTCGGCGGCTCCGGTACGCTTAACACGGTTCCCGTATCCGACTCGAACAAGAAAGAGCATATGGCAGAGCAGTATATCTATACGATCGAAAATCTCACCAAAGCCTACGGCAAGCGCGAGGTGCTCAAGAACATCTGGCTGGCATTTTATCCCGGCGCCAAGATCGGAGTCATCGGCAGCAACGGCGCCGGCAAGAGCAGCCTCTTGCGCGTCATGGCCCAGGAAGACAAGGACTTCCTCGGCACAGCCCGGCTAACCCCCGGTTTCAGCGTCGGCTACGTGCCGCAGGAGCCGCGTCTTGACGAGTCCACCGACGTGCGCGGCAATCTCGAACAGGCCGTCGCGCCGGTCCGCGCCTTGTTACAGCGCAGCGAAGAACTCGGTATGAAGTTTGGCGAAACGCTGTCCGACGATGAGATGGAGAAAGTGCAAGCCGAGTTCGATCGCGTTCAGGACGCCATCAACACTGTCAACGGCTGGGAGCTGGATCGCCAACTGGAAATCGCTATGGATGCCATGCGTCTGCCGCCCGGCGATGCCCAGCCGAGCACGCTCTCCGGCGGCGAACGGCGGCGCGTGGCCCTGTGCAAGGTGCTGCTCCAGAAGCCCGATTTGCTGCTCCTGGACGAGCCGACCAACCACCTGGACGCCGAGTCGGTTGCCTGGCTGGAGCGCCATTTGCAGGAATATCACGGCACGGTCGTGGCCGTGACGCACGATCGCTACTTCCTCGACAACGTGGCGCAATGGATCCTGGAGCTGGACCGCGGCCACGGCATCCCGTGGAAGGGCAATTATTCGTCATGGCTCGATCAGAAGCAGGCCCGGCTGGCCAAGGAGGAGAGGCAGGAGTCGGCGCGGCGCAAGGCGTTGGCCCGCGAGCTGGAATGGGCGAAGATGGCTCCGCGCGCTCGCGTCGCCAAAAGCAAAGCCCGTTTGAGCGCTTATGAAAAATTAGCCGCTCAGGAATACGAAGAACGAGAAGATGAACTGGTGTTGCAGATCCCGCCGGGCCCGCACCTCGGCGACGTCGTGGTGCGGGCCGAGAGCGTCCGCAAGGGCTACGGCGATAATCTTCTTATGGAGGACATGAATTTCGATTTGCCGCGCGGCGGCATCGTCGGCATCATCGGACCCAACGGGGCCGGCAAAACCACGCTGTTCCGCATGATTGTCGGTCAGGAAAAGCCGGATGGCGGCACGCTGCACGTCGGCGAAACCGTGGTGCCGGCCTACGTCGATCAGAACCGTGACACGCTGGACAATAGCAAGACCGTGTTCGAGGAGATCACGGGCGGCGTCGATCACCTGATGCTGGGCAAGCGCCGCGTCGCTTCGCGCGGCTACGTGTCGCGGTTCAATTTCAAGGGGCCGGACCAGCAGCGCAAGGTGGGCGAGCTGTCCGGCGGTGAGCGCAACCGCGTCCACCTGGCCAAGCTGCTGCGCCGCGGCGGCAACCTGCTACTGCTCGATGAGCCGACAAATGATCTCGACGTGGACACGCTCCGGGCGTTAGAAGAGGCATTATTAAACTTCGGCGGCTGTGCCGTGGTCATCAGCCACGACCGCTGGTTTCTCGATCGCATCGCTACCCACATCCTTGCTTTCGAGGGCGACAGCAAAACGGTGTGGTGCGAGGGCAATTATCAGACGTATGAAGCACAACGCAAGCAGCGCTTGGGGCAGGAGGCGGACCAGCCTCACAGGATACGTTACAAGAAGCTGCATCAATAAAAGGAACGCACATGACTGCAACCCTGACGTCTCCTTCGACGAGTATCAGCGTGGATCCAGCCATCGCCAGCCTGGCAACCCTTGCGGATTTACTGCATCAATTGGGTGACATCCCTCCCCATCGGGTGCGCATGAAACCTTATCCCGGCACCGCGACAGAGCAAGATGTGGTTGCGGCAGAGGCCGCGCCGGATAAAAGGTTGTGCGAGTTGGTTGATAGCACTCTGGTGGAGAAACCGATGGGGCAGTATGAAGCGCGTGTCGGCGGCCTGATTTTCCATTTCATCGAAGATTACCTTGAAGAACACGATTTGGGCATCGCTTATCCTGCCGATGCGATGTTGCGCGTCGTGCCCCGACGGGTGCGTCTACCGGACGTCTCCTTTGTCTCTTGGAACAAGCTTCCCAACCGCGAATTGCCTGCCGAGCCGATCGCCGACCTGGTTCCCGATCTCGCCGTGGAAGTACTGAGCGAAGGCAATACCCCGCGAGAAATGGAAACCAAACGCCGCGAGTATTTCGAGGGTGGTTCGCACCTGGTGTGGGAGATCGATCCAGATACCCATACCGCCCGCGTATACACCAACCCCGATCAGTTCCAGGAAATCGGTCCCGACGGTTCTCTGGACGGCGGCGACGTGCTGCCCGGTTTCACTCTTTCCTTGGCCCGACTCTTCGCCCGCGCCGGCCGGCAGCGCGGCGCCTAGTGTCCGGAGACTCGCACTGATGATGGAACTGGTTGAGGTGACGAAAGTTTACAACACCGGCCGCACGCCGGTGCATGCCGTGCGCGGCGTGAGTTTGACTATTGCCGCCGGCGAGTTCGTGTCCATTATGGGACCAAGCGGCTCCGGAAAATCCACCTTGATGCACCTCCTCGGCGCTCTCGATACGCCGACCAGCGGCCGGGCGCTCTTTCAAGGCCGCGATCTGCAAACGCTGTCGGACCGTGAGCGCTCGCGCTTCCGGCGAACGAAGATCGGCTTTGTCTTCCAATTTTTCAATCTGCTGCCGACGCTGACAGCGGCGGAGAATGTGGCGCTGCCGTTATTTCTCGATGGGCAGCCGCGCGGCCGGGCGCTCAAACAGGCGATGGCCTCGCTGGAGCGCGTGGGGTTGGGGCATCGCGCCGAGCATCATCCGGAGGAGATGTCCGGCGGCGAGATGCAACGCGTGGCCGTCGCCCGTGCTTTGGTGCTGGAGCCGGAGGCGGTGCTGTGCGATGAACCGACCGGCAACCTCGATTCGGCCAACAGCCGTGAGATTCTGAATCTGTTGCGCAGCCTGCCGGAGAAGGGGCGGCGCAGCGTCGTCATGGTGACGCACGATCCGCAGGCTGCCGCTTACGGCGACCGCCTGGTACACATCCGCGATGGACTTCTGGCGGGCATCGATGATCTGGCATGCAATGGACAAATGGTGAACCGCGAAAACATCACGCCGGCGCCATCGTCCGCCTTCCATTCCCGGTAATTCGAGTGCTTTGATGCTCGCACTGCACCGCAGTTTGAGTGTTGGTTATCTGCGTCTGCATCCGACGCGGGCGATGCTGATCGTCTTGAGCATCGCCTTGGGTGTGGCGACACTGGTTGCCACGCGCATGCTCAATGGCAGCATCAATAGCGAAGCGCCCGCGGCCGTCAATCCGATGGCCAAGCTCGCCGATCTCGTAATCATGAACGCACAGACCGGCGTGCCGCGAGCGTTGGCTGAGGAAATCCAGAAGGCCCAGATTCGCGGCGTGAGCGAGGCCGAACCGATCGTTCTCGGCCGTATCACCCTACCGCAGCTCGACAAGTACGGCCGTTCGGTTTGGCTGTTTGGGCTGGACTGGAACAAGCACGCCTCGGGGCGCGACGCGGAGCGTCGGGACGTGCGTTCCCACGCGGAGCATGGGAACGCGGAATTTGGCGAAGGTATCGAAATCCATTGGATTCACGATCCGACTGCGGCGAGCGGCGCTTCGCGCATCGTCTTGGATCGGCTGCGTGGACGCATCCCCGTCCTTGCCGGCGATAAGCTCGCTCTGACGCTGGCGGAGAAAGCGCCGAGCGATAGCACGACGTTTCACGCCATTGCTTCCAGCAAGCGAAGCACGCTGTCGCTCGTCGGCACGGTCCACTTTCCGGACTTGAACGCGCTCAACGACGGCAATTTCCTCGTCATGGATGTCGGCGACGCCGCCGGCTTGATCTTTCCGCAACGCAAGGAAAACGTCAGCCAAATTAACATCCGTATCGAGGCCGGCGCGGATCGGCAGCAAGTGCGCCAGCGCCTGCTAGACTATGTCGGCGACCGGGCCGAGGTCCGCACCCTGGAATCGAACTATGAAGCGGTGCGCGACGTGACGGGCGGCCTGGAGTTGGGTTTCGACATCGGCGGAGCGATCGCACTGGTGGTCGGCTTGTTCCTGGTTTACAACGTGCTGTCGGTCAGTGTGGCGGAGCGGCGACACGACATCGGCATCATGCGTTCGGTCGGCGCGACGCGCGGCCAGGTGGCGCGGCTGTTTCTGGGCGAGGCGGCGGTGTTGGGACTGGTCGGTTCCGGCCTGGGTTTGCCGATGGGATGGGGACTGGGCTGGCTGACATTGCGGCCGCTGCTCGGCTTTCTCAGCGAAGTCTTCGTACCGATGGGCGAATTGTCGCTCCAGGTGGCGCCGTCGCTTTTGGGCGTGGCCTTATTGGCGGGCGTCGGTACGGCCATGCTGGCGGCCTTGATCCCCGCTTTGCAGGCCGCTTCCGAAGAACCCGCCGCCGCCGTCCGCCGTGTGCCGCATAACGCCCGGCTCCGCCATCGCCTCTTGCACATCGCGAGCATCCTGTTCTTGGTCCTGGCCGGCGTCGCTTGCGTCGCCGGACGCGAGTATCTGCCGCGCCGCGCCGGCGTCTTTGCCGGCGCCGTGATTCTGTTCATCGCTTCCCTGACGATCATCCCCTTGGCCACCGAGCTGATGGGTCGATTGTTCGGGCCAATCGTGCGTTCGTTCGCCGGCCTGGAGGGACGCCTCGCCGCCGACAATCTCGTCCGCAGTCCCGGCCGCACCGGCATCGTCATTGCCGCCCTCGCCGCCACTGCCGCGCTCGTCTTCGGTCTGTCCGCTTTCATCCACAGCACCAAGCAGACCGTCTACAACTGGCTCGAAGACAAGGTCGCCGCCGATGTGTTCGTGACCTGCGGCGGCTCCCTCGATGCGGCCAGCCTCACCCAGCCGATGGATTCCCATTTCCGCGACAAGCTGAAGTCGCTGCCCGACGTCGAGGCAGCGGTCGGCGTTCGTTTCCATCTTCTTGATTTTCGCGACCGCATCGTTTTTATGTTGGCCTTCGACACCGACGCTTTCGCCGAGGGCAACCCACGCACCGGGCGAACACTGGCCCACAATTATCCGAGCCTGCGCGAAGGCGGCCGGGCGCTGGTCTCCGAAAACTTCGCAGCTCTTTATAACGTCCATCTCGGCGATTCGATCACCGTGCGCGGGCGGAACGGCCCCTTGACGCTTGAAGTTATCGGCATCATCGTTGATTACACCTGGAACCGCGGCACCATCCTCGTCGATCGCGCCTGGTTCAACAAAGTGTACGGCGACGACTCGGTGGACATTTGGGATGTTTATTTGCGTTCTGGGGCCAACTCAAAGGCGGTGCGCGATGAGATCATCGCTCGGTGGGGACGAGAAGAAGCGTTATACGCCTCGACCAGCAAGCAAATGCACGACAGCATCGAGAAAGGGATCGATCGCGTCTATTTACTGGGCTACGCGCAATTTTTCATCGTCGGCCTGGTGACGCTGCTGGGTGTAGTCAGCGCCTTGTTCATCTCGGTATTGCAGCGCCGCCGCGAATTGGGGCTGCTGCGGGCCGTCGGCGCCTCGCGCGGCCAAGTGCTGGGCACCGTCCTCGCCGAGGCGGCGCTGATGGGGCTGTTTGGAGCGCTGCTGGGCTTCGTCGTCGGTCTGTTCATCGAGTGGTACACGATTCGTCTGATTTTGCCCGATGAAACGGGATTCGTCTTCCCGATGCTCGTGCCGTGGAAGCCGGCGGCCGTGGTCTTCGGTCTGGCGGTCGTGTTGGCGGCCCTCGTCGGTTTATGGCCGGCCTACCATGCCACCCGCCTGCGCATCGCCGAGGCCATCGCCTACGAATAACTCGGGCGCAGTTTGGCTTGAGCGGCGGCGATAATCGACGTACACTTGTAAGATAGTGTAAACGCTACCCTCGCCGTCTGGGTGGGTTCAATTTACTAGCCCGCAGTGCCCGGCGAGCGGGGTTGCGTTAGCGCCCCGAGAAATGTCCCCGATGATTTCGAGAATCACCATGAGGAAACCTTTGCGTTTCGTCCTTGCGCTGTTTATCAGTCTGGCGGCGCTGAAGCCGCTTCCTGCCGAGAGCGGATCACCTGTTCTGGAGAAGCTCCTGCCGGAAAACGTCCACGATCTCCGCGCTATTCAAGATCGGGTCAAGCGAGTGGCGGCCAAGGTCATGCCGTGCGTGGTCGGCATCCGCATCGACCACGCGGCCGGCAGCGGCGTCATCGTGAGCCGGGACGGCTACGTGCTGACGGCCGGACACATCAGCGGCAAACCGGACCGTGATGCAGAGATAATTTTGCCCGACGGCAAGAAGCTCAAAGGCAAGACGCTCGGCTCCAACAAGGCCATCGACAGCGGCATGATCCGCATCACCGATGAAGGCGAATGGCCGTTCGTCGAGATGGGCAGCTCCGCTAAGCTGAAGGTGGGCGCCTGGTGCCTGGCGCTGGGCCATCCCGAAGGCTTTCGTAAGGGCCGCACCCCCGTTCTTCGCCTCGGCCGCGTTTTGAGCCAAAAAGATGAATTCCTCCGCACCGATTGCGCCCTCGTCGGCGGCGATTCCGGCGGGCCGCTGTTCGATCTCGACGGCAAAGTCATCGGCATCAACAGCCGCATCGGCGAATTCCTGACTTACAATCTGCATGTCCCCGTGGACACCTATCGGGCCACCTGGTCGCGTCTCGCCAAGGGCGACGTGTGGGGCGGCAAGAAACGCGGCGGCCCCTACATCGGTGTTGAAATCGATGACAATTGCCGGATCCTCAACGTAATCGAAGGCTCCCCGGCGGAGAAAGCGGGTTTGAAGGCGAATGACGTGGTTCTCCGGTTCGATAAGGACCAAATCGAGGATGCGGACGACTTACTGATGTTGATCGCCAAACAGAAGCCGGGCGATGAAGTCTCCGTCCGGGTGCGCCGCGGCAAACAAATTCTCAATCTCAAGGTAATCATCGGTAGACATCCCGCATAGAAGTGGTTTCACAACCCGGCGAGCGGGGTCGCGTAAGCGCCCCGAGGAAACTACTCGGGGCGCTTACGCGACCCCGCTCGCCGGGCGCTGCGGGCTAATGAATCGAGGAGTTTTCATCCATGACCTTCCGGGCAAAGCTCTTTTCGCATTATGCTGTTGTGCTCCTCACGGTCGCCGTGGGCCTGTGCGGGACGACGACGACTTATGGACAACGGGCGCCTCGCGAAAGCATTCCAACCAAAACCGACGAGCGCTTCCTGGCCGCGTTCCGCGAGGTGGTGGCCATCCCTTCACGCTCGACGGTGCGTGTGCGCTGCGATGAAACTGTGGTAGCCTTCGGTGCCGTTGTCGGCGAAGACGGCTGGGTTTTAACCAAGGCCAGCCAGCTGCAAGGCTCCATCGTCTGTGAGATTCACGATGGCCGCGAGCTTCCCGCCCGCATCGTCGGCGTTTCGAAACCTTACGATTTGGCCATGCTGAAACTCGAGGTGAAGGGACTTAAGCCGGTTGAGTGGCGCGATAGCACGCAGGATGCGGTAGGGAGTTGGGTGGCGACGCCGGGCATGAACCGTGATCCCGTCGCCGTGGGGATCCTTAGCGTCGGCGCGCGGGAGATCAAGGGGCCGGAACTGGCCCGGCGCGGCTCAAGCGGTGGCTTTCTTGGCATTATTATCGACCGCAGGCCCAACAAGGAAGGTGTGAAGATCGAGGAGGTCATCCCCGGCGGCGCGGCGGACAAAGCGGAATTTCAGGATGGCGACATTATCGTCGCCGTCGGCAAAACGCGCGTTACCGATCCCGAGACCCTCTTTAATGCCCTGGAAACGACTAAACCGGGCCAGAAGGTGAAGGTGCGAGTCAAGCGCGGTAGCGAGGAAATGGGGCTGGAGGCGAGGCTCGGCAGTCGGCCGACGGATCGCGCTGACTTTCAAAACAAACTCGGCAGCGAACTGAGCCATCGCCGCACCGGCTTCCCGATGGTGTTGCAGCACGATACCGTTTTGCGGCCGGTCGATTGCGGTGGGCCGCTGGTCGATCTGGACGGCAAGGTTATCGGCATCAACATCGCGCGGTCGGGCCGTACTGAAACTTTCGCCATCCCCGCCGAGGCCGTCAAACCGCTCCTGGGCGATCTGAAATCGGGCAAACTCGCGCCGCCGAAGTGAAAAAAACTCGGCGAGCGGGGTTGCGTTAGCGCCCCGAGGAACTCTCTCGGGGCGCTAACGCAACCCCGCTCGCCGGGTACGAACTGCGAGTCCTTCCATGTCCGACTGGCCCTCTCTGCTCCGCAAACGCGAACCGCTCGACGATTGGTTCACGCGCATGGCCAAGCAGCTGCTCAACGGTTCGCGGCTCGTGGTCGGCGGCCAGCCGCATCGCCTCGTCGAAATCGAGTTTTACTACTGGTCGAAAGAACACCCGGACCCGTTCACGCACCGCGATCCCATTCAGTTCGACATCGGCTACTGGTATTTCCACCGCACACGAGGCGTCTATCGCGGCGGCAGCTTCAAGGGACTCGATCTCACCTTCGGCCACGGCGATGCCTCCGGCGGCATCATCATCCGCGGCCTGGAGACGGCAGAGGGCAAGCTGATTGATGGTCCGTCGCTGTGCGTCGATTATTTACTCGATGCCACGGGTGCGGCGACAGTGGCCGAACTCGACCGAGCGATCAACAAGCGCCTTGCCTGGGAAGATAAAAATCCCCTCCGATTGGAAACAATCGATGAGCGAGAGAATCGACCGCTGTTCCGTTCGCCGCGCGTCGGCCTGATGCTCAAGAAAGTCGCCGCAAGAACCGAGGCTTCGCGCTTCATCATGCGTCCGTATCGCTATTTGACCGAGCCGCGGCGGACGAAGAAGGGTAAACTGCACCTGGTATTGGCCCTGCATGCGCAGGGCAAGAGCGCCCTCGATATCCAGCGATTGATAAATTGTCCGCCGCGGACGATCGAGCGCTACATCGCGGACTTTGAACGCGGACGGAAAGAGGCGGATTTCGACCCTTATTCCGGCATCGATCTCGGCCCCGCCGAGCTGTGCAAGTTGTATGGCGTCTGGTTCGCACACTGGGGATTTCTAGGTGAAACGAGGTGATCCTGATGAACGGTTCCGCGCTCTCTCGTCGCGTCGCGCTGATGCTGCTGCTTGGGCTGATCGCCGTGCCGGCCCTCTGGAGTCAGGCGCCCGACAAGGAAAAGGACAATCGCCGCGCTATCGTTAATGTCCGCGTTTATGCCGACGCCACGCTGACGGTGGACGACAAAGCCACCCACCAGACAGGCGAACGCCGCACCTTCCAATCGCCGCCCCTGGAGGCGGGCAAAAAGTACACCTACACCTTCGTCGCCAAGTGGTTGCCGCGCAACAATTACGAAACCTACAAAGTGACGCGCAAAGTCACCGTGGAAGCCGGCAAGACGGTCGAGATCGATATGAGCGAGCCGAAATTCGATCAGGGCGACACGCTTCAGATCATGTGGGTGGCCACGCCGCCGGAAGTGATCGACGCCATGATGAAGCTGGCCAAGGTCGGCAAGGATGACGTGGTCTACGACCTCGGCTGCGGTCGCGGCGAGATCGTCATCGCCGCCGCCAAGAAGTTCAACGCCAAACGCGCCGTCGGTATCGACATCGAGAAGGACCAAGTCCAAAAAGCCAAGGAGGCCGCGAAAAAAGCCGGGGTTGAGGATAGAGTCGAGATCCGGGAGGGCGATGCGCTCAAAGTCAAGGATCTCTCCGAGGCCACGGTGGTGACGATCTACATGTCGGAAGAGTTTAATAAGCTGCTCATGCCGATCTTGCAAAAGCAGCTCAAGCCGGGGGCGCGCATCGTGACGCATCGCTTCACGATGGGCGATAGATGGAAGCCGGACAAGAAGGAAACCGTGGATATTACGCACGACATTCCGGAGGAGAAGGATATTTACTTGTGGACGATCAAGAAATAGTGAGCAATCATCCTCAGCGGTTGGCCCGTGCCGGCACCAAATTGCGCAGCAGCATGCACTTGCCCAGGTGATAGCTCTCATGCTCGGCAATGTGGCCGATCGCCCAGCCCCAGGTGCGTGCTCGCCCGCCGCCGAGGACTTGGTCCATGTCCGCGGCGGTCAACCGGCTCAGGAAGGTCCGGTAGGCGGGCCGTACTTGCCGATGATAGGCGGCGATGGCCGGCAAGTCGCGGTGGCGGCCGTCATCGAGGCTGCCCGAGCGCATCGTCAAGAGTGGCTTGCGCTGCACTTGCTCCGCTTGTGCGAAAACATGAGCCAGGTAATGATCGAGCATCTCGCCCAGGTGCTGCAAGTTCCAGCCGATCGAGGCGACCTGGGGCGCCGGCTGCCAAGCGACTTCGTCCGGATGCAGGTTAGCCGTGGCCCACTGCCAATAGGCCCAGAAGTTGTCATCCAGATAATCCCACAAACCGAGCCAGTGCTTGATCGTCGGATCCATGCGCCGCCTCCTCGCCTGTCGATCTCCGCCGGCGTAGATTACCAGCGGTCGAGTCTTCTTTAATAATTTTACGAGGTCGGTGTCCGGAATCACGAATAGGGAGGATGGCCCCATGGTCTTGCTCGATTTCAGCATGACGCCTCTGGGTAAAGGCGAAAGCGTTAGCCCCTATGTCGCCCGCTGCCTGGAAATCGTCGCTGCCAGCGGAGTCGATTATCATCTGCATTCGATGGGCACCACGCTGGAAGGCGAGCTGGATGCGGTATTGGCCGTGGTGCGCCGCTGCTTCGAGGCGCTCGCGACCGACTGCGATCGTATCAGCTGCTCCATCAAGATCGATTACCGCAAGGGCCATCGTGGACGGCTGCGGAGCAAGGTCGATAAGGTGAAGATGCTGATGGATAAGCCGCTGAAGACGGGAGATGAGGGATGAAAACTTATGGGTGAAATAGTCGTTCGGACAACCGAAAAATCCGAGCCGCGCACGCAGCGCAGCGGAGTAAGCGGTTGTTTGGGGCGGCCGCTTACTCCGCTGCGCTGCGTGCGCGGCTCAGATAACGCGATTATCGACGCTACAATCTCAACCCCACATCGCCGCATGTCGCCGCACCTTATCCTGTTCCTTCCACGCGATCGTACCGGCCTTCCAGTCGGGAATGCCTGCCGCGAGTAGGGTTCCGTCCCGAGCGTACACTTCCAAATGGGAGGAGCTGCCATCGGTAGTAGCCAGCACTCCGTAGGTGAAAACACCTCCGGCATCGGCCCGGAACACAAACACACTTCCATTATCCTGTTCGAGCACGTTGACAAAGTAGAACCCCACCGCCTCGAACACCGCGGCCGGTACCGGTTCACAGTCCTCTGGTCCCACCAGAGAATGGAGCGGACCATCGCCACCAATCCGCATCCGTGGCTCGGCGAAGTCGCCAACCCGCCCCTCGTAAAATGCCCGCACCTTCTCCGTATCAGACATTGCTCTCTCCTCCTTCGCCGAATGATCGCTCCCTGAGCAGGCGCAAGGAACACAAAGAATTGCTGCCAGGACTGTAACGGAACGAATACTCTTCGAGGGCGGAAAAATCGGCGCATCAAATCCGGCCGCCTTTTCTCTCGGACGATTGAGCCACAAGAAGAGTGTATATTTTTGGATGGGCACGGATTTTTCTCCTGTATTCGACGATATCGGGAAAGGCGAAGACAATTGCCACTATTTCTCTCGCCGGATTTGATCAGCGATGAAGGAACGCACGTCCAGATGACTCTTGCCTTCGTATCGCCCCTGCGCCAGCCGCTCCGCCCGCTCGAACGTCTCGACGATGACCCGGCGGCGCTTCTGGTCAAAGCTGTTGGGGTCTGGATCCACTCCAACATCCCAGACCTCCAGAAACTTTTGCTTCCAGTTGGCGATTGTCTCCGGAGAGGGCAGGACACATGGGTAAAGGAAATCCTGGATAGCCCCGCGCTCGTACCGGCCGAGGTATTCGGAAAGACAGACGATGATCTCCAGGTTTGCCATCACCTTTTTCAAAGTCGTCTTCAAGATCGATGTGGGCTTGCTGCATCGCCTTCTCAATCTCTGTAAGCAACGGACCACACAGTCCGCGGAGGCGATCCGCTGCGTAGTCGTTTTCGAAATTACCGGAATCCCACGTACCCATGCAAATGTAACCCTTCACCGAACAAATTGTTCTCGCGCGACGCGCGCTAGTCTAATCGTCTTTCATGACCGGGCCAAGCATCATTCTTCAAAAAATGTTGGCGCTTCCTCTTTATGGCAACAGGAGAACGCTCCTCGCATCCAGCCTGTTACCAGCGGGAGAGGACGTTATAATACATCCAGCGCAGTTATCCATTCGAGGAGAAGATCATGCCCTCGCCGTTTCCAGGAATGAATCCGTATCTGGAACAGGACGACGCCTGGCACGATTTTCACGAGCGTTTCATTCCCTACGTTAGTGACGTCCTTGTGCCGCAGGTACGCCCCGGTTACATCGTCAAACTCGACGAACATGTTTACATCCACGAGCGTTCTGCCGCCGAGCGTGAATTCCTGGGCCGGGCGGATGTGAGCATCACGCGCGGCGATGTTCCACTGCCGTCTCGCCAGGCCACGCAAGTTCTGGAGGCGCCGGTCCACGGCCGGATTCCCGTGGCGATCGACGTGGAACGGTTGTCGTTCGTGGAGATCCGCGATCGGCGCGATAGGCATTTGGTCACTGTCCTTGAACTGCTTAGTCCTTCCAATAAGCGCTATGGGCCTGATCGCGAGCAGTATCTTGCCAAGCGCCGGCAGCTCTTGGCAAGCGATGTGCATCTGGTAGAGATCGATCTGCTACGGGGCGGGCCGCGGATGCCGGTGGAAGATCTGCCCGATTGCGCTTATTGCATTATGGTCAGCCGTGTCGAGAAACGGCCCAATGTCGGTCTTTGGCCTGTCCGTCTCCGCGAGCGCTTGCCCATTGTCCCGATTCCTCTGCGTTCCCCGGATGCCGATGCTCGACTCGATTTACAAGAAGCGCTGAATCGTCTCTACGATGCCGCCGGCTATGAGGATTACATCTACACAGGAGCCCCTCAGCCGCCGCTGCATCCCGACGATGCCGCCTGGGCGCGGCAATTCCTCCCTCGGCAGACCGAACGATCCGAAAGCGCAAGCAACGGCTGATTATCCGTTGCCGATACTTCCGGCTTGTTTCGTTCGCGGCGCCTCAACTTTGGATAGGATCGCCGCCACTTCGCTCCATAGCCTTCGCCAAGCCTGTTGCTCGGCCTGGGGTAGCTGGGCCAGCGCGGCGGGATCGCGCAGGCCGGCGAAGTGGGCGTTGCGCTGCCACATTCGCAGCATCCGTCCCGCGGCGGCGCGGACTTCGGGCCGGGCATGCTGGATTAAGCGAGTCATGGAATCCAATTCTGTTTGCAACCACTCCAGGGCTTGATGGCGCAGGTTGGCCATTTCTTTTTCGTCGAGCGGGGCCGCATCCTGACCACAGCCGGCCGCGGCGGCCGCGGCGGCGGCGTGGAAGCGGTAACCGCTTCGGGAATCGTCGGCCAGTCGAGGCTCGTCGCGGAAGGCATCGCGGTAAAGGCGGGCGGCCAGGGCGTAGCGGCGCTGGCGGCGCTGCATGCAGAGTTCGGCGAATGTCAGCCGCTCGGGGTTGTCCGCGGGCCGATCGCGCCCGGCGATCACGCCGGCTAAACGCGGCTGGAGCGCCAATAGCCGCTCGCAGGCCCGGATACGAGACTGGGCCTGCACGTCGCCCAGATCCAGGGCTGCACGGTACTCGGCCAACGCCTCGTCTAGCTGCCCCTCCTCTTGGAGGATTCCCGCGAGCTGATTGCGGAAGCGGGTATCCTTCGGTTCGAGAGAGACGGCCTTGCGAAACTCGGCCAGCGCCTCTTCTTGGCGATCTAACTCGACGAGCAGGATGCCGAGGTTGACGTGGACCTCGGCGTTGGAGGGATCCAGTTCAAGGCCTCGGCGCAATTCGGATTCCGCCTCCTCCAGCCGGCCGAGGTAGTCGAGTTGAATGCCGAGGTTGCTGTGCGGTACCGGGTCGTCCGGATTGAGTTCGATGGCCCGGCGATATTCGGCGACCGCCTCCTCGCGCTGGCCCAGATGGGCCAACGCATTGCCGAGGTTGTAGTGGGAACCGGCGAGCTGAGGGTTCAAGTCGATGGCCGCACGATACTCCGCCGCTGCCCGGTCCCATCGGCCAAGCTCCCCGTAGACGCTGCCGAGATTGACGCGAGGCTCGGCAAGGCGCGGATCGATCGCCGCTGCCTTCTCGAATGCTTGCTTGGCGTCCAAGTACTTCTTTTCGTCGGAGTAGCACACGCCCAGGTTGATGTAGGCCACGATGTTGTTTTGCGTCGCCGTAGCAGCCTGCTCCCACAAGTGCCGAGTGCTTTTCCAGGCATCGAGCTGGTTCCAGGTCAGGACGGCACAGGCGGCCAGCACCAGCACGCCGGCCGCGGCCAGGTACGAGCGCGGCAAGCGCCAGGCCGCCGCCAGGTCGGCCGCGCCGCAACTCAGCATCAGAAACAGGCCGATCATCGGGACGTAGGTATAGCGATCGGCCATGCTTTGGCTGCCTACCTGCACCAGGCCGATGACCGGCACCAGCGTCCCCAGGTACCAGAGCCAACCGACCGCCAGATAGGGCCAACGGCGGCCGGGACCGAACACCAGCACCGTAATGACGGCCAGCAGCAGTCCCGATGCTGTTACCCACGCCCAGGACAGATCCGACCGGGGGTGTGGATAAAAGATCGCCAGATGGGTCGGCCAGAGCATCTTGCCCAGGTAACTCGTATAGGCAAGCAGGGTGTTCCCCAGGCGCGCCTCCAGCGGCACCCCCTCGAACGGCGCCACGGATCGACCGTGGAGCTGGGCTTGAAAGGTGATGATGCACGAGGCCACCACGAGGGCGAACAGCGGCATTTTCTCAAGCAGGAGATTGCGGAAGCCGACTCGGAACCACCGACGCAACGGCCAATAGTCGAGCAGCAGCAGCACGCAGGGCAACGTCACCAACATGGCCTTGGCCATGAGTCCAAGCCCCAACGCCACAAGCAACGGAAGATAGCGGCCAACGCTGGGCCGATTCACGAAAAACAGATAAGCCGCCATCGCCAGGAGCCAAAAGAGCGTGCTCAGCACGTCCTTGCGCTCCGTCACCCACGCCACTGATTCGACGTGCAACGGATGCAGCGCGAACAGGCCCGCCGCCATCGCGCTTGGCCCTACCCCTCCCGTCAGCCGGACCAGGAGCAGGAACAACAGCAGAGTGTTCGCCATGTGGAGCAGAACGTTCGTCCGATGAAAAGCGCCGGCGTTCTGGCCCCCGAAAAGCTCGGCGTCTAGCTGCAGCGACAGCCAGGTCAGCGGATGCCAGTTGCCGCAATCGAACGTCGTGAACGCCCAACGAATGTTGTCTGCCGTCAGGCCGGATTGGACGTGGGGGTTGTTAAAGACGTAATGCGGATCGTCATAGTTGACAAAAGGAAACGAGAAGGTCGGGAAGTAAACCAGAAAGGTCAGCAGGGCGAGGGCCACGCTGAGGAACAGTTCCGCGCGAGGATCGCGGGAGATGCTTTTGTCTTGATTCATGAAATATCAAGTATGGATGATAGCCGTGAGACGAGTTGGGAACAACGGGAAAACGCGGGGATTGTCGGGCTGAAATACCCGCGCCGATTCTGGTGGTGACTCTCGTTCCCACGCTCCTGCGTGGGAACGCACGCTGGCGACGCTCCGCGTCGCGGCCAGTCCCCAGCCGGCAGAGAGAGTGGGGCCGCAGAGCGGCCGGACGTGCGTTCCCACGCAGGAGCGTTGGAACGAGAAATGGTCCGCATTTTAGGGATTTTTCCCAAGTGGAAAGGGTGAAAACGAACCGAACCAGCCTTCACCGAGAAATTCATGTGCTAGAGATTAAAAAGCGGTCCGTTATCCCCAATTCACAGGTGCATCATGGGCAGTTTCGCCACCAGTATCCACGTGAAAGCAAACGATGCCGCGGCCGTCGCGGACGCCCTTCGCCATTTACTGTTCGCCGAGGGTTACGAAGCTACCGATGAAGAACCACCCGACGGGTCACGGACGTGGCTTCCCTCGCCAATCCGCGCCATTCATTTGTCCGCGCCCCAGGAAGGTTGGGTTTCGCTCCTGGACAACGAAGGCATGGCTTCGCAAACCCTGGCGGTCGCGCTCTCCGGCCGGCTGCACACGCACGCGATTCATTTCTTCGTCAATGATAGCGACTCCTGGCACTATCAACTGCACTTCGACGGACATACGATTGACGAATTTAATTCCCGCACGGACGATGATGAATTTGACGAAGACGACGAAGAATCGGCCCACGTTGTGGACATGGGGGCGACAGTCAACATTGCCGATGCTCAGCGCCTCATCCAGGAACGCGCTCTGCAATGGCAGCAGCAATTACAGGAACGGATGCCGCCTCATCTGCGCGAGATGCAACAAAAATGGAGGACGACCGGACGGATCGCTCCCGAGGAGATGCAAGAACTCAACGCGTGGATGCAGAGCCAAATGCCTAACATGAGAGAACAGCTTCGGGAGTTGATGGGACTCGCCGGCAGCCTATCGGGCAGGCTTCCTCGTCAAGCCGCGCCGCCAGCCGATACCGGACGCCATAAGACGCACCTTGAACATCTGAGATCCCTTTTGAGGGAAAATGTTCCGGATTCGCACGTCGCCCAGATCCTGAGCGAAGAGGCCACGTTCGCCGAAGAAACCTTGGGCCGATTCTTGCCCTTAATCGGCATCCCCGCTTTCTACGCCTACCTGAGCTATCAGTACCTAGCCGAATTCACAGGCGCCGATCTGGCTCAGAAATCGATTCACTTTGTCGAGCACCTGAGGTTCAAAAAGCCGAGCGGACGAGGCACCGGCGGTTTGCGCCTCATCCGTTGACCGCGACTCCTCCTTTCCGCGGGTATAACGGGAAAACTCCGTCGTCCTGGTTCCCAAACTCTGTTTGGGAACCAGGAACGAGGAAAATGAGAACGTCTGCCGCAAGCATCGCCCCCTCTGGGGCAGATCACTAACAGAAGAGAAGAGCGCGGTCCTCATGGCAACTTGGGAGGCAGCTTGGCAACGGGCGCCGGCGGGGGATCCTTCGTCATCACTTGCCACAAGCGGGCCGTTCCGTCGTCGCCGGCCGTAACGAGCATCTTGCCATCCGGAGCGAAACGGATTGCTTTGACCGCCCCGTGATGGCCTTCCAGAGTGGACAATTCCTTTCCGTCCGCGATTCGCCATAATTTGATGCTTCCGTCGAGGCTGCCCGTGGCCAGCAGCTTGCCATCCGGCGAGAAGGCCACGCCGCGGGCATTCGGCAAGTGGCGCAGCGTTCGGCGTTCCTTGCCGGACCCGAGATCCCAGAGTTTCACGCTGCCGTCGCTGCTGGCCATCGCCGCCGTTTTGCCGTCGGGAGAGAGCGCCAGGTCCCACACCATCTCCGGCACGGAAAAGCGGGAGCGCTCCGCCGCCGTGCCCACATCCCAAACCTTCGCGATCCGGTCCCAACTTACGGAGACAAGCGATTTCCCGTCGGCGGTGAAAGCCGCGCTCGTTACTTGATCGCGATGTCCGCTGAGCGTGGCCTTCTCTTTGCGCGTCGCCGTGTCCCAGAGTTTCAACGTGTGATCGCGGCTGGCGCTGGCGAGTGTCTTGCCGTCGGGAGAAAATGCCAGGCAGCGGACAGCGCCGCTATGGCCGTTCAGCGTGGCGAGTTTCGCGCCCTTGGCCGCATCGCAAAGCTGCACGCTGCCCTTATCGCTGCCCGTGGCGAGGAGCTTGCCATCGGGAGAGAAAGCGGCGCTCATCACGACGTTGCCGTGTTCGAGGGTGATCGATTGCGGCTCGATGGAAGTCAAATCCCATACGGTGGCGCCGTTGCCGCCGGCGCCCGCTAGACCGCGGGCGGCCAGGCGTTTGCCGTCGTGACTGAAGGCCACGCTCTCGACGAAGCGTTGGAAACGTGGGAAGCGCGCTTGCATGTGCCAGTTGGTGGTATCCCACAGGCTGACCTCGCCGGAACTCGTGTTACCGCCGGCCACGGCGAGCGACTTGCCGTCCGGCGAAAAAGTCACGAACACGATTCGTCCCGTGGGTAAGCGCAAGTCTGTTTGCAACTTGCCGGTTTGCAAATCGCGGACCTGGAAGCGCCCCATCGGGGCGTTCTCAGGCCCCCTCTCAGAGATGGCCACTGTTTTGCCGTCCGGAGATAGGGCCACACAGCTGATGCCCGAAACCGTGGTCGCCACGCTTCGGAGTTCCTTGCCCGTGGCCACGTCCCAAATCTTGATCGATCGATCCCAGCTGCCCGTCAGCAATGTTTTGCCGTCGGCGCTGAACACCAGAGAACGGACCCCATTGTCATGGCCCCGGAGGACAAAAAGCTCTTTTCCGGAGTCCAAATCCCACAAATGAGCCGTATTATCGAGGCTGGCCGAGGCACCCGTTTTGCCGTCGGGGGAAATGGCCACGCAGGGGATCAACGCCTCGTGTCCGGTGAACGAGAACAATTCCTTGCCGGACTCGACCTCCCAGAGCTTGATCTCGCCGGGCTGCTGCTGGTTCTGCCACATCGACGCCGAGGAGAGCAGCTTCTTGCCATCGGGCGTGAAAGCGACGGATGTTACCGCCATACTGTGGCCTGTCAGGATTTTGTTGGCCTTGCCGGTGGCGAGATCGACGAGATGAATGGAGCCGTCGGTGCAGGAGACAGCCAGCGTGCGACTGTCCGGAGAGAATTTCACGCAGAAGCCCGCGGCGGGCAAGCGATAGGAGAAGTGCAGGGCGTCGCCGCGCACGTTCCAGAGCCGGACTTTGCCGTCGTCGCCGCCGGTGACGAGCCGCTTGCCGTCGGGCGAGGGCAGGGCGAACCATACCTGCCCCTTATGGCCGGTCAGCGTCCGGCGCGGGCTGACGATGAAGGGAGTCGGCGCCATGGCCGGCCAGAGCTTGACGCTTTTGCCGCGGCCGCCGCTGAGAAGCTGCTGGCCATTCGGGGCGATGGCCAGGGCGGCCACTCCATCCGGATGCGCCTGCAAGGTGGTCCACAATCGGCCCGTGTCCGGGTCCCAAATGCGGATGGTCGAGTCAAGACTGCCCGTCGCCAGCGTGAGTCCATGTGGCGAGAAGGCGAGGGTCGTCACCTCGTCGTTGTGTCCGCGCAGCACCCGGCGCTCGACGCCCTTGGCCGCGTCCCAGAGACGCACGGTGTTGTCCTCGCCGGCGCTGGCCACGGTCTGGCCGTCGGCGGAGAAGGCCACGGCTTTCACGCCGCCTTCATGCCCCTTCAACGTCGCGCGCACTTCGCCGGTGCCGGGGTCCCACACTTTGAGAGTGCGATCGCTGCCGCCAGAAACGATCGTCTTGCCGTCCGGCGCGAAAGCCACGCCGCGCACCGAGGCTTTGTGTCCTTTGAGCACGCGCAGGTTTTGCCCGGTCGCCGGATCCCACAAGCGAACGGTGCGATCATAGCTACCGCTGGCCAACGTCTTGCCATCGGGAGCGAAGGCCAGGGCGTAGACCCAGCTGGTGTGTCCCTCCAGCGTGCGGATTTCCTTGCCGGTCGCCAGGTCCCACAGCTTAATCTTCTGATCGGGGCTGCCGGTGGCGAGCATTTTGCCATTGGGAGAAAAGGCCAGGCATGAGATGACATCGGCATGTCCCTTGAGGACATGGCGCCGCGTGCCGGCTGGCACATCACACAGCTGCACGCCGCCGTCTTCCCCGGAGATGGCCACGCTTTTGCCATCGGGCGCATAGGCCAAGGCGAGAACCGGCTGCGGATCGAACAGGCGGTCCTTGCGATTGTCCACCGTGGCTATTTCATTCCGGCCGGCGACGTCCCAGAGCTTCACCAACCCATCCGCGCTGCCCGCGGCCAGGCGCTTGCTGTCCGGGGAGAAGGAAACGTGCCAGACGCATCGATTGCCGTTTTCCAGCACGGCCAGCTCTTCCAGCGTGGCCGCGTTCCACAGTTTGATCTTTCCATCGGTACCGGCCGGCGAACCGGAGGCGGCCAGGGTTTTGCCATCGGGCGAATACGCCACGCAGGCCGTCATCGGGCCAGGACCGGTCAGGCTGTTGCGTTCCTTGCCCGTGTCGGGATCCCACAGTTTGACGGCGTTCTCCCAGCCGGCCGTGGCGAGCGTTTTGCCGTCGGGCGAAAACGCCACGAACTCCACGTAGTTGCTGTGCCCGGTAAGCGTGGCCTTGAGTTTGCCCCTTTCCAGGTCCCAAAGGATGGCATTATGGTCGTGGCTGGAGGAGGCCAGCGTCTTGCCATCGGGCGAGAAAGCGACACACACGACCGGCCCTGTGTGTCCCTGGAGCCGCAGCCGTTGCTTTCGCGCGGCCACGTCCCAGACCGTCACGAAGTTATCCAGCCCGGCGGCGGCGAGCGATTTGCCGTCAGCGGAGAAGGCGACACCATTCACGCCAATCGTGTGGCCGCTGAGGGTGGCACGCACTTCGCCGCTGCTCGGATCGCGGAGTTTGACGCTGCCGTCCAGTTCGCCGCTGGCGATGTATTTGCCATCCGGCGAGTAAGCGACCGAGCGCAGCCCCTTGTCCGAATGCACTGAGGTAATCATCTGTCCCTTGTCCACGTCCCACAGCCGCAGCTCGCCGAACGGCTGATCGATCCAGCCGGCGCCCATCGCCAGTCGCTTGCCGTCGGGCGAAAAAGCCACGGCCCCCACGGTGAGCGTCACGCCCTGGAGAGCAACCGCGTTCGGCAGAAACGTCTCGGCATCCTCCTGCGTCTCGGCTTTGCGTTCGGGTAGCGACACGGGTTTCTTTTGCGAATCGGCCGGGGCGAGCGGCAAAAACACAAGCACGAGCAGCAATGCGCCCAAGGAGCCGAGCAAGGACATTCTTCCGGAGGCAGGAGAGGCGGTGAGCATGGGGAACCTCCATTTCACTGGGGAAAGGCTGGACCAATAGATTGACGATAAGACAGGGCGTCTTGCTTGTCCAGAAAGAAACCTCTGGGAGCGCGGGCGTCCCGCCCGCCGATTCGCCGAAAAAAGATGGGGCGGGATGCCCGCTGGCGACAGCTTTCGGGGAATGGTATAAGAAGGGAAAGCAAGCCGGCCGTTCCTGATGGCCCATTGCTCTTTCAATCCAGGCGAGTTTCGCCTTAAGAGCGAATCCACGAGCGAATGAATCTTATGGCCACCGTTCCGAAAACGCTTACTGAGCCGATCCGAGTAGCAAATCTGCCGCTACCACCGGACGTCGTGGCAATGCTGGACCGTCACTGGCCTTCGGGCCGGCACACCGCGCGCGAACGTGCCGCGGTCGAGGACGACTTCAAGTTGGACTACCACTATGCGGGCCACTTTATCATAGTAACTGCCGACCCACCCGGACTCCAGATTCACGCCATCGACCTTGACAACCCAGATGAAGTCCACGAACTCCATGAACGCCTGCGCGCCCAAGGGTATCGCCACATTATCTCTCTCTATCCAAGACGCTGGGATGACCCGATGGATGCAATTGTCACCCTTAACGCCGAATCCTGATTTCTTCTCTCCAATCGTTTCTGCTCGCATGTACACGCGCTGATCAACAGGCCAAGGCCGCTCGCGATGCTCCCGTTCTATATTTCCCGACGCTACCACCTGAGAAGGAGGTTCAACAAGGCCCAAAGCCTCAAGAGCCTCCTGGCGCGTCCAGACGGGTTGCGTTGCGACAGTGCCGAAATTGTAGTCGAGATCCTTACAAGACAAGGTGATACCCGAAAGCTTCGCTTTTTCTGCGATACAGGCGCCGATCACATGGTGATCCCCGTCTACGTTGCCCGAAGCGAAGGCATTCCCTACAGGCAGGATTATCCGGGAACCTTGGGTAGCTCAGTGGGGGGCAGCGTCCCCTGCTACTACGACTTCGTAGAGGTGCGTTCGTCCCTGTCGGGAAGGACGCACCGTTGGGTCTGTGCCTTCGCGGACAGCCTGCAAGCCCGGCTCATCATCGGGCGTTCCGGCTTCCTGGATGACTTTGCCGTCGCCATTACGAGCCGCCGCCTGATTGTGAGCTATCCGGTTTCTTTGAGACGCTTCTTGGGACACCACGGCACGAAATTGCACGCCCGCGCCCGCTCCAGCGATGAATGGGAACCGATCTGATGAGGAGACGCCCCAGTAACTTCCTCATCTGCGGCCGTCCTTTTTTCTCTTTTTTTTCGTTTTTCATGTCACAGGCTGCGTAGAATCAAGAACCTGCTAATAGATGGTTGATCTCGATAGGCAGCCTTGCGATGGTTTTCTCCGCAGAGAGGGTCCGCCAGTGGGGTATCCCTAACTGTGGACAAATGCCTCCCTTGAGCAGTTATCCAGGAGAGGGGCCGCCAGTGGGGGTATCGCGAACCCGGTTGTCAACGGGAGATGACGCCCATGGAACTCGTTCTTCGCAAGCGTTCGACCGGCGAAAGTCTCCGCCTCGGAAGGGCGAAGGTATTGTGCCATCGCTCGCGGAAACTCGCCTTTCTCGCTCCCTACGCGGGACAATGGGTGTTCTACTCCCTGGTCCCGCCCGGATCCGCAGAGCTTCTGTACAACCGTCTACCCGCGCCGGCGCGGTGCTCCATCGCCGCGGGCGATCTGCTGAACCTCAATGGCCTGGAATTGGCCGTTGAGTCCGTGGAAGTCGATCCCGGCTCCTACTCCGTGGAAACGAAAGAGCCGCCGGCCTGCGAGATCGAGCTGGCGAGAGGGCGGAGCGTCCGTGTCACCCACGATTTGTTGATCGGCTCGGACGCGAGTTGCGGTCTGCGCCTTGCGGACACGCCCGATCCGCAGCCGCAAATCGCCCTGGTGACATTCGCGGCGGGGCAGTGGCACTTGCATGACCTGAACGGCGGCGCACTAATTCGCAATGGCAAGCCGGCCGGCCGCTCGTTGGTCCTTGAGGATGGTGATTCTGTCCGTATTGCCGGCACGGAGCTTGTCTTCCGTATTGGCAGGGACAAGGACGCCGGACGAGTCGTTGAATGCAAGAAGCCGGACGAGAAGACGGATGCGATCGAATCGCCGGCGCCTTGCCGAGCTGCAGCGGCGATCCCCTCGCGATCGTCCGAGGCGGCCGATGCTGTCTACGAGAAGGCGAAGGAACTATGCCAGCAGCTTGTGCCGGTGCTTCGCGATCCCGGCCGGAAATTCCTGGAACCGCGATCCTTTTGCCGCGGCTTGTGGGGATGGCTGCGGATGGTGCATCGGCCAGGCTCGGCGATGGAGATGCTGGACCGGCTGCGATTCCTTTTGTCCGGTTCTCCGCAGGATCGCGTTTGGCTTTTAGAGCTGGCACGCTTCCTCTTCCAGCAGTCGTATCCCGGTCTCTGTCTGCGGGTGCTGAAAGAGCTGTGCCGGCTATATCCGCGCGATGTTACCGTGAGGCAAACGTTGGCCAAGTTTTATTATCAGCAGGGCCATAATCCTCTGCTGCCTGCGGCGGGGCGGCTGAGCGCCTTCGAGCACGCCGGCCGCTGTACGCAATTTGTCCGTAGGCTGGATGCGAACGATCGGTCCCTGGCGGACTTGGAGCGAGCCATCCGCCTGGAACAAATGATCCTGAGTCAAAGTCTCGAAGAAAAACGCGAATCCGAGGCACCCGTTCCTCAATTCGCCGAAGCAATGGGGAGGATGTGATGACGCAGGTTCCGATCCGAATCAAGGTACGGTGCACTTCCTGTCGCACCTCCTTTCGATTGAGCCAGGAACAGTACCGCGAATTGGTCAAGCGATCGCGGGTGGATCTCGACTGTCCGCACTGCGGCAGCGGCTTCGAGTATTCTCCCCTGACCGCAGTCGTGGCGACGAGTCCGCCGGTTCGCTCCCGGCCGCATCGACCGGAAGCGGAGGTCGTTCTCGAACCTGCCCCGGAGCCGCTCGCCCCGATGGCTCCTCCCCCGGCGCCGGCTCCCCAGTTCCCGCCGCCGCCTTTCGCCCCGCTGGCCGCGGGGACGCCGGCGACCGCCAACGCGGCTCCGCCTCCTTTCGCTCCGCTCGCCGGCATGCCTGCTGCTCCGGCACAGGCCGCATCGTTCCCTCAGAGAGCATCTGCCCCGACCGGCGGCGAGACGAAAAAGCTGACGCTCAATGAACGCTGGAAGCAACTGCCCCCGTGGGTGCAGTGGATGGTGATCGGCGTACTCATCGTGATTTTGGCAGTCATCATCTTCGCCATGCCCACGGGAGGCGGCGGCTAATGATCCGCAGCGAAATATACGGCAAGACGCTCCGTTTCTTCCTGGCGCCCGTGGCCGACTTGCTCTTCGAGGATGAGTCGGTGACGGAGGTATTAATCAACGGTCCGTCAACGATCTACTGCGAGCGGGGCGGGCGTCTGGAGCGCGTCGAACGGAGCTTCGCCGACGAACAAGTGTTGATGGCGGCAGTCCAAAACCTGGCGGAGTACGTTCACCGTCGCATCGATGATGACCACCACAGCATGGATGCCCGTTTGCCCGAACCGGATCGCTTCCGCGTCCATGTCATCATCCCTCCGGTCAGCCGTCAGGGTCCGTGCGTGTCGATCCGCAAGTTCCGCAAGAGCAACACCAGCCTGGAATGGCTCATCTCCAAGGGCGCCTTGGACGAAGACGCCGCCGCCTACCTCCGGCTGATGGTGCGGACGCACCGCAATCTGATCGTCTCCGGCGGGACGGGCGCGGGCAAAACATCGCTGCTCAACGCGCTGTCGGCACACCTGGCGCCATACGAGCGCATCCTCGTCATTGAGGATTCGTCGGAATTGCAATTACAGCAGCCGCACGTGCTGTACCTGGAAGCCCGGCCACCCAAGCCAGACGGCAAAGGCGGCGTCAGCATCCGGGATTTGTTCGTCGATTCGCTGCGCATGCGGCCCGATCGGATCGTCGTCGGCGAGGTCCGCCGCGGCGAGGCGCTGGACATGGTGCAATCGATGCTGACCGGCCACGACGGCGCCATGAGCACGGTCCACGCCAGCAATCCGCTTCTGGCCCTGATACGCCTGGAGACATTGTGCCTGATGAGCGACACGCACATGCCGGTCTATGTCGCGCGGGCGCAGGTCGCCTCGGCCATTCAGGTGATCGTCCAGGTCAATCGCTTCTCCGACGGCAGCCGCCGGCTCAGCGCCATCAGCGAAGTGGAAGGGCTAGACGAGAACGAGAAATACCGCCTCCGCGATTTGTATCGCTTTCACGTCGAGGGGCGCGAGGCCAGCGGACAGATCCGTGGGCGGCTCGCTCCGACGGGGCGAAAGTCCCGTTACTCCCGCCTGGTCTGGGAGTATGGCCATGACAGCGAGATTGGCCGCTGCTCCGTTATCAAGCGAACGACGAATGGAAAGCGGCCAGACGGTGCAACGTAAATTTTTCACGCGGTGTGTCACAAAAGACGCCCGCTCCCGAAGTAGTAGCAGGAACGATCTTACTCCCCCAGTACCCCGAGGTGTAGCATGTTCAAGTCACTTCGTCGAATTCACGAGGATGAGCGCGGTTTGGAAACCCTGCAAGTGGTCATGATTATCGCCGTCGCGGCCCTGATCCTGGCCCTGGTCAAGGCCTTCTGGCCGAACATCAAGCAGTGGTTCACCAATCTGGTCAACGCGATCACCGGATGGAACAACTAGAACAACTGGTTGGGTGGTTGGGTGGTTAGGTGGAGCGGTAAATAGAGGTGGACCTATGCGTGGCTTAAATTCAACTGGCGTGGCGATCCAACCACTCAACCACCCAACCACCCAACCACCCAACCACCTATCAACTCGCGCCTGGGCCTGGCGGATCGCGGTCGTCGCGCCGCTCGTCCTGGCCGCCCCCTGGCTTTGGCTATGCCGCGGCTTGGGGGCGCCGGCCGAGGCGGGCACGGTTCGCGTCCTGCTCCTGGCCCTGTTGCTCTTGAGCGCCACCATCACGGATTTGCTCTGGCGGCGTATCTACAACTGGACGACCTACACGGTCTTTGTTTGGGTTGTCGGTCTTGAATTGCTCGCCGCCCTGCTGCGATTCGGTGGGGCGGAAGAGAGCGAGGGCGCCTCGGCGTGGCTGATCTCTTCCTTCGGTATGCTGCCGTGGCGCGATAGCCTGGCGGGTTTCGCCGCCGGATTCGCGATTCTGTTTGTGCTCTACAATGTGTTCCGCGGCGGCGCGGGTGATTTGAAGCTGGCCGCTGTCCTCGGCGCTCTGATGGGCGCTAACCGGATCGTTGAAGTGTTGATTTACTCGTACATTCTGGCGGGGGTTTTTGCGGCATGCCTGCTCGTGGGCGTCGCGGGACCCCGATCGATCTTGGCTTTCGCGGCTCGGTGTGTGGGTTTCGGCGGCGGCATCGCTGCACCTGCCGGCGATGTTCGAGATTGCCTGAAACGTCAGGTTCCCATGGCCCCGTTTCTCGCCGGCGGCACGCTCCTCGCCCTTGTGTGCGGCTGACGGCAGCGGCGAGCGAGGTTGCGAAAGCGCTCGGATAGGTAGGAGGATCGCATGCGATCGCCTCATCGTTCTTCGCGGCTCCGTCGCGGCATGGCCGCCCTGGAAGTGGTGCTCGTCACCGGCCTGGCCCTGCCGATGGCCGCCGCGATCTTCTGGCTGCTGGTCCTGACCCTGAGGCGTTTTTTCGGCATGCTCGGCAACGGCGTAGGACTGCCTTATCTGTAACCAGCCGGCTGACGCCGGCCGTTCGCTGGAGCGCAATCATGATCTCCCCAGCACAATGGATACAGGGCGTCGAATGGGTTTGGCTGGTCTGGTTGGCCAGCCTCTCCATCGTGCTCAAAATGTCGTGGCGGGCGCTAGGGCGTTGGCGGCGGCCGCGCTGGGGCGTTCTGGTGCGCGGTGAAGAGGGCGTATCGTATTCGCTGTCCTACATATTGGTTCTCCCCGTGTACTTGTTGTTCGTCTGTCTCGTCTTCGAGTCAACCTGGCTGCTTCTGGCGAAGGTTGGCACCTTGTACGCCGCCCATGCCGGCGCTCGTTCCGCTGTGGTATGGTCATCGGCGCAGCCGACCAATCTGCGAACGACGCGCATCAACCAATCGGTGTGGTCAGCCATGACTCCCTTCGTCACCGGCACTCCATCCTGGCAGGGTCTATCCGGCGACGCTTTCGGACAGGCCACAGATTACGCGACGGCTTACAACCTTTATTCGCCCGCCAGCGGCGACCCCAACGCTCAGCCGGGGTTCGGGACGATGATGAATCGCTATTTCGCCGCGGCCTCGCGGACTTCGTGGCAAATGCAGGTCGATACGTCGCGGCCCGACGGCGATCTGACCGTGACCGTTACTTACCGCGCTCCGCTGCACATTCCGGGCGCGGCACGCATCCTGAATCCCAACGGCCAGCCGCCAAACGAGTATTCCATTACGTCGTCGGCCACGCTGCCCAACGAGGCGCCCGCGTCGGCCAACGGCACGCTGGGCATTGATTATGAGTCCCGTTAAGGAGGGGCGGCCATGTGCGAATCTGCAACTATTCCTTCCGACGGCTCTTCTCGCGATCTGCACTCCGGCGAGGAGGGAATGCTTTCCCTGGCCTCGCTATTCGTGGTCCTGGGCTTTCTGGTGCTGATCGGCTTGCTGGCCAACGTGGGCAGAGTTAGCTCGCGCAAGCTGGAGACGCAGAACGCGGCCGACTCGACGGCCTACGCCGCATCGGTGGAGATGGCCCGCGGCATGAACTCGATCACGGCCATCAACCATCTCATCGGCGAATTGACCGCCCTCGTCGTGCTGATTCACACGCTCGGCGGAGATGAACTGGACCAGGGCAAAGACCCGCCGGCGACGCCGTGGACTTTGTCACTCCTTCTGGATACCACGTATGGGATGGCCACCGCCGTCGGCGAGGATTCGATCCCCGTCAACGATGACGCCTACGATGAGGCCAGCAAGGATTCCAAAGTCGGCGGAGCCATCTACGACGCTCGCAAGCGCCTCAAAATGGTGCTGACCTGGGCCTACGAGGCGCACTTCATCGGAGGCATCATCGCCCAGGGGCAATTCATTCCGATCGTTGGACCGCTTCTGGAAGCGTGGGGCGACAGCATTTGTTTCGCGGCTTTGGCGTTTGAATACAAGGTATACCAGGAGTGCGAAACACTCGACTTCCTCGAACAGCTGGCTCGGGGACTTCAGGAGGTCAAAGTCCTCCTACGCGACGTGGTGGTTCCGGGCCTCTATTACTACCAATCGTCGATCGTCTACGCCGCTCCTATGAAGGCCCTTGATGCGGCCAACTCGATGGCCGAGCCGAACCTGGCCGACCAAGTCTCCCTGTACCCGGGTTGGCCCTTCGTGAATTTGAACCTGCCGGTGGAAACGGAATCCTCCCAAACGAGCGTGGAAAGATCGCAATTGATGCGTGCCAGCACGCCGTGGATCCAGTGGTGGCGCCAGCCGTGGATCGATTTCGGCAAGAACGCATTGCGGTTATCGCGCTTCGCGCAATACTTCGAGGATCGCTCCACGCAGTATACCCAATCCATCATCAAGAGCTTGAAGCAAGACAAGGGCATCAACCTGTATGTGATGGCGAATGCGCAAGGCCAGGGCAAGACCTACGAACCGTGGACGTACGCCAACCACAGCGACCAGGCGGATCAGATGTTTACCGTCGTGGGCCTGGCACACCGCCCCGCGCCGACCAATTTCGCCCTCAACATGTTCCGATTTCAGGAAAACCCCGACGGCCTGGCGTGCTTCGCGCAAGCGATGTTTTACAACGCCAATCCGCAACAGCGCGGCTCCGGAAACAATGATTGGCAGCCCACCGCCGGATGGGACACGCTCAATTGGGACGGCCCTGCTCCGGAATATCCCGGACCCGTGCCGCAGGGGGATAATACGCCGACGCCCACGACGCCGCAGCCGCGTATCCGCCTCAATTGGCAATGCAAACTGGTGCCGACCACGCGCCTGGGCGAGGCAACGGTGTTTCAATCCGGCTCGATTGACAAGGTGCTGTGGCGAACTCTACCCACTTCCGGCACCTCGTTGGCCCGGACTCATTGAGGGAGATCGATCATGCGACGCATTCCGATGAATCGTCCCCGACGCCGAGCGATCGCTTCTCTGGAGCTGGTCTTGGTGTTTCCGTTCCTGTTGAGCATTGTGTCCGCTTTGTTTCTGATTGCGCGGGCGGATGTGGTGAAGGTGCGGACAGCGACTGACGCGCGGCGACAGACCTGGCGAAATCGCCCCAACGCGCCCTCGGGCCAACTGTTGCAGCCCTGGCACAACCCCCAGGACTCGGAAATCAGCTCGCTCCCACAGCGATCTGTCACCGGCGGGCCGCCCTTCTCCGGCCAAACATTTCAAGCTCAATCGCGCAATGCCCTCATTGCAAACCCCTGGGCTTCCCAGGCCATCCCGTTTCCGTCCCTGGATCAGAATCTCAAACCGCATACCTCCGTTTTGTCGCTGCTCGGCACCCAGCTGGCTGGTGCATCGTTTGACGCTCTCTCGGCAGCCCTCGATCCCGGAACCAACCCGGCCCTCGTCGCGGCCAGTGCAACCGGCATATCGATTGGAAATCCCGGCATCCTGGTGGCTGGGGCCTATCTCCGGTTTACGGTGGGTGCTGCCCTGGATGCCGCGGTGGATACCCTCAACGCCATGTGGGAAGCCCTGGAGGTAGCAACGTTAGGCTTTGCGGGAGATACCGACGAGGGGAAGAAGATCCAGAAAGCCCTCAACGAGCTTACCGAATTTCTCAATTGTTTCGACAACCTCTGGGATGCCGCGAATGGTCGCCTCGGTGCGGACCCCTACGACAATTAAAACGCCCCGGAGAACGATACCCATGACCGTCTCATCCTCGACTTCGTCCGATAAGTTGGCCGGCGGTCGTCCACGGTTGGCCCTTGCCGCTCTCTTGTTCCGTGCGCTGCGCGTAGCGGTCATGCTGGTCATCGCCGCCGCCGGGCTGATGTTGTTGCAGACTTACCGGACCATGTTGCGCGAAGCGGATGCGACGCCGAGCGTCGCTGACGTGCGTTCCCACGCGGAGCGTGGGAACGAGAGCGATTCCTTCTCGTTCCCACGCTCCGCGTGGGAACGCACGTCCGGACGCTCCGCGTCCCGTCCGGAAGAAGCAATTGCGGATGCATTCTTGCGGCCAGGCGCGTGGGCACTGGGCGAGAGCAATTGGTCGATGGCCATGCTCGACCTGTCCGGACCCGACAGCGAAGCCCGGCTGCAATCGCTGGGCAGCCGCACGATGGGCGAAGCCAAACCCTCCCCGCTAGAGGAAAAACTCCTGGTCTGGCTGCGGAAATTTCGGCCGGAGGTCGTGAACGGTTGCCGCGTCTACAACGCCCGGATCGGAACGGTGCGCGTCCGCGCCGTCACCGAGAAACGAGGAGAGCACGAGCGTCCGCGTCTGGTGCAAGTCCTCTGGCGGCGTGGAGCAACCACTCGGCTGCTGGAAGCGTCTCCCGCGCCGGCTTCCAGCGTGCAAGAGTCAAGAGCCGGCCATCTCCTGCCGCTGCCGGCGGGTGTGGCGTCGGTGGCCCGGCGCTTTGATGAGTCGGGCCGATTGTCCTGCGAGATTCTCGGCCCCGCAGCGGCGAAGGATTGCCTGCGCGAATGGTCGGCGGCTGGGTGGACGACGGAAAAGATCGGCGCTGAACAAGGGCCGATTTCCCTCGTCCTCTTACGGAAGGCCGGCCGCGTACTCCAACTCTTTCCGGTTGAAGCGGGTCCGTCCGGCTCGCCCGCCTATCTGTTGTTGATGGCCCCGTCGGCCGAGCAATGAGGAGTGAATTGTCATGAGCGCGTTGCGAATCATTGTGCCCGTGGTCCTCGGCGTCATCGCCGCCATCTTGAACTTCATGGTCCTCCGCGGCAGCACCGCCCCGCTGGAGCTGACCGCCCTTCGCACGGACATCAAAGCGGACACGGAAATCACCGAGGATATGTTGGATCGCCTCCAAGTGAGAGCGGATAAGGAGATTTTCAAATCGGCCATACCGTACTCCGAGCGCGGCCTGCTATTGGGTCGCCGTGTCACGCGGCCCGTGAGCGCCGGCGAAGTCCTCCTTTATGCCGATGTTCACAATCTCGATGAGGAGAACATCCGCCTCTACCTCAAGCCCGGGGAAACGACCCTGACTATTCCCGTCAAGTCGTCGCGTGTCGCGCCGAGCCTGCGGCGAGGCGATTCGGTCGGCGTGCTGGTGTCGGTGCGGCCCATGCCGGAGCCGACGAAAACAGTGACGCGGCCGCCGGCGCCCATAACGCGGATGCTTGGCCCATTCCGCCTGCTCAGCGTGGGGGCGCCGGTCGATCCCTACCGCGGAGCCGGACTGGGTGATACACGTTTGCTGCTGGTAGCAATCAAGCCTGGTCCCGGCGGCCAGATCGACCCGGGGGTCGCCACCCTCCAGGAAGCCATCGCCGCCGGCGCATCCGGCGGCAACAGCGGCGACGGCGGCGTGCTGGCCGTCGAGTATTACCAGCAACGTCCGTAGTCCGTAGTCCGTAGCAAAACAACCTGATTGTCTTTGCTACGGACTACGGACTAATGAGGAGATATTACCGTGCGATTCGTCGTCATCCACACGATCTCGGCCAAGAGCTGGCAGGTGACCGTGCCGCCGGGCCGCAACCCCGTGCGTATCGGCCAGCACCCCGCTAACGATGTCGTGCTGCCCAGTCCTTACGTCGGTCCCTGCGCCGGCGCGATCGGCAACGAAGGCGCGGGCGAGGGCTGGCAGTTCTGGAACCTCAGCGGTCGGGAGATTCGCGTGGACGGCATGACGCTCACCCACGTCAACCAAAAGACACCCCTGGCCAGCGGTCAAACCATCGTTTGTTTTCCCTTTAACCTGACCGTCGAGTTCGACCCCGAAGACATTCACCCCGGCGGTGACGGTCCCTCCGGCCTGGATTATCGCTGCGCCGAGATGGTCCGCGACCTGCACCGCCAGCTCAGCGATCTGTACAGCAGCACAACCCTCGATCGCGCCCAACAGCTGACCGACGATTACCTCCTCAACCTGGAGCAGAAGATCGAGGATCTGGCGAGTCGCTGGCCCGATTTTCCTTCCGACGACATGGAGCAAACGACGCTGGGCAACCACATCGCCGGCGTTGGTCTGCGCTCGGAGCTGCTGCACGCTTTGAGCGCCCGCTCGGGGGTGGAGGCGGGCACCCTGCAAAAGAACAAAGAAGCCGAGGGATGGAGCCGGATGCGCACCGCCCTGCTCGATCAGGATCGCGATGTCGAAAAGCTCGTCGAGAAGACCCGCACAGCCCTGGGACTCGGCGCTGTCGATGATTTGACCGAACAGATGAAACGCATCGAGGAAGGCTTTTGGCCGTTCTGGGAAGAGCTGCTTTCTGGGGCAGCGGCGCCGCCCGCTCGGTTGCGCCGCTATCTCGCGGTACGGCGGATCAAGGAAGAGATTAAAGCGATCTGGTATGGATTTGGACCTCTCGAAGACCTGCTCGCCGATCCGACCATCAATGAGATCATGGTCGTCGATCCCGACCACATCTTCATCGAGAAGGGCGGGCAAATCGAAAGCTCGGGGCGGCGTTTCCTTACCGATGCGCAGAAGATCATCCGCGATATCGTCAACGGCTCCGGCCGTGAGATCAATACCTCGGAGCCTCTGGCCGACGCCCGCTTGCCCGACGGCAGCCGCATCAACGCCGTCATTCCGCCCCTGGCGCTGAAGGGGCCGTGCCTGACCATCCGCCGGTTCCCGAAGCGCCGCCTGACGATGGACGAATTGATCCGCCGCGGCTCGCTGACACCGTCGGCGCGCGACTTTTTGCGGGCAGCCGTCATCAACCGCCGGAATATCCTCATCTCCGGCGGCACCGGCACAGGCAAGACGACCATGCTCAACTGCCTCAGCTCGTTCATCCCCGACAAGGAGCGCATCGTCACCATCGAGGACACGGCCGAATTGCAGCTGCACAAGGAGCACGTTGTCACACTGCAAGCTCGCCAGGCGAACGCCGAGGGCAAGGGGCAAGTGAGCATCCGCGATTTGGTGAAGAACTCGCTGCGCATGCGGCCCGATCGTATCGTCGTCGGCGAGTGCCGCGGCGGCGAGGCCATCGACATGCTCCAGGCCATGAACACGGGACACGATGGCTCGATGACCACCATCCACGCCAACAGCCCCGCCGATGTGGTCCTGCGTCTGGAGGTGCTGGTGCAGCAAAATGCCGATACGCGCTTGCCGGTCGAGTCCATCCACCGGCAGATCGTGTCGGCAGTGGATCTCATCGTCCAGCTGCGCGTAGTCGGTTCGGGGGCCGGCAAGAAGCGAGCGGTGGTGGAAATTGCCGAGGTGGTCGATGTGGAGGAAGACGGCGGAGTGCGCATTGTGTCGCTCTTCGCTCGCGATGAGACAGGGACCGCCGCCATGCGGCCGACCGGTCACTTGCCGTCGTTCATCAGCGACCTGGTATGCTCGGGGTTGATCGCGGATCCCGTGCAGATTGTAAGTGACCTTGGCGAATGGCCGGCGTAAGCCGGCTGGTAAGGAACCCACCAGCCGGCTTACGCCGGCCATTCGCCTAGGACGCCGGCCGTTCGCCTAAGACAAGTGAGGGAAGCAATGGCTACCGGATTGCTAATGCTGGTGAGTTCGGCCCTGGTGGGTCTGGCGGTCGGTCTGGCGGTTGTCGGTTCGGCGGACGCCGTCGATTGGCTCAACGCCAAGTACCTCGCGAATCTGGGCGAGCGGATGGATCGTCTCGGCCTGGATTCGCGGCCGCTTCGGGGCCGGCTGCGCTTCCGTTGGCTGATGACCATCGGCGTGTTTTTGGTCGTCGGTATATGGCTGCACATGATCCCGGTGGGCATTGTGGCGGCCCTTCTGACGTATTATCTCATGGGTCAGTGGTTGGAGGGGCGGCTGGTGAAGTGGCGGCAGCAGCTGCGCGACCAGCTTGTCGGCGCGACGCGCGCCCTGGCCGCGCAGGTGCGGGCCGGCTTACCGTTGACCGAAGCGCTCGCTTCCATCAGCGGCGACACGCCGGATCCGCTGGGCGGATTGCTGCGCCGCGCCGTTAACCAGTCTGAGCAGGGCCGGGCGCTCAAGTCCATTCTGCTTGAGATGAAGGAGCGTTTGCGGATCGAAAGTTTCTCCCTGCTCGTGGTGGCCCTGCTGATCGCCGAGGAACGCGGCGGCAAACTGGCGGACGTGCTGGAGCGGATCGGCCACAGCTTGCAAGAGCAGCAGCGCGTGGAGCGCAAGCGCGAAAGCGATACGGCCGCCGGCCGCTTGCTCGTCAACATCCTGGCCACGTTTCCGGCGGTGTTTTTGGGCATGTTTTACCTGCTCGATCCCGAAGGAACCAGCTTGGTCTTCGCGACCTTGGCTGGCCAACTCGTCCTGTGCGTCGTGGCGGCGATTTCGGTCGGCAGTTTGCTCTGGGGGCGGCAGATCTTGGCGAGAATCGCCTGACAGAGCGTGAGAGGGTTTAGGGTTTAGGGTTTAGGGTAAGAAGGGTCGGAATAAAGCGCACCAACCGTTGTTCTTCACCCTAAACCCTAAACCCTAAACCCTCCCACACGTGGAGGTTCTTATGACGGCTTCGATGACCTTGTTAGCAGCCGGCATTCCACCGGGCCTCGAGACGCTGATCGGCTCTCTCGCGCTGGGCACGGCCGTAGGGCTTGCGGCGCGGGAGTTGGTCGTTATCCTGATGGAGCCACGCAAGGATCTGTCGGTCGGGAACCTGCTCGAGCATCAGCGCCGTACGGCCCTACGTCAACGGTCTCGATCCTATCGATTTTTGGAGCCGTTGGTTGATCGGCTCGAACCGATGGGAAGCCGCCTGTGGGCCAATCGCCTGCCGGATTTGCAGCGCGAGCTGGAGATGGTAGAACCTCAGGCGCCCTGGAAAGCGAGCGAGTATCTGGTCCTCAAGAGTCTAGAGGCACTTCCGGTCGTGCTGCTGGCGGCGCTGTTCGCCCTGGTGCTGTTCGGATCCTTGCCGGCCGTGACGCTCGTGGTGCTCGCCTTGCTCGTTTTACCGACACTGAACCGCCGGCGAGTGTCCGACCGTGCCCGGCGCTACCGAATCGCGGTACGCAACCAGCTGCCGTTCGTCGTCGATCTGATGGCCCTGATGCTGGAATCGGGGGCGATCTTTCGCGAGTGCCTTGAGACGGCGGCGGAGGAAAATCGCGGCGAACCCGTTGGCGAAGAGTTTAACCGCGTTTGCCGGGCCATCGACCAGGGCGTGCCTCAGACGGAGGCGCTGCGCGGCCTGGCTCGCCGCATGGACGATGCCGACATCTTCGAGATCGTCTTCGCCATCAACACCGCCGAGGAGCGCGGCACCCGGCTGAAGGAGACGCTCAGCGGCCTGGCCGAACAGATGAGGCATCGCCGTATCCAGTGGTTAGAGCGAGCGGCCGAGGAGGCCAAGGTGCATATCACCTGGCCGGGCCTGCTGGTGATGGTGGCCTGTCTCCTGATCGTCGCCGCACCGCTGTTGCTTCCGGGCTTGGGTTCCGTCGGACGCTGAGGGAGGTTGTCATGGCCGTGCGGATCATTGTCGATAAGGGGCCGGACAAGGGAAGGTCGCTGCAACTCGATGGGCGTGCCGAGGTGCGCATCGGCCGGGGTCCGGGCAACCATCTAATGGTACAGGACCCGGCCTGGCAGGGATCGCTACGTGTGTCGTTCAGCCAAGGCGTTTGCAAAGTCACCAACCAGACCCCCACCACCATCTACCTTGGCGGCAAGACCTTCGCGCCGGGCGAACAACGGGCCTGGTTCCACAGTGAGTCGCTGCAACCCACCGCCCAGACGCTTCTGGTCCTCTACGTCGAAGATGCCGGCCGGGAGGCTGCTCCGGCAACATCGTCCAAATCCCGCAAGACAGTTCAGCTAGTCGTCATCTTGCTTTGCTTGCCGCTGGCGGGAGTGCTGTTCTTCCTCCCCACGGATCCCGGCGTGGACGAGCAACGAAGTCCCGAGGATAGCCAGAAGGAATATCATCGGCTGGAGCAGAGGCTACAAGCGCTTCAAGAATCCGCGGACAGCGGCGAGGCAGCCGGGCGCGTGCTTACGCTCTTGAAGGAGGCGCGTTTTCAACAACTTCGCAAGCACTCCGCGCGAGCCTTCACGCTCTACCACCGCGTCCGCGAGGAAGTCGAGTCGGACCTGGGAGGACCGCTCGACCCCAAGCCGTTGCCGGAGGAGGTCGGCAAAACATTGCGAGAAGTGCGCGATTTTGTAAACCAAGAGTTGATAACTCTCGGACCAGAAGCGCGAAAGAATAAGAGTTAGCGGACAAGGCCTTGCCAGCCCGCAGCGCAAGCAAGGGTGAGGAGCCGCGCCATGAATTACGATCTTCTCCGTGTCGTTCGCTCCAGCAACGATTGGCTGGTCTGGCGAGGAGAGCATCCCGCCTCGCAGGCGCGTTACTTGCTCAAACAGCCGCAGCCCAATGCCGATGCCCATCGTTTGGGGGAACGGCTTGCGGAGGAACATGCCTTTTTTCAGCCCCTCCAGCACCCCCACCTGATTCGGCCTCGGAACTGGGAGCCGGCCGGGCCGTGCCTCGTTCTGGACGACGTGCAATGTACGCTGGCGGAACTGCTCGAACAGGAAGGGCGTTTGGCTCCCGATTTGACTGTTAACGTGCTGATGCAATGCCTCGACGCGCTAGGCTACTTGCACGAGCGCCGCCTGGGCCACGGCTGTGTCAGCCCCCACACCATCCTGGTCGATCCGGAAGGGATGATCAAATTCGGTGAATTCATCGGCTACCGGTTCGACGAAGGGACGCCGCCGCCGCCGGACCATCCGATGAAGTATCAGGCGCCGGAGATGCTCGACGGTACTTTGGGCAACCCCGGCCCCGCCTCGGATCTGTACTGCCTGGGACATACCGCCCTGGAATTGCTGTTGGGCGGAGAGTATCCGCTGCTGTTCGCCGGGCCGGGCGGGAACGCGGCGGACGTGCAAGCCAACTGGCTCGGCTGGCATGCCCATCCCGGACGAGAGCTGAGCAACCTGGCCCAATCGCTTCCACACGTTCCGCCCGTGCTGCTCGACATTCTCGCGCGGATGGTGCGCAAGGATCCCTCGCAGCGCGGCTATCGCTCGGCGGCGGAGGTGCGACAAGCGCTGACGGCGACGGGCCTGGCCTCACAGCGGCCGCTGCCGGCCTTTGGCGAGGCGCCGGCGCCCGCCGCTCCGGAGGAGCCTGATCCACAGCCGCCGCGACGCCGAGCCAAGAAATCCAAACCGAAGTTGGGTGCGTCGTCCCGCGGCAGAACGCTCTCGCTGAAATGGCACGAGGACGGCAAAGAGAAGACGAAAAAGTTTCCCGCAAGTCAAACCGTCGTTGTCGGCCGTCATCCCACCTGCGAATTGCATCTGGAAGAAGAGGGAGTGTCTCGCCGGCATGCGCTGCTGGCCAATCAGACCAACGGCCAGTGGTGGGTCTATGACCTGCACAGCACGCAGGGAACCTGGCACAATGGCACGTCGATTCGGGCGGCCCATCTCAAACAGGGCGACGAGATTCGGTTCGGCGACGTGTCCTGTGGAGTGGAAATCTCGCGGCCGAAGCGGAGCGCATCGCGGATTGGGCCATTCCGCCTGTTGGGCACAATCCATCAGGGACATAACGGGAAGCTCTACCGGGCAGTCTGGCCGAACAATGCCTCGTACCCGGTCGTGGCAGTGCGCGTCTTTCCCTCTGATTTTCAGTTCGACGAGGAGCAGGTACGCCGCTTCCTGCGCGGCATCCCGCAGGCGGCCGCCTTCCGCCACGCCAACTTGCTGCGGCTGTTCCGGGGCGGCTCGATCCGCAAGGGCGGGAAACGCCGCTGGTTTCTCGCGATGGAATACATGGCCGGGGGCAGCCTGCGCGACCGCTTGGCCCGCGAGGGCGGTCTGACGGGCGCCGAGACGTTCGCCTATGCGGGCGACGTTCTCGCCGGCTTGACCGCCATCTCCGCGCAGCGCCTGCTGCATCGCAATCTGAGACCTTCCTGCATCCTGTTCGATCAGCAGGACCGAGCCAAGATCGGCGATTTCGTGATGATGCGCGGCGACTTCGTCGATTCGTTCCAGCAGGTCACGCGAGCCGGCTCCGTGCCGGCCGAGCACGTCTACCAAGCTCCCGAACAAGTGCAGGGAGCGCGGGAGTTGACGCCCAGTTGCGATCTATACAGCCTGGCTGCCATCATGTACGAGACGCTGACGGGACAGCCGCCTTTCCCGACGAAACTCAAGCTGCCGGAGATGATCGACGCTATCTGCAATCAACCGGTGGCGCCGCCGCGGTCGATCAATCCGCTGCTGCCGGACGAGTTGGATGCTTTCCTGCTCCGCGCGCTGGACAAACGGCCGGAGCGCCGTTTTCAATCCGCGGAGGAATTCGAGCGAGCAATGAACGCCATCGAAAACCCCAGCAAGTAATTCGTGCTCATGATCGATTCACTTGGCCAACTTCTGATCGACATCCAGCTGCTCCGCGAGGAGCAGTGGAAGGAGGTCCATCGCCAGCTCGCGCCGGACGCCGATCTCCCCACCGTCCTCGATCGCGTGCAGGCGCTGCCTGCCTGGTGGGCGGCCGGCGCTTCGATGCCGGCCCTGACCGTCTACCAGCGGAAATGGATCAAACGTCTCTGCGAGAAGGATCGCCTCCCTCGTCTGGAAAAGGCGCTTCGCCGGGGCGACTACCTGATCCTGGAGGAGCTGGGCGAAGGGGGCATGGGCATTGTCTACAAGGCCTGGGATTTTCAGGAAAAACAACTGGTGGCCATCAAGCAGATCAAGCGGGTCTCGCTGGATGCCTATCGCCGCTTCCGCCGCGAGGCCCGCATCCAGAAGCGTTTGTCTCATCCGTTCGTTGTCCGCTTCCTCAAGCTCGCGCGGGTTCGGGGCGACACACTGCTCGTTCAGGAGTACATCACGGGCCGGACCATCGACGAAGAAGTGAAGGCCCGCGGTCCCATCCCCTGGCAAGAGGCGGCACGCTGGACTCTCGATATCCTCGACGCTTTGGAATATGCTCATCGCCTCAAGATCATCCACCGCGACCTGAAGCCGTCGAATATCATGTTGGACCAACACCCCTCAGGCGTGAGGGCCAAGCTGCTCGACCTCGGTCTGGCCAAGTGCCTGGACCCAACATCGATGTCCCAGACGACGACCAAGGACGCCGTAACGGTCGGCGACGCCTTGTTGGGCACATTCGAGTACATGGCGCCGGAGCAATGGCGCGGAGCCGAAGCGATTGTTCCCGCATCGGATATTTATAGTCTTGGATGCACTTTGTTCTTTATACTCAGCGGAGGCCGGCCGCCCTTCACGGCGGACTCGCTGGTTGCCTATTGCAATGCCCATACTAACACGCCGCCGCCGCGGTTGACCGCGGCGCAGCCGGCCATCCCTGACGCCCTCGACGCGCTGGTGCAGCAAATGCTATCCAAGGAACCGGCCCAGCGCGGGACGCCTACCCGCCTGATCAAACAATTTCGCAGGCTGCTCCGCCCGTTCGATCCCTCTCTGCCGCCCGTCGGTCCGAAGTCCTCGCTGCCCCGTTCCTCGCGGCGCAACGCGCTTCCGACGCATACTCCCGCCCCGAAACGCCCCTTGTCCCTGCCACGCCTTGAGTCTCCACCGGGGGACGAACGCTTCATGCCCTTCGCCTCCGGCTCCGAGGTTAACGTCTCAGGGTTCCGAACCTTCCTCCGCGCATTCTTTGTCTCGCGAGGCCTATTCCGGCGCGTTTTCTTCTTGTTCCTCTTTGTCCTCGCCGTCCTCGGCATTCTCTGGATATGTTTCCATAATTGAACGAGAGTCGAAAACGCTTCTCTTCGCCGGGCGGAATTATCGTTACAATCCACTCATTTCTTCTTTCCCACTCTTTAGATTTTCTCTTCCCTACCAGCATGATCCACCGATAAGGAACAGCACCTAACTCGATTGCACTTGACTTTATTAGAAAACTCGCCGGATCGGGTGCGTCCCTAATGTGGAGCGGTCCCTGCTCACCATACTCCTTGCCCGTGGAGGATACATGTTCCTTGCGTTGCTCAAGCGGCTGCGGTTGAGGCCGGCCTTATCGGCGACCACGCTGGCCCTGGCCGGACTGCCGGCTCAAGGCCAATATCCGCCACCCGGCGCCGCGCCGCCCTCTTACGGCATAATGTATCAAGGGCCTGCGGGCATGTGTCCGCCGGGAGGCGTTCCCTATGGGGCGATGCCGCCTGTCCCTTTCCAGCCCTACTTTTTGCCGCCGCATCCTTGCCTCCCCGGTCCTCAGCAATCTGCCCAGCCGTACCAGCCAACACCTTCCACGCAGCCCGCGCAGCCGTCTCAGCCAAGCGAATCGACCCGCCCTCCCGACACATCGGGCCGCACGGATATGCCCAGTCCGACCGACACGTTCGACATGACGGGAGCCAACACGGGACAGGAGCCTTCGCTATCGGGAGAGCAAGGCGCGGCGGGAGGCGGCAGCGGCGTCGCTCTGGTGGCACCGGGCGGCTACCTGGACAACCCCATTCCGGTCTCCACGTTCCGCCTGCGCTTTGATTCGGCTTACAACCTGAACCGCCCCGACCGCGCCGAGTACTTCTACGGCGCCTGGCAAGAGCTGGGATTTCATCCCCACGGCATTCAGGGACGTGGCGTCTTTTTCGATCCCAGGGCCATCGGTCCCGATCTCTTGCCCAGTAATATCAATTACCAGCAGCCCGAGGCCTACTTTGAATATGCTTTCCTCAAGCGTTTTTCCGCTTTCGTTCAGGTTCCCTATCGTGTTATTGATTTCAAAAACCCTCAAGAGGACTTGCCGGAGTCCGAGATGAAGCGGAACCCAGCCGATCAACCGAACCCGGGGAGCCGATTCTATCCCGAACCCGGCCCGGAGAACACGTCGCCCCAGACCAACTTTAACGGCTTCTCCGATCTCCAATTTGGCTTTAAGGCCGCCATCCTGGCCTCCCCCACGCAATTCCTCACGCTCCAGCTGCGCCTGTACTCGCCCACAGGCGACCCCGGTCTGGGACTGGGTACCGGCCATTGGAGCATTGAGCCGAGCTTGTTGTACTACAAGCGCTTCAACCGCCTCGTCTTGCAGGGGCAGCTAACGGAGTGGACCCCGTTTGATGGGGGAACAGCCGGCAACATCTTCGAGTATGGCGCGGGCCTCGGATATGCCGTTTACCAGCGAGGCAACTTCGCCATCATGCCGATCACCGAGTTTCTGGGCTGGACCGTACTGAACGGCTTCGAATCCGTCTTCGCGCCCATCTCGGCCACGGCTCCTGCCGGCCTGGAGCTTCCCTTGACGCACGGAGTCGAGGATGCCAGCGGCAACACCATCGTCAACGGCAAGTTCGGCATCCGAGCCTTTTTCGGCAACGGCAGTTCCCTCTTCGTCGGCTACGGCCGCGCGCTGACCGGAACGCACTGGTATACTGACGATTTCCGAGTGGAATATCGCCTCTTCTTTGGGCGCAACAATCAGAGGCTCATCCGGCCGCTGTGACCTGATCGCACGACAGCGGAGCGCGGGCATCCTGCCCGCAACCTGCGGGCGGGACGCCCGCGCTCCGCTGCAACGATCATGGCGGCTGGCCGATTTTCAGGTCGGCCAGCTCAGGAGGAAGATACTTGGTGAAGACCAGCAGGTCATGATCCGTGGTGGTCATGAGCGCTTTCTCGATCAGGTCGATCAGTTGACTCAGCCGGGGCGCCTGCGGGATCTGTTCTTCGAGCACGGGAA
>DASRBG010000167.1:0-4883 GCA_035653735.1 Gemmataceae bacterium
CGGCGCAGAACGCGACGGCGGCGAGTGCGGCTCGAAACATCGTGAAACTCCTTAGAACCTCTTAGACGCCCGGGGCAGGGAAAAAGCCCGTTTCAAAACCCCGCGGCGTGCAGAGCGCGGATGGCGGCATCCGCGGCCTGGTCGGGCGGCATCTGGCGAATCGTGTCATTGAACGGTTCCACCCCGACCGGTCCCTCGAACCCGATCTTTTCCAAAGCGCCGCGGAACGCTGCAATGTCGATGATCCCCGTCGAAGCCGGCAACTCCCGCTTCCCGTCCGGCATCTGGTCTTTCGGGACGCCTTTCGGCGCGTCGTTCGAGTCGATCGAGACGATGTCCGAAGGCTTGAGCGCCGCAATGTCCGCCGCGGAATCGCCCGCATGATACCAGTGCCAGGTGTCGATCACCAAACCCACATTCGGCTGCCCGATCTCCGCGATGAGTTCCCGCATCTCCGCCATCGTGTGCACGAACGGGTAGCGCTGCGAAGCCCAGAGCGTCTTCGGCGCAACGTATTCAATGCCGACCCGAATGCCAGTATCTCCCAGAATGCGGGCGGCAGGACGCAGCCGCGCGGCGTGGAATTTGAAGTTTTCCAGGTACGTCCGCGTGTTGCTCATCGGCAGGATATACGTGGTCACCCGGCGGACGCCGGCCTTCTGTAAAGCCTTCGCCGTCGCGGGTAGCTGCGCCATGCCGGCGCTGAACGCATCGTCTGCCGCCCGGATATCCACAGGCAAGCCGCCGATTGCCCAAGCCACCTTCTTGGATTCCATGTAGCCGAGCAGGTCGTGCAACTCGGCATCGGAAAGCCCGGCCAGGTATTTCGCGTCCGCATCCACGGCATCGAAACCATGTGCGGCGGCCAATTCGATCGCCTGCCGCTGGTTCGCCTTGATTCCCAGAGCGCCACAGCTTAAATGCAGTTGCATCCGGCCGGCGGCGCGGACGCGGCGGGCTTGGGCGGCGAGCGCCGCCAGCGCCAGGAAAGCTCTACGTTGCACGAATTTATGATATACCCCAACCGAAACTCTTGCGGCTCCGTACTCATCTATGAAGGTAGAATTAGGATGAACGTGAAATCTCCGCTCCTGATACTTTCCGCGGCACTGACGCTGAGCGCAGGCTCCAGCATCGACCACGCGCGTAAACTGTATAATCTCACGGACTTCGAGCGATCTCTGAAAGTACTACAAGCGATTCCAGAGAAGGACGCTGCCGTGTACGAGTGGATGGGACGCGACTACTACATGCTCGCCGATTATAAGAAGTCGACCGAGTCCCTCGACAAGGCGGCAGCCGACGATCCTTCCAACGCCGAGATTGCGCTATGGCTGGGCCGTGCCTACGGCCGCCGCGCCGAGACTTCGAGTCCGTTCACCGCGCCGGGTTTCGCCTCCAAGGCCCGTCAGTGGTTCGAGAAATCTGTTCAGCTAAATGCCAGGAATACAGAAGCTTTGAGCGATTTGTTCGAGTATTACCTGGAGGCCCCCGGCTTCCTTGGTGGCGGGCTGGACAAAGCGGAAGGCCTGGTCGAAAAGATCGCCGTCGTCGACGCCGGCGAGGCACATTGGGCGCAGGCCCGTCTGGCGGAAAAGCGCAAAGACTTCAACAGCGTGGAAGAACATCTTCGCCGCGCCATTGACGCTTCGCCGACCCGCGTGGGCCGGTTCATCGATCTGGCAAAGTTCCTCGCTCGCCAGGGCCGTTTCCAGGAAGCCGACCAAAGCATCGCCCAGGCCGAGAAGATTGCGCCGGATACTCCAAAGCTGGTCTATGCAAAGGCCGATCTATACGTGAAGCACAAGCGTAATCTTCAAGTTGCACGCAAACTCCTCGAGCAGTACATGAGCATGTCGCTCTCTCCCGAGGATCCGCCCCGTTCGGAAGCGGCGAAACTCCTGAAGCAGGTCCAGGGAAGTTAGTGTTCTTCGCCGAAGCCCTCCGTTTCAGTGTTCAAGCTCTACGTGCGAATCCTGTCCGTTCTCTATTGACAGCATTGGGGATGGTCATTGGAACCGCCTCTGTAATTTTAGTCGTCACAATCTCCCTCACCAGCCGCGATTACATCCTCGAACAGGTCCAGGGCATCGGTTCCAACATCATCTTTGCCTACCTGGTTTCTGCCGGACCCAGCACCCCTACCGCCGACGCCGATTACATCAAGATGACGGACGTCGAGGCGATCCGCCGCGAACTGGCCTCGGACATTGTCGCCGCCACCGGCGTCATGGCGAACTTCGATCCCATCCTGATCGCCGGCAAAGAGCAGGACGTCAAGGTGATCGGCACCGACGAATCCTACGCGCCGGTGCGGAACATCGTGATCGGCGCCGGTCGTTTCCTCGACGCGACAGATGTTGCGTCGCGCGCCAAGGTGGCGCTCCTGACCGAAGCGCTGGCGAAGCGGATGTTCGGCAGTTCGGCGGCGGCGCCGAATCAGGTAATCCGCCTCTTCGGTCTGCAGTTTACCGTGGTCGGGACCTTCCATGAGAAGGTAGAGACCTTCGGGCAGTCCGAGGTGGAACGAGATACGATCCTCATTCCGATCACTTCCCTCCGGAACTTCACCGCTGTGGAGCGCATCGACCCGTTGTATGTTCAGGTCCGGTCGCCGGAACAGGTGGACCGCATCGCGGCTCGGGTTCAGGACATCCTGGCCAGCCGCCACCGCCCGGGCGCAACCTACCGCGTCGACACACTCACCGCCATCCTGACCGCCGCGAAGAACATCTCGCTCATCCTCTCCTTGGTCCTGATCCTGGTTTCGACCATCACGTTGGTCATCTCCGGTATCGGAATCATGAACATCATGCTCGTGACCGTGACCGAGCGGACCCGCGAAATTGGAGTGCGCCTGGCAGTCGGCGCCTCGGCGCGGGAAATCCTGTTGCAGTTCCTGACCGAAGCGATGATGGTCAGCCTGGCCGGCGGAATCATCGGAATTGCCGTCGGCGTGGCAATCCCGCTGAGTGTCCAGCTTTTTGCGGATATCCGCATTCCGATCTCGCCGGTAGCAATCGTGGTCGCCTTCGGCGTGTCCTGTCTCGTCGGGCTCATCTTCGGCGCCCTGCCCGCGAACCGTGCCGCCCACCTGAATCCCACCGAAGCGTTACGCTACGAATAAAGCCTTATCCGTGTGACATCCGTGTCCATCTGTGTAGGTTTTGCTTTTCGGCTAGCAACGTACAAACCTTTAATCTTCTGTTAATTGACCCATCTTTGTACGAACTACTACAATTAGTTTTGGTGCGATAACGTACTGCCCGCACCGAAACGAACCCCTAATGTTTCAGCAGTTTTGCGCGCTCCTTTCCCCTTTCCGCGGGCAGTATCGGAAGTATATTGCCGGTGTCGTGCTACGGCAGGCTCTGGTCGTAGCCGGCGGATATTCCCTGGTTTGGGCCCTCCGGGTCGCGATCGGCCACACCACCATTCCGGAATGGATCTTCGTTGCGGCGTTCGTGCTCTTCGACGGCGCCTACCTCGGCTTCGACCTCGCCCTCAACTACTTCTTCTCCTCGAAAATCAGCTATCCGCTGTTCGGCCAGCTTCGCACTAGCGCGCTCGACAAGGTCCTGCGGATGCCAATGGAGTGGCACCAGCGGCAGAGCTCCGGCGAGCTCGTGGGCAAGGTGAACAATGGAGTCGGCAAGGTCGTGCAGACGGCCGAAGGGCTCAGCCGCGAATTGGTTCCCGCCCTCATCCAGACCGGCTTCAGCCTCATCCCCCTCTTCTGGTTCAGCGCCGTGACTACCCCGGCGCTGCTCGTCGCATTGGGAGTCTTCCTGTGGCTGACGCTGCTCGAAAATCGGCAGCGCAGGCCCTACGCCAAGACTCGGTACCGCGGCTACAACAAGGATTTCGGCCTGTTCTCGGAATCCGTCGAAGCCATCCAGCCCGTCGTGCAATACGGGCAGCAGGCCAGCGTGCTGCGGAAATACCGTCGCGTGCAGGAGCGCATCATCGAGAGCGGCCTGGAAGAGGCGCGCATCGGGAATCGCTTCGGCCTCAGCCGCAACCTGGTGCTGTCCATCGCCAAGCGCGCCTGCCAGGGCATCTGGATCTGGCAGTATCGCCACAACGCGCTCGACGCCGCCATGATCCTGTACCTCAATATGCTGACCGAGCAACTGCTCGGTTCGTTCAGCGGGTACGCGTCACTGGTCGAGCGCATCTATGACGGTATGGAGCCCACGCGCGTCCTGGTGAAGCTCATGAACGAGAAGCCGGCGATCGCCGACGACGGCCCCTTGAGTCCCGTCGCCGTGCCCGAACGCGTAGGTGTCAAAATTCGTGCGGTGAAGTTCACCTATCCGCGGCGCAAAGCATCGGTCCTGAAGAACTTCAATCTCACGATCGCGCCCGGCACGGTGCTCGGCATCGTGGGGCGCTCCGGGTGCGGCAAGACCACCATTCAGAACCTGCTGACGCGCATGTTCGACGTGCAGCAGGGCTCGGTCGAGATCTGCGGCAAAGACGTGAAGCGCTGGCCGCTGGACCAGCTCCGCGGAATGTTCGCCCACGTCTCGCAGAACGGCGGCGTCTTCTTTTCGGGCATGCGCATGTGGGACGTGATCCGCTTCACCCGGCCGGACGCCACGCTCCGCGATGTGGTCGCGGTAGCCAAGGCGGCGTGCATGCACGACGAAATCTGCCGCATGCCCGACAAGTACAACACCAGGATCGGCCAGGGCGGCGTCAGCCTGTCGAAAGGACAGCAGCAGCGGATCGCGCTGGCGCAGGCGCTGATTGCCATGCGCGACGACCGTAAAATCGTCGTGCTCGACGAATTCACCAGCGCCCTCGACAGCGAGACCGAAGAGCAGATCCTCCGGAACATCGAGCCCTGGTTGGCCGACCGCACCGTGATCATCATCGCG
>DASRBG010000168.1:0-21330 GCA_035653735.1 Gemmataceae bacterium
GCGGAGAACACTTTTACCTGGAGGTGTCTTCAGCGACGGCCGGCCATCTCCCTCGCCGTCGTTCGTTGCCAGGCAGCGGCGTGGCGGCTTTTCGCTCCGCATCACTATTTGAGCGGCGCTCTGAACCACAGCGCCGTTTGCTTCCTGGCCAGCTGGGGCGAGCAGCCGGTCGCGTTCAGCGCCTGGCTGCCGTTTGTCGGCGCGGGACCGGCGACGCGGCGCGAGCATCGCACTGTCACGCTGCCGGATTATCAGGGGGCGGGCATCGGCAACGCTCTGTCGGCGCTCATCGCCTCGATGTGGAAAGCGCTGGGCTATCGGGCGATTTCGACGACGACACATCCGGCCATGATGCGGGCACGGCAGAAATCGGTGCATTGGCGGCTGCGCCGCCCGCCGTCGCTGGCTGTCGGCTCGGAGCATCGCCTGAAAAAACTCCAGCACGCCACGACGCGCCTCACCGCCGGATTCGAGTACGTCGGTCCCGCCCTGCCGCGCCGGCTGGCGCGATTGCTGTTGGCATCGTGAGTTATCGCGAATGGCTCGCGCCCGCTATCGCTTGACGCTTGCCCTCCAGGAAAAGATTGCCGCCTACATCCGCGCCGGCGGTTATGCCCACGTTGCGGCGGAGGCGGCCGGTCTGCCGCGCGAGGTGTTCGCGCGCTGGTTGGCGCGCGGCGAGCGCTCCGACGCACCGGCCAACTATCGCACCTTCGCGCGGGCCATCCGCGAAGCCGAGGCCCAGGCCCGGCTGCAAGCAGAGCTGAATGTCCGCAAAGAGAAGCCGCTCGATTGGCTCAAGGCCGGCCCCGGCAAGGCCGGCGCGGATAATCCCGGTTGGACCATTCCCGGCAAGGCCGGCGGTGCCGCTGCGGACAAGATGGATCACGCGCGAGTTTGGAGCGAGGTGCTGCATCTGTTTGGCCGATGCGCCGAGCAACTCGCCGCTTACCCCGACGCTCGCGCCGCTTTATCCAGCTGGCTCGCGTCCTTGCCGACCGACGAAAAATAATCGAAAAATGGCACCGGCTGGCATGAATTGACGTATCAATAAGCTCTTGATTGTCCGTGACTGATAGTGAACAATAGTATAGACAAGAAACATGCCAAGAACGTCCGGCGAGCGGGGTCGCGTTAGCGCCCCAAGTACCTCTCGGGGCGCTAACGCGACCCCGCTCGCCGAGCGCTGCACACAAACCGCGCCCTGTAGGAGATCCCATGCACCTTGAAGCCCTGCCCATGCAGTTTGTCGCCCTGACCGATGGCGTACTCAACGGCGAGGAGCACGTTCTGCTCTTTCTCGAAAACGCCAACCTGCGCCGCCCGTGCGGCTTCGCGCTGAGCCTCACCGACGCCGCCGCCCTCTCGATCGCCCTGCGCAACATCCTCCCCGAAGCACGGCAGATCCAGGACCGTATCCTCGAACAGAATTAGCACCCGTCGCTTACGCTTCAGGCTCGGTTTTATGATCTCACTCACTGATCCGCTGTGCGTCCACTGCGAACAGCGTCCGTCCACGACGGCGCTGGATCTGTGTTCGGTCTGCCACGCGGTCCAAAGCATCCGCGTGCTGTACCTGCGCCGCCGCGGCTGGACACCCGAATGGGAGCTGCACCTGCGCCGCCTCGCCGCCCGCGCGAAACTCCGTCTGCCCCTCTTCCCGCGCGAACCCTCCTCCGATTGATCCCGCCATGAGGAACACTCACCATGCGTCATGCCTATCCTTGCCATGCTTCCCCCGATGTCCTCGGTCTCGATCGCGCGCCGGCGCGCAACGGCGCGCGCTATCGCCTTGATTTGGATTTGCTCGACACGGCTCGCTGTCCATGCTGCCGCGCGCCGCTGGTCGCGCGCATGGGACGCGAGGGGCCGTATTTTCATTGTCGCTGCCGCGAACGCAACAACGCTGGCTCGCTTAGCTGTTTCGGACGATACTGACGATTTAACCGCGTTTTGCCGAGCAAGAGCGTTGACAAATTAACCTACGCTAGGTAAATTCCGTTTACCTGATACCCCGTTGAGCTTGCTACTTTTAATAGCCTTCTCTTTTGTTCCACGTAGAATGAAAGTGATGCTTTGAGTGGTTTTGCGCCCGGAAGTTGTTTGCGTCTGTGGATTAACGAGCGTAGGGTTGTTCTGTCATGAAGCCTATTCTTCAAGCCCTCGTGCTGGCAGAACGCATCTACCAAGACATTTCCGGCAAGAAGATAATCGCCGGGACATTCAATCAACTCCTCGTCGGCACAGTACCGATACCGGCAGAGAAGAATCCCGATGGGACCGAGAAACGAGTTTTGCCGGGAGGAACTGACCCCGGCTGCCCGGCCGCCTACATTAGCCTAACGGATGTGGTTAACGGAACAGAGATAACCTTGCAGATGGTTAATGTGTCCAAGAATCAGGTGCTTTTTCAGACCGTCTTGGGGATTGAAGTACAGGATCGCCTCGCTACGGTTGAGATAATCGCTCCGCTCCCGCCTATGAGTACGTTCATTCGTGAAGTGGGCACTTATTCACTAGACGTTCTTTGGCGAAGCGAGATTCTTGGATCGCATCGACTCGTCGTAAGGCCATTAACTCCACCCACTAGTTGAGGGAGGCTAAACATGCCCACGATTGAAATGGTATGGAAGAACACCGCGGTTACTCGGAATGTGCCGGAAGATGATTGGCGTCAAACGACGGCCTACCGACTTCACGTTCTTGTATCCAAGGACGAAGATGAGGCCGACTCTTTCTCCGCCGTTGTGCTGAATCTTCCTGGTGCTGGAAGTAGCGGCGCGACAGAAGAAGAAGCATTGGAGAATGTTAAAGAGGCTGCCCAGGGTATTTTGGAAGACTACAAAGACTCTGGGGAGGAGATACCCTGGAAAGATACCTCGGAAGCCAACATCCCACCAGGAGCCAAGCAAAAGTGGATCATCGTAGATGCCTAAGGTGCCGCGAATTCTTGGCAAAGACGCTGTACGCGCGTTTAAGAAAGCCGGCTTTTCCGAGGTGCGGACTTGCGGAAGTCATGTCATCTTGAAGAAAGACGGCCACGCTCTTCGGCTCTCTATTCCAGTTCATGCAGGTAGAACAGTCGGTACTGGACTGCTGAAATCTCAAATTGAAGCGGCTGGACTTACGGTGGAAGAATTCAAGGAACTGCTGTGAATCTGCCGCCAGATTCGCGATTCTCTTCCTTCTTACTGCGCTGCGTGCGCGGCTCGGAGGATGTTAGGGTTGCGTGTTTCTCAAGCGCAGACGGACCAGCCCTGCCTTCGCCTCGCGCGTCAGCCGCGCCTCCGGCGCTCCATCCGCCAGGGTGCCCAGCAGCTGCCGCGCTTCGGCGCTGGCGAGGTACTCCAGCACGGCAACGGCGCGGAGAACGCGCAGGCTCTCGGCCGTGGGATTAGCGCTATCCATCTCATCGAGCAATCCCTGCGCTCGACGGCGAAGCTCCAGCGCGGGCTTGTCCTTGAGCGCCGCTTGCAGGGCCGGCTGAGCCACCTCGCCCATTTTTTTCAATTCTTGCGTGGCCATGTCCCGGACGCTGAAGTCGTCGCTGTCGAGATCCGCGATCAATTGGGCGATGCGGCGTGGATCGCCTCCCCGCGCCGGATGCAGCTGTTCGCGCAGCAAGGGCAGCGCTTGTGCCGGGTCGGCAACCAGCGTCCAGATGGCGCGATGGCCCTTGGCTGCATCCACATCGGCCAGATCGCTCCACGCCTGCTTCACCTCCGCCGGAGTGAGTTTCCGAGCCGGCAATTGGCCATCGGGACTCATCCCCGTCACGTCCCACACCAGGGCCGTGCCGTCCATGCTGACCGTCGCCAGACGCCGGCCATCAGAGGAGAAAGCCATCTGTCGCAGTCTGCCCCGCCCGTGTCCCGGCCAGGTGCGGATCTGCCGGCCCGTGGCCGTTTCCCAGAGGACGAGCGCGTCCGCATCGTAAGCGACGGCCAGCAGCCGGCCATCCGGAGCAAACTCCCGATTAACCGATGATAAAATCCAAAACAGATCTCCTTCCTTCCACGTCAGCCGGTGGCGCATCCGCCCCGTCGCCGCCTCCACCAAGCACGGATCGCCCCGCGTGTCCAGGAGGGACAAAAGATCGCCGCTGGGCGAAAAAGTCGGTTGGTGCGGCAGGAACGCGTCGCAGCGAAAACGGACAGACCATTTGCCCGTGGCCACGTCGCGAAGGCCGAACGAATTCTGATTAATCCCCACCACCAACGTCTCGCCGTCGGGCGATAAATCGGGGAGTAGGGGGGTGGTTCCCCCCATGCCCTGGCCGCGGTTTTGGGATTGCCGCTGAGCCTGGTACATCAAATCTTGGCTGATCCCCTCTAGCTGGCCCAGCTCTTTGCCCGTCTCTAGCGAAAAGACACGGACCAGGGGAGCATTCCGCTCCATTACGGCGACCCGCCGGCTTTCGGAATACGCGAACGACATGTCGGAATGAGTGATCCCAGAGGTCTTTTTCAATGCCATGATCAAGGGATTTTTCTTCGTGGATATTCCGAACTCTTGCACCTTCTTGCCGGAGGCCGTATCCCAAACACGAAAGGTACTGTGGTCGCGAACCATCAAGAGGTTCGATTTGGGGACCCAGCCGAGGGGAGCGCCCACGATGGGGAAGCGATCTTTCCCCGTGGCCGCATCCACGAGAGCGTACGATTCGTCGCGGCGCTGGACGAGATAACTTTGGCCGTCCGGAGCGAACGAGAGCGAGCGATATTCGGAATAGCGCTGGATCAGTCGGCCGCTCGCCGCATCCAGCAGGCGCACCTGATGAGGCCCCTTGGAAGCCGCGGCGAGCGAGCGCCCGTCCGGCGAGAAGTTGACGCCGGTAACTGGGCCGGGGTCCGGCAAAGGGCAAAGCTCGCGCCCGCTTGCCGCGTCCCATAAACGGATGCGCGAATCCGCGCCGCCGGCGGCGAGCATTTTGCCGTCGGAGGAGAAAGCAACGGGACCGTCCACACCCTCGAAGTCACGCAGCGCTCGACCCGTCTTCGGATCCCAAAGCGTCAGGACATTTCTGTCGTCTTCCACTGAGGCCAGGACTTTGCCGTCCGGGGCGAAGGTTAACCAGCCGACAACGGCGCGAGGGTAAACGATCCTCTCCGCCGCAGGGTGGGAGTGCGGGCTTCGGCCTTTCCAGCTCCGCAGCTCCTTGCCGGTGGCCGTTTCATACACGTGAATCATGCCGTTTGTGCCGGCCAGCACGAGGTATTGACCGTCGGGAGAAAAAGTCAAGCAGCGATCGTACAAGGGAGCGATCTTTTCTCCTTTCCACTCTCGGAGTTTTTTGCTGGCGGCTGCATCCCAGAGCGTGATCCGGGGATCGTTCGGCCGCATCGAGGCGACGAACCGGCCATCCGCGGAGAGGGCCAAGGGCGCCTCCTCACCCATTTTCCAAGTTCCGATGTTCTTGCCCGTCGCGGCTTCCCAGCGGAGGATGCCGTTGCCGGTTTGGTTTCCCCCTCCATTCTCATTCCAATGGCGAAGCGCCAAACTCTTGCCGTCGGGAGACCAGGCGAGGGCACGCCGCTGGCTCATGTGTTCCGGTCCCACATTGATGGTACGACGCTCTTTCTTGCCGGTATCCGCGGCATAGAGTTCGAGCTGCCATCCGGTAGAAACGGCCAAACGGGAGCCATCGGGGGAAAGACAGAACGTCGGCCCCTCGCCCCATAAATGCGCGGGGAACGGCCTCACTTCTCGGCCGGTGGCGATTTCCCACTGGCGGATCTCCGTCTCGCCCCCGGCGCCGGAGATCAGGGATTTCCCATCTGGAGTAAACAATAGATGCGTGAAGGCCGGTTTGTGGTCGGAAGCCGTCCGCAGGCGCGTGGTGCCGATGCGGAAGAGAGCGCCTTGCGGCAGCGGATCGCCGTAGCTGTCGAGACGCGGCGGAGCGCTGTGCGCGGCCGGTGCTGTCAACGAAACCAGACAAAAGAATGCGGACAGAAATGCGAAGCGCAGGCGCATGGTTGGTCCCTCACGGTGGTGAGCACAACAGGTGTCCAATCCCACCTCGAATGTATCCGATGGCGAGGGTGTGGTCCATCCAAATTGCAGGGGGGACATGAAGCCGCACTACCAGCATTCCCTTACGTTCTCCACAGGAGGGATCTATGAAGCGCCCTGGTCGGTCAGTTGCTCTCCCTCCGGCGAGAATTCCGCGAACCACGGCGCTGCGTCTGCAAAACCACTGCTGGTCACGATTACTCGTTCTCCCGTCTGGGGATGACGGAATTCGCCAATCTCCGGGATAGGGACAATCTCCAAATTCCCGCAGTGCAAACATCGTGGCGGACTGATACGGCTTCGCCGCCATTCAATCCGACGGCGCAGTTCGGCGATACGGTCCTCCACGGGCGCGCCGTTCGAGACGAATTCCCAAATCCGCAGTTGGTTGGGATCGCCAGTCTGGAAGAGTCGAATCTCCTCTTCGAGTGATTCGACCGAGGGCAGCTCCTCGGCGATAACAAACGCTCTACAGACTGGACACCAAGCTGCTTGCTGCAAGATGTGTAGTTTGGCGCCGTTCGGCAACCGGTAGTCAAGGAAGGCAGACCATAGCACCCCTTCGGTCCTCTTCGATTCGGGCAGGTGGTACTCAACGAAGCCTCGTCCCATTGATTTGGTCTCTCTCAGCCGTTCGGGCACCGGGTAATCGCCGTTTTCCGTCGCTTGACTTGAATTCCGTTGATCAGATACACCGCCCACCGCTCTTCGCTCCCGTCGATGGATAAGGTGATCTCGGCGTCGCAGGGAGGATGATCCATAGGATTCCGTAAGACCAAAAATGAAGGGCCGAGTTGAGCTACGGGCAAGATGTAACCGTTGACGTGCAGATGAATCCGAACCTCTGCGGAGTGAGCATCCATTTGTGTCGCCGGTGAGTTCATGAGCAATCGATCCGAGCTTCTTGATCACGCCCAGATTCATTGTGCGAGATACGACCTTGTCGAGGAGACTGGAGGAGATGTCGCTCATGGGGTCATTCGCTCGGCCCGTAGCCGTAACAACGTGAGGAACTCAGCCAAATCGACCAATCCTTCGGCCTCCTCACGCTCCTGAGGAGACAGTGGTTGGCCGGAATCCTGACGCTCCAGAAGCGCCTGCAAACGGGCGGCGACGGCATGGGGCAGTTAAAAGCGAGCGAGATCATCGGGAAGATCGACTTCAAGGGTCAAGGTCATACGAACCTCCGCGTTACAATTCCTAGATGATTCTACCATTTACGGATGAACTGGAACAACCAAAGCTCCGTTATCAGTCCCCACGGCGCTGATGCGCTCTCCTGAAAATTCCTTCCGGATGAGAACGCGATGAAACTCGGCCCCGCACCGGAACCTCGGCGGGATGCTGGTGTTGAAAAGCTATACTTGAGCAGCCGCCGGAAGCGGGGGCGTCGTCATTGGAGTCTGCAACATGAAGCACCGCACCACCTTAATACAACCCACGGTTTTGGCCCTGTCGCTTGCCATGCTAAGCCCGATCGCGACGCGGAGCGTTGCGGACGGCGTTCCCACGCGGAACGTGGGAACGAGAGAGATGGACCTGACGCAACGCATCGACACGGCCGTCGATACCCGGCTTCGCGCCGAGAAGGCCACGCCTTCGCCGCGCTCAAGCGATGCCGAATTTCTTCGCCGCGTTTATCTCGACATTACTGGGCACATTCCCTCCGCCGAGAAAGCGGCGGCGTTTCTCGACAGCCGTGAGCCGAACAAACGCGCCAAGCTGATCGATGAATTGCTCGCCGGCGAAGATTACGGCAAACATCAAGCCGATATTTGGCAGAACCTTTTGCTACCCCGCACGTCCGACAATCGCGCGGTTCCCTTCGACAAGATGACGGCATGGCTCGAAAAGCGCTTCAAGGACAACAAGCCGTGGGACAAGACGGTGCGCGATCTCCTCACCGCCGAGGGCGACATGGACGCGAACGGCGCGGTGGTTTACTTCCTGGCCAACGCCACGCCGGACAAGCTGACCGATAATGCCACGCGCATGTTCCTGGGCGTGCAGCTGCAATGCGCGCAATGCCACAATCACCCCTTCACGGATTGGAAGCAGGATGAATATTGGGGCATGGCGGCCTTCTTCACCAAGGTGCGCATCGAGGGCAATCCGCGGCAGATCGCGCGGCAGGGTGGCACGCTCGGCATCAACGAGAACGGCAAGGGCCGGCCTATTCGTCTGCCCGTCTCGGCCAAGCGCGTGCCGCCGAAGTTCTTGCAAGGCGAACAGCCGAGCCTCGCGCGAAGCGACGCCTACCGTCCCGCGCTGGCCGACTGGATGACCAGTCCGAAGAACCCGTATTTCAGTCGGGCGATGGTCAATCGGCTGTGGGCGCAGTTTTTCGGTCGAGGCCTTGTCAATCCGGTTGACGACATGCACGACGGCAATCAGCCGTCGCATCCGCAGCTGTTGACGGACTTGTCGGCTCGGTTCGCGGCCGGCGGTTTCGATGTGAAGCAGTTCATCCGCGCCCTGTGCAACAGCGAGGCGTATCAACGGACGAGCAAGCCCATCGCCGGCAACCGCGACGCTGGACCCGAATTGTTCAGCCGCATGGCCATCAAAGTGCTGACGCCGGAGCAACTTTACGATTCGCTCGTGCAAGTTATGGGCGCTCCGAACCAGCCGAATGGGCGACGCCGTCCGCCTGCCGCCGCGGCCGCTGCTCGTTTACGCAACGTCTCGCCGCGCACCCTGTTCGTCGCGTTCTTCAAGGGCGACGACAGCGCCGAGGCGACCGAGTATCAAGCCGGCATCCCGCAAGTGCTGCGGCTGATGAATTCGCCGCAGCTCAACAACGCCTCGATGGTGGCGCCCTTGCTCAAGTCGGGCAAAGCGCCGCGGCAAATCGTCGAGCACCTGTACCTGGCCACGCTGTCGCGCCGGCCAACACAGCACGAGATGCAACGCAGTCTCGCCCTGGTCCGCAAGCACGGCGACGAACCCCGGCAAGCCTATGGCGACATTCTCTGGGTGTTGCTCAACAGCAGCGAATTTACGTTGAATCATTGAAATTGGATTTTGCCGCGGAGAAAAGACAAAAGGGACCAAAGGGACGGAAAAGACAGAAAAAAAGACGAGTTTCTCTGTGGTGAAATCTTCTTCTGAGGAGTCCGCATCATGTTGTCTCGCCGCGATTGGTTGAAGCTGTCGGCGGCCGGTGTTTCGGCGGTGTCGCTGTCGGGCTGGCTCCAGGTGTTGGCCAGCCGCGCGGCCGAAACGCGGGCCAAGCATAAATCCTGCATACTCCTGTGGATGGACGGCGGTCCCAGCCACAAGGACACCTTTGATATGAAGCCCGGCACCAAGGACGGAGGCGAATTCAAGCCGATCTCCACGGCCGTGCCCGGCATCCAGATCAGCGAACACTTTCCCAAATTCGCCAAGGTGATGAAGCACGCCGCCATCCTCCGCGGCATGAGCACCGACGAAGGAGCGCATCCCCGAGCCAAGTATTATCTGCACACCGGCTACAAAGAAGGGCAGGGCGGCCTGACTTATCCCAGCCTCGGCTCGCTGGTGTCCGCCGAGATCGGCAAGCCCAATGCGCCGATGCCGAATTATGTTTCCATCGGCGCACGCAGCTATGGACCCGGCTTCCTGGGGGCGCGCCATGCCCCGCTCATCGTTAACGATCCGGCCCGCGGCGTCGAGAACTTGAAGCCAATGGTCGGCGGCAGTCATTTCGACGATCGATTGGGAATGCTGCAAGAGATGGAGTCGGCTTTTTATCGTGAATACAAGGCGGAGGCCAGCGCCGATCACAAGACGATGTATCGTCGCGCTATCACGCTCATGCAGTCGAAGGAAGCCAAGGCGTTCGACCTATCGCGCGAGCCGGCCTCGTCGCGCCAAGCCTACGGCTCCAGCCGCTTCGGCGACGGTTGCTTGCTGGCGCGCCGCCTCGTCGAAACCGGCGTTTCCTTCGTCGAGGTGACGCTGGGCGGCTGGGACACGCATCAGAACAATTTCGAGCGCGTCAAACAACTGTCGCAGCAGTGCGATCCGGCGATAGCTGCCCTCGTCAGCGATCTGAAACAGCGCGGCTTGCTCGATAGCACGCTGATTGTGTGGATGGGCGAATTCGGCCGCACGCCGCGCATCAATCAGCGCGGCGCGAAGCCGGGCCGCGATCACTATCCGCGCGCCTGGAGCACCGTCATGATTGGCGGCGGCATCAAAGGCGGGCAAGTCATCGGCAAGACCGATCCGGAAGGCGCGAACGTCGTCGAAGGCAAGGTTTCGGCGCTGGACTTTTTGGCCACGGTCTGCGAGGTGCTCGGCGTGAATTGGAAGAAGCAGAACAACACTCCCATCGGCCGGCCTATCCGCATCGTGGATAAGGGCGCCAACCTCATCAAGGGACTGCTCTGATTGGCTTCCGAGCGGCGTAAGCTAACTCCGTTGTGGCGGGGTCTCCGGACCCCGCCACGGTCCGCGACCGAAGGTCTCCGCTCCGGCACCGCTTGGGAGACCTTCGGTCCAAGCCAGTGGCCCGGTCCGGAGACCGGGCCACAACGTGTGGGTCCAAGCCAGTGGCCCGGTCCGGAGACACGCCACAACGCAGGAGCTCTCCCCTTCGGGTCACGGCTAAACGAAACGCTTCTCGTCTCTTTTCCATGTCTCAAAAGTACCTCTACCTTGCACGGCCGCTCGCGCCATCCTAAAATCCTCTAGAATCCATTTCGATTTATGCGGGGGCCGGCAATGAACGACGTGACGCGCATTCTCTCCGCGATCGATCAGGGCGATCTCCAGGCGGCCGAACAGCTCCTTCCGCTGGTCTATGACGAGTTACGCCGGCTGGCAGCCAGAAGGCTGGCCCACGAAGCGCCCGGACAGACGCTCCAGGCCACCGCCCTGGTCCACGAGGCCTACTTGCGGCTGATCGACAACGAGCCGGCTCAGCCCTGGAACAGTCGGGGCCATTTCTTCGCCGCCGCAGCCGAGGCCATGCGGCGGATCCTCGTGGAGCGAGCCAGGCACAAGCGAAGCCTGAAGGCGGGCGGAGACCGCCGCCGCCAAGAACTGCCGGACATCGAAGCAGCCGAGGGCGGATCGCAGCTCGATCTCCTGGCCCTGCACGAGGCGCTGACCAAACTCGAAAACCAGGACAAACGCAAGGCAGAGCTGGTCAAGCTGCGCTTCTTCGCCGGCCTGAGCATCGCGGAGGCGGCCCAGGTGCTCGGCATTTCCACTTCCACGGCGGACAACGATTGGGCCTACGCGCGGTCCTGGCTCCGGCTGGAAATCGAGGGGAGCCGGTAGAGAGATCGCGATTCCCCAGCGGAAGCGGCACGGTTCGTTTCCTTCACTTGCCCCTGCGGAGGGTGTCATGGCCGAGTCCAAGCTCGATGAGGCTGCTATCTTCAACACCGCACGCCAGATGGAAGATGCCGAAGCGCGTCACGCATACATCCTCCAGGCGTGCGGCGAAGATGGCGAATTGCGGCGGCGCGTTGAAGCCTTGCTTCGTGTCCATGTCGAGGAAGAAACCTTTCTGGACTCTCCGACGCGGGAGCTTAACGCCCTCCTCGGCGCTTCCACAGGCGACGATCTTGATACGGAGATTGGTCCCTACAAGCTGCTCCAGCAGATCGGCGAGGGCGGCATGGGCACCGTTTTCCTGGCCGAACAGACCCAGCCGGTCCATCGCCAGGTCGCCGTCAAGGTCATCCGGCCCGGCATGGACTCAAGCAAGATCATCGTCCGCTTCGAGGCGGAACGGCAAGCGCTCGCGCTCATGGACCACCCCAACATCGCCAAGGTCCTGGATGCGGGAACCACGGAGACGGGCCGGCCCTACTTCGTGATGGAGCTGATCCGCGGCGTGCCGATCACCCAGTACTGCGATGAGCACCGCTTGACGCTCCGCGAGCGGCTGCAAATTTTTGTGCCGATCTGCCAGGCCGTGCAGCACGCCCATCAGAAGAGCATCATCCACCGCGATCTCAAGCCGTCCAACGTCCTGGTCGCGCTGTACGACGGCAAGGCCGTGCCCAAGGTCATCGATTTCGGCATCGTCAAGGCAATCGGCGTCCGGCTGACCGACCAGACGATGCCCACCGAGTCCGGCGCCGTGGTCGGCACGCTGGAGTACATGAGCCCCGAGCAGGCGGAGTCGGGCCAGCTCGATATCGATACCCGGAGCGACATTTATTCGCTGGGCGTGATCCTCTACGAGCTGCTGACGGGCACCACGCCGCTGCGCGGGGACGGGATGAAGGATTCGGGCTTACTGGATCTGCTACGGCGAGTCCGCGAGGAAGAGCCGACCATGCCCAGCACGCGCCTGAACACGACTGAAGAACTGCCCGCGATCGCGGCCAACCGCGGTGTTGAGCCGAAGAAGCTCACGGGGCTAGTGCGGGGCGATCTCGATTGGATCGTGATGAAGTGTCTGGAGAAGGACCGAGCACGGCGCTACGAGACGGCCAATGCCCTGGCGCGCGACCTGGAGCGTTACCTGAACGAGGAGCCGGTCGAAGCTTGTCCGCCTTCGCGGGGTTATCGGTTTCGCAAGTTCGTTCGGCGGAATCGGGGAGCGGTGCTGGCGGCGAGCACCATCGCGCTGTTGCTAGTGCTGGGCATCATCGGGACCACGACGGGGCTGGTGCGCGCCGAATGGGCGCGGCAGGAGGCCGAGACGGCGCAGGGGAACGAAATGAAGCAACGCCGGCTCGCCGAGACGCGCGACGCGGAGACACGGGCCGTACTCGATTTCGTGCAGAAACACATCCTTGCCGCGGCAAGGCCGACAGCGCGCGGCGGGCTGGGACGAGATGTGACCGTGGAGCGGGCGGTCGAAAAGGCATTGCCGGTGGTCGAGACCAGCTTCAAGGAGCAGCCGCTCATCGAGGCTCGGCTGCGCATGACGATGGGGGGTACTTTCTTAGAACTCGGCAAAGGGCAGCTCGCGGCCCAGCAATTCGCCGCCGCCCGTGCCATCTATGAAGCGCAGCAAGGCCCAGACGGACGGGAGACCTTGCAGAGTATCGTGGGGCTCTCTAACGGCTACGAAATGCTGGGCCATAATAAAGAAGCACTCGTGTTGCGCGAGAAGGCGATGGCGCGGCGCGAGGCCGTCCTGGGGCACGATCATCCGGACACGCTGGCGAGCATGATGAGCGTGGCGATTAGCCTTCAAAACCTGGGCCGGATCGAGGAAGCTGTCAAACTCCACCAGGAGACGCTGGCGCTACGCAAGGTCAAGCTGGGCGCCAAAGATCCCGACACGCTTTACAGCATGCACAACTTGGCCAGCAGCTTGTCCCAGGCGGGCCGGCACAAGGAAGCGCTCGCTTTGCGGGAAGAAACGCTCAAGCTGTCACGAGCCGTGCTGGGAGACCGACACCTCGACACGCTATCGAGCGCGACGGCGTTGGCTAGCAGCTACTATCGTTTCGGCCGGTTCGGCGATGCCGCCAAGCTCTTTGAAGATACGCTCAAAGAGCAGGAGGCGCAGCTCGGTCGCGAACACCCCAACACGCTGAACACGATGAATAACCTGGCTGTTTGCTACCGCGATCTCCGCCAGTATGAAAAGGCGCTGGCGCTGCGGAAGGAGACGTTGGAAGTGCGCAAGAGCAAGTTCGGAGCAGACCATCCCGAGACGCTCATCGCCATGATGAACCTGGCGGATAGTTTGAATAGCCTTCGCAAGTATAAAGACGCCATGCAGCTGCTGGAGGAAACGGTGAAGCTGCAGCGCATCAAGCATGGCGATAATCACCTCATTACGCTGCGGACGATGAATAACCTGGCCGACAGCTACAACAAGAACGGTCGGTACGAAGACGCCCTGAAGCTGCAACGTCAAACCCTGGCGCTGCAGAAGGAGAAACTCGGCCTCGACCATCCCGAAACGCTGGAGACCATGGGCGACCAGGCCGTCACTCTGATCCATCTCAATCGGGGCGTCGAAGCCGTGCAAGTCATCGACGAATGTCTGCGCCTCTCCGCCGGCAAAGTGCTGGGGCCGGGCACGTTGCTCCAGATGATCGCTACGCGGCTGCGGTACTTCGCCAAGAACAAGGACGCGGCCGGCTGCCGGACGAGCGCCGAGATGTGGGAGAAGCTCGACCTCCGCGATGCCAAAAGCCTGTACAAAGCCGCCTGTTGGCGCGCGATCACCGCGCGGGTGCTGCGCGACACGGCCGCTTCAGGGGCCGATGCGGAGGCGGATCGTGCGATGGCGTGGCTGCGCCAGGCCGTCGACGCCGGCTACCGCGATGCGGCGCAAGCGGCGGCCGATAGCGATCTCGAAGTGCTGCGCGAGCGCGCGGACTTCAAGGAGCTGCTTGGCCAGTTGCAAGCACGTTCCTCGAAAGATCCGAAGTAAACGCGGCGCTCAAACATCGCATTCCTGCTTGCCTCAGCAGCATGAGTGCAAAGTCGGCCGCAGAGAGTCTCTTCACGAAGAAAAAAATCGAAAATCCGTTGGGGAACCCAGCTCTCGTTGTATTTGACCGTTATTAACCCGTTCGGACCCGATCCTGGGGGCGAAATGGATGCACTCGCCCAAAGAGGCATGCGTGCCTTTCGCATCCATCCGAAACTCTCCGGGCAACAGCCGATGGAAAAATGGTTGCGTCCCGAAGCCTACAGAATAGGCGCCAGCCCAATGCTTGCGGCCAGAAATGCGCCTTACTGAGTCCAGCATTGGAAATGCTACTGTCTGGCGAGCGGAGTTGCGTAAGCGCCCCGAGAACGTCTCTCGGGGCGCTTACGCAACCCCGCTCGCCAGTGACTTTCGATTTGCTGGATTCAGTAAAGGCGTTGTGTCGGCAAGAGATCGCGTCCTTTTCTTTTCCCCCACACTTGCCTTTCACACCCTCTCCGGCACCTCGAACGGCTTTCGATACGTTCGCCCCAAGAGCCGATTCGCCTCGGGATCGTTGATGCACGTCTCCGTTTTCTCGTCGAAGCGGATGGCACGGCCGGTGCGAAAGGCGATATTGCCGAGGTGGCACAGGCGCGTGCTCTTGTGTCCTTCCTCGATGTCGGCATTGGGTCGGCGGACGCTGGTGCCGGACGAATTCTTGATGCAGTCGATGAAATTCCGCTGGTGGACGGAGCCATCGGGCATGCCGGCGGCGTCGAGGTCGCCCTTGTCCGCGGCTTCGATGCCGTTTTCGACGTGCCAACCGTGGCGGTCCATGATCAGGTTGCCACGTTCGCCGTAGAGGATGGTGCCATTGGCCCCGCGAGACCAGATGCGGTGTTCCCAGGTGACGTTGCAATGGGGGAAGTCGTAGCTGACCGTCAAGGTGTCTGGCGTTTCCTGATCATCGTCATAAAAGAGCTTACCGCCTGAGGCGACAATGCGCGTGGGGGCGTCGAGATTGAGGAGCCAGCGAATCCGGTCGAGGTAATGGACGCCGTTATTGCCAATCTCGCCGCTGCCGAAATCCCACATCCAGTGCCAACGGTAGTGGAAACGGTTTTCATTGAAGGGCCGTCGCGGGGCAGGGCCAAGCCACAGATCGTAATCGACTCCCTTGGGTACGTCGGAATCCTTGACATGACCAATGCTGCGCCGCGCGCCGGCAACCCAGATGCGCGCGGCGGGGATTTTGCCAAGCTTTCCCGAGCGGATCAACTCGGCGGCCCTGCCAACGCTGCCGCTGCTGCGACTCTGAGTGCCGTGCTGCACGACGCGATTGTACTTGCGGGCGGCTTCGACCATGCGGCGTCCTTCGACGAGATTATGCGACGCGGGTTTCTCAACGAAGACATGCTTGCCGGCCTGGCACGCCCAAATGGTGGCCAGCGCGTGCCAATGGTCGGGCGTCGCCACAATCACCGCATCAATGGTTTTATCTTGCAGAACGCGGCGAATGTCTTTTTCGACCCGCGCCTCGCGGCGATTCCGCTGGGTGAGGACTTTCTGTGCGCTGGGAAAGAGGTTTTCGTCCGGATCGCAGATAGAGGCAATCTCAACGTCGTTGAAGCTCGTAAAAAGACCGAGCAATTGCCGACCGCGCCCGTTGACGATGCTTTCAGACTTAGCCGGGCCGATACCGATGAGCGCGAGCGTCACCTTTTCGCTCGGCGCGTCAGCCGCGCGGGCGTAGGAAAGTGCCGATAGTGCTGCCAACGAGCCGGTGGAGGACTTTAGAAACTTGCGACGGTCGACATGAGGAACGGGGTAGGAAGTGCGAGGGGCGAGAGGCTTGGAAGATCTTGGAACCTTGCGATGGTTGACGTTTGTCATGGCAGAACCTCCCCAATAGACCGAAAGACTTGAGTATACTTTACCCTGATCGGCTCTTCCACAAGTCGATTGGTTTTTTCACAGATCGAGGTTGGTAATACCGCATCGGTACCTTAATTGGCGTTGGCAGGTGGTTGAAATAAGCCCCGCAATGAACACAATTGCGGCCAATGGGTTTCCGACGTTTGTCGCTAAATCCGATCTTTCCCAGATGGCCCTCTCCCGGGCCTCAGTTACTACGCTAGCGATTGATTCTAACCCCCGAAGGTGCGAGAGCAAGTCTTTTCCCCTCAAAAAGCGTTGCCGCCACCCGTTCCGTCGCTGCCTCGACCCACCGCAGAAGATGCATCTCCCTTGCCCATCCGCCGAACCTGTCACGCACAGCGCACCCTGAACGCACGGCGACGACATTCAGAACGTGTTGTCCATCCCCGCCAACCGGGTTTGATTAGCGCCCCAAGCTCAAAGTGTCTTCATGGGGCCGCGTGAGCCGAGACGCGATCGCAAGGGAGCGGTGGCGATAGCAAACCCGCCTCTCCCTTACGATCGCCTCTGGCGTCGTGTGACGCGTTTTATCGGTTCGTTCTAAAAGACGCCGAGGGCGTTGTTGTTGTGCTCATCCTTCACGCCGTCATCGTTGAAGTCCTTGATGGTGCTGGAAAGGCTGGCGAAGAACCAGTCCGCCGACGAGGACGCCGAACTGTCGCCCGACAGCGTGAACGCCCCGCTGCTCGCCCGCACGGTGCCACCCCAGGTCAGCTTGTTGCTGCCGTTGAGGTCGTGGCCGTGAGGGGCCGGATCGCCCACGTTGCTGCCGTGAATGAGGTCGTACACCTTATCGGCGAAGGTGTCTGCCGAGTGCAGCTCGGCCAGAATGGCCATCAGCGCATCCTCTCCGGCCGTCGTGGAGGCATTGTTCGTCGTGGTTCCGGCGATGAGGATGTCCTGGCCGGAGCCGCCGGTGATGCTGCCGTGACCGCTGCCGCCAATCAGCAGACTGTTGCCGCTACCGCCGGTCAGCGTGTTCAACCCGCTGCCGCCGATCAGGATGTTGCCCTGCGCATCGCCGGTCAGATGGTTGGTGCCGCTGGCGCTGCCGACCACGTTCTGAATGCCCGTGACCGCGCCGGCTGCGCCGCCGTTGACGTTGGTGGCCGAGCCGGTGGCCAGGTTCACCGTCACCGTGCTCGTGCTGGAAAACAACGAGTAATTCAACCAATCGCCTTGACCCGATGGAGCGCCGCCGCCGTTGATGCCGAGAACCTGGCCGCTGGTGCTGTTGAACCGAAAGTCGTCCACGCCGGTGCCTCCGACCAGATGAGGCATGCCGGTGAAGGTGAAGACCCTGGTCGGGCCGGTGTTGACGTAGCCGGCGTTAGTGTGGGTGATGACCCAGTAGTTGGTGCTGTTGGGGCCTTGCAGCGTGTTGGCGGGGTCGGTGCTGCCGACCAGGAAGTTGATGTTACGGAAGCCGCCGCCGATGGCGGTGGCCGAGCCGGCCGTGTTGCTGCTCAGTTTCACATTGACCCGGTAGCTGCTGCCCAAGTCTGTGTAACTGAGCGTGTTGGTGTTGTTGGTGCCGCCGCCGCCGTTGATGATGCCGGAGACGCTGGCGGTGCTGGTGGTGAAGTTGAAGCTGTCGCTGCCGGTGCCGCCGACCAGGTTCTGGAAGTTGCTGAAGGCGACGTTGTCCACCTTGCCGGAGTTGGCGCCGGAGATGATCCAAGCGGTGGTGGCGTTCGGTCCCACCAGCGTGTTGGTACCGCTGCCGCCGTTGAAGGTTGTAGCGTCGACCGCCGGGGTGAGGAGAGTAAGCGTATCGTTGCCGCTGCCGGTGACATGGATCGCGGACAGCGAAGCGTAAGCGTAGGTGATGGGGGCGAAGTCGCTGCCCGCCAGTTGCGTGAAGGAGAGAGAATAGTGCTGTCCCTTGGCGCTGCTGGAATCGTTGGCATTGAGGGTGTTGGTGCCCTCGCCGCCCTTGATGGTCAAGGCGCCTTGGATGCCGCGGAGGCTGTTGCCGTTGCCGACATTGAAGGTATCGTTGCCGACGCCGCCGTTGACAGTGGTTGCAACGCCGGTGGCCTGGATGTTATAGGTGCTGACCCCGTTGCTGCCGTCGATCGTCACGCTGGCGGTATCGTCATACTCGAAGTTGATGTTGGCCGGAGCCAAGCCGCTGACCTGGCCCCAAATATCGGTGTTGCCTTCGTAGTCCGACGGGTTAGCGCCGCCAATCATGTTGCTCACCGTCACGGTTCGCGCATGGGTATCGGACGCATCGTTGAGGACGATGGTGTTGGTGAGGGGCGCCGTGCCCTCGATGTTGACATCGCCGAGTATGTTCCGCGTAGTGCCGTTGCCCAAGGTCACCGTATCGCTGCCGCTGCCGACATCGTCGGTTGTCACTCCCGAGGGCGTGCCCAGTATGGTGATGGTGTTGCTGCCGCCGCCCAGAGCGATAAAGATCGAGGTAATTTGTCCGGGGTTGAAGCTGTCGGTCACGCCGTTGAGGACGCCATACACGCCGCCGAGCGCGTTCAGTCCGACGACGGCCGAGTCGTTCGTGGGGTTTCCCGACTGGTCCCCGATAATCAGTAGCTCGGAGCCTTTGGTGAACATGCCCGGCTGGGAGCCGAATTCGTAGGCGCCGATATCGACGGTGTCGCTGATGCCGCCATTGACGCGGCGGGCGTAGTAGCGTTGGTCGACGGTGGTTTGGCCGGGGGCGTGGTTGTCCCCATGGTCGATGGCGGGACTGCCGGCCAGCAGGGCCATGGTCTGGGTGGGTCCGCCGTTGTAGGCGAGCGGTCCCAGGAGGGGATTGAGCGGATTGGCGATGGTGCCCATCAGGTCGCCGTTGCCAATACTGAATCCGCTGCTGCCGTCGCTGGCGCCGATGAGGTCGTGATCGCTGGAGAGGACGGTGCCGGAGACATCGGGACCAGAGGCAATGCCGTTTGAACCGTTAGCTCCGGGCTTTGACGCTCCGCCATTGCCCTCCTTTCCTCCTGCTCCTCCTGCGCCGATGTGCAGAATGGCGTTCTCGGCAATTAAGGTATTGGCGAGGCTGTAGGTGACGTTGGATGCGGGAACGTAGAGGCCGCCGCCCGCGGCATCCCCGCCGGCGCCGCCGGCACCGCCCGTGCCGCCGTTGGCTTGGTGAACGCCGTTGCTGCCGCCGATTCCGCCGTTGCCGCCGATTCCGCCGTTGCCGCCCGAGACGGAGTTGCCGCTGAGGGTGTCGTTGAGCAGGGAGACACTGCCCTGATCCACGTACAAGCCGCCACCCACTCCTGCGCCCCCGCCACCGGCAGGGCCGCCAGGACCGCCATTGTAACAGTGGAAGAAATCGACGGTGCCGCCGTTGCCGCCGTTGCCGCCCCTGCCGCCTGTGCCGCCGAGAGCTTGATTGCCGGCGATGGTATCGTTGACCAGGGTGACAATGCCCTTGCCCACGTACAAGCCGCCGCCGCTGCCGATACCGCCTTGGCCGCCAACGGCGCCGCTGCCGCCGGTGCCGGATGCATTGTTTCCGCCGTTGCCGCCGTTGCCGCCGGAGCCACCAAAGGCGTAATTACTGCTAAGGGTGTCGTGGCTCAGGGTGAGGCTGCCTACCGCTGCCACGTACAAGCCGCCGCCCGCGCCCGCGCCGCCGGCGCCGCCCGCGCCGTACAAAATGCCCAAGCCGCTCCGGCCGCCCATTCCGCCGGAGGAGCCGGCAACGGCGTAATTCCCGCTGAAGGTGTCGTTGCTCAGAGTGAGGTTGCCTGCCGCCGCTACATACAAGCCGCCGCCCAAGCCCGCGCCGCCGGCGCCGCCCGCGCTGCCAAAGCCTTTCTTAGTGCCGTTGGCCCCGTTGCCGCCGGAGCCGCCGGCGGCGTGATTGCCGCTGAGGGTGACGTTGTTCAGACCGAAACTACCTCCGGCCACGTAGATGCCGCCGCCCGCGGCCAAACCGCCAGCGCCGCCGTTGCCGGCGGTTTTCCCGGTGTCTGGGTTGCCGTGGCCGCCATTGCCGGCGTGGGCGAAATTGTTGCTGAAGGTCGAGGCGCTGTTCACGCTGACGCTGCCCCCGGCCACGTACAAGCCGCCGCCGAAAGCGTTCGCGCCCGTGCCGCCGCCTCCCCCTCCCGTCGGTGCGTTCAGTCCGTTGCTGCCCAGAGCCACGTTGTTTTTGACCGTCACGCCGCTCAGATTCAGCGTGCCCGAACTGTAAATGGCCCCGCCCTCCGCTGCCGTGCCTATCCCTTGTGCCTTGCCGCCTTGCAGCGTCAGGTTCTGGAGGGTCAACGATCCGCCGCTGGCCACGTTGAAGAAGCGATCCGCCGTCGAGCTGGTTCGCGCGATGATGTCGTTGTTGCCGACGATGGTGATGTTGCCCGTGATGACCGGCAAGGCGTTGGGTCCGTCAATGAAGTTGTCCGCCGATGTGAAATTAAAGATGGCGCCCGCTTGTAACGTGATCGTGGTTGGCGTGCTGGAAGTGTTGGCACTCTTGATAGCGGCGATCAAGTCGCTGGTGGTCGCGGGGTTGGAAAGCAGCGTACGCTCCTCCAGGGCTTCCAGAGTCAAGCGCGTCCGCGCGCGGGGCGGACGGCAACGCCGCCGAAGCTGCCGCGGAGCCTGTCCCATCCAGCGTTGCCATAGCTCGTTGAACCACATGGGAAGTCTCCTGTTCGTTGAGTGAGGGCCTAGTGGGCCTTGCCGGTGACGAAGGAAACGGTTGGCGACGGGGAGACGCGAACTATCTCCTGTACATCAGTGCGAAAACGAGAGCTGAGTTCCCCAACGGATTTTCGATTTTTTTCGTGAGGTGATCGTCCACGGCCGGCCCTGCTCCCGCTCCGCCGGGCTGACTAGCGACGCGATCGCAAGAGAGCGGTGGCGATAGCAAACCCACCTCTTCCTCACGATCGCGTCTCGGGCTGTGTGGCGCGCCTTATCGGTTCGTCCTAAAAGACGCCGAGGGCGTTGTTATTGTGCTCATCCTTCACGCCGTCATCGTTGAAGTCCTTGATGGTGCTAGAAAGGCTGGCGAAGAACCAGTCCGCCGACGAGGACGCCGAACTGTCGCCCGACAGCGTGAACGCCCC
>DASRBG010000169.1:0-7390 GCA_035653735.1 Gemmataceae bacterium
CTAGGAGCCTGTCCAAGTAGTCTCTGGTCAAGTGGCGACGAGTCTGATTCGTTGCGTGGCTATGAGCAAGGATTTTCGCCCCTGGAAGATCGATGAGGCGCAGCTTCTGCCGCCGAGCGTGCAAGACTACGTGCCTAAGGACCACCTGTCACGGTTGATCGTGGCGCTGGTACGAGAGGAGCTTGACCTGTCTGCGATCAGCGGCAGCTATCGCAGCGTGCTCGGCCAGCCGCCGTTCGATCCGCGGCTGATGACGGCGCTGCTTCTGCACGGCTATGCGAGCGGGGTGTACTCGTCGCGCCGGATCGCCAAGGCGGCGGTGGAACGCGCCGACTTCATGATGATCGTGGCGGGCGACCCGCCGGACTTCCGCACGATCTCGGAGTTCCGCAAGCGGCATCTCCAGGCCCTGGCAGGACTGTTCGTGCAGGTGTTGAAGCTCGCCGAGACGGCCGGCCTAGTGAAGCTCGGGCACGTGGCGCTCGACGGCACCAAGATCAAGGCGAACGCCTCGAAACACAAAGCGATGAGCTATGAGCGCATGAAGAAGCGGGAAGCGGAGCTTCAAGCCGAGGTGGACCGCTGGCTCAAAGCCGCCGAGGCCGCCGATGCGGAGGAGGACCAGCTTTACGGCAACAAGCGCGGCGATGAGATGCCGGATTGGGTGGCCGACAAGCAGAAGCGGCTGGAGAAGATCCGCGCGGCCAAGGCCGAGTTGGAGGCGGAAGCCAAGGCGGCCGCCGAAGAGGAGATGCGGCGGCGGGCCGAGGCGGAAGAGAAGCGCCAGGCGGAAGGCCGGAAAAAGACCGGTAAGACGCCGGCGTCACCGAAACAAGAGCCGGAGACCAAGGCGCAGCGCAACTTCACCGATCCCGAAAGCCGCATCTTGAAAACCAAGGACGGCTACATCCAGGGCTACAACGCGCAAGCCGCGGTCGATGCCGAGGCGCAGATCATCGTCGCGCACACCCTCGACAACAACGGCAGTGACCAGGCGCAGTTCGCTCCCCTGCTCGACGGCATCAAGGCCAACCTGGGCAGCAATCCGGACGAGGTATCGGCCGATGCAGGCTACTGCTCGGCGACCAATCTTCGCACGCTGAGCCGGCGGCGGATCAAGGGTTACATCGCGACGGGGCGGCAGAAGCACGGAGCCACGTCCCCCACCGCCAAGCGGCCGGCCAAGCCCGGATCGCTCCTCGCCCGGATGAGCGCCAAGCTCAAGCACGCCGGCCATCGCAGCCGCTATCGATTGCGCAAGCAGGTGGTCGAGCCGGTCTTCGGACAGATCAAGCAGGCCAGAGGCTTCAGACAGTTCCTGTTGCGCGGCATCGAGAAAGTGAAGGCCGAATGGGCGATCATCTGCACCGCGCACAACCTGCGCAAGCTGGCAGCCGTCTGACAGCAGCCTCACACTATCATCAGGCTCTAACCAACGCTAAATAGACAGGCTCCTAGAGCATGATCAGGAAAAGTGTGTAGCGGTTTTCCGAAACGATCACGCGCAATCAAAGAGCTAAAGCGCCATGATGATTCAACCCAATCTCATCGCGCTTTGGCCCTCGTTGATCAGCGTCGCTTGGGCTTCATATGATCGCGCAATGCAAAGCAGCATATCCGCCGTTTCGGCGTTAGTGGTCGACTGCGCTATCCGGCGACAGCGGTCGGCTTGCTCCAGCAGTCTGCGCTTTTCGTCCAGCATTCTTCCTTCAAGGTTTGCAACAGGCCCGAGAGGCAAGCAGGTACCGAGTGCCTCGCGTCCGCGCCGCCGGAACGACCCGATGCGGCCCAGGTCACCCGGTATTATGACGCTCCTATTCCCAAGCCTGAAACGTCATTAAGGCGGCGCAAAGGCCAGGGGCGACCTGTCTCCGTCCAAGCGTCGGCAGCCGGACGGCTGCACACAAGCCTAAGAGCAGCACCTCGCCCCGCTCTCGACGCCGTCAGCTTGATCGCGGTCCCGCCGCCTCCCGGGCTCAACGTCAGTATTCCTGCCCGGATGAGTCAGCGGCACTAACTTTTCGCCGCGGGCTAAGCGTGATTCGATTGCTGAGCGATTCGATGCTGCACCATCACACGGGAGTGAGCAGCCATGGTCAAAGCGCTGGAGCTTGCCATCATCGCCGTCGGCACCCTCAATGCCATGCTGGCGGTGTGGCTCATCATTTCGTTTTAAGGCTTGACTCAGTCGGTTGAAAACTTTCCTGCGAACATTTTTTTTGCACAGGCTTGGCGCGAGAGGTTCACTGCTCGGCGTCGTATTCAGTAGGATGACGTACTCGGAGCGCCGCACGCCCTCCTAGGGGCCGCGCTACAAGGCGCCAGTAGCCCGCCGCTGCAGGTGCCTTGCTCATTCCATCACCCGGGATCAGCTGGCGCGCGGGACATGCACCGCATTGGCGGCGACGATGTCGTCGTCCTGCTCACGTCGGTCGAGCAATCGGTTCTTGTCGGTGCGTGACGCGTCGGCAGGATCCGAGCGCAAAGCGTGAGCCAGCCTGTTAGCCGCCGAACACGATTCCCACTATTCACAGACTAGCGTTTAACCGAGAACTACTGTTACATTCCATGTCGGAACCGCCAATTGCGGCGGACCGCTACAATTTGTTAGCGGCGCTCTGTTTCAAAGTTGATTTCGTTCGTTGCTCGGGGGAAAGCATGTTCGAGGTTTACTTGAACAATAGGCATGATCTGCTCGTCGTCGAAAGAGGCGCGCAACTGCCGCTTAGTTCGGCATCAGGAAAGTGGCGCAAGAGAAAGAAGGCCATCAGAGTCAGCGCCGCGATTAGGTCCGCGGTCCAGCGGGAAGGCTACTACCTGCGGAAGCTGAGCGGAGCCAAGCGCCGTGGACCAGATCATAGAAAATCGCCTCGCAGCATCGGCAAGCTGTAGCCTTTTTGATCGCCAGTCCGCCGACGTCGGGCCCTTCTCCGTGATCATCACCTTTGTCGGCAAACTGGCGCCGATGCGTGGTGTGTGCCTTGATCATCCGGCGCCGGTATCCGGAAACGCCGAGGCGGCGGCCGATGGTCACGATGCGCCGAGACATGCGGCCTCGGCCGCGTACGAAGGGGCCGCCAGTCACACAACGCCTCGCCGCACTGATCGCAAGCTATAGCGGGCTACGGGGTCACCTTTGGAACGGAGCCCTCACGGGCGGCTTTCGCGATACAGGTGCGCCGTGAAGGCGCTTCGATCCGCCTTGGTGCATCGTTAAGCCGCCCGTGGTCTAATGTAGACGGCCGCGCTCCCGCGCGGCTGGGCGGCCGGGCATCGTGTCTTTCACCTACCCCAGGGCACGATCGCTCGGCTGATCCCGTTAAGCACTCCTCAGACGAATTCACCAGTCGCAGCCGTGATCTCCAACGCGATTTGAAACCGATTGTTGCAGCCGGGCGACGTTGCTGCGAGTTCCCGATTTAACCTCCCGCGCTGACATCAAGCTTAACTCGGGAACAGCGTTGCCGTCGGCACATAAACTTTACAATAACACCGCCGGACATTGCCGTTCGTCCGGGTGTGTACGCCTTCAGGGCTGGGCGAAGCCGCCGAGCGAATATTCCGCTCGGCGACTCCGTTTTATCGAACAACAGGTTTTGAGATGGGACTGAGCGCGTGGAGCAACCCCGAAGATGATGTCAATGGCACGAGACGCAGCCTCCATGGGCTCGCGTTTGGCATGTCTGGCGGATCATCATTCCAAGGCGGTCGATCGATGGCGGCATGGTCTGGGGCAACGTCTGGCGACGGCATGACGGGCGGCAGTGGATTTACAAGCGCCTGACGGGCTACGACGAACACTGACCTGAGAACCGGCAATTCGATTGTGTCGACATCCGAAGTTCGCGAAGCCCCAACAGGCGTATCCCATAGCTTGAACGCGACATCCCATTGCGCGAGGTCCGGATGGCCAACCAAGCTCCCCGCGGCCTAGTTGATTGCGCCAAGCCGTTCGGCGCCAGTTGCCGGACTAGGCCTGAATACGCCGCATGCGGTCGGTCAGCGGCACAGGCAAAAGCGGCTCGGCAACGGCTGCTCTGCGCTTGTAGATGCACGGGTCGTGCCCACGATGAATTGCGGGCAAATAGCCGTCCTCGTTTAAGATGGTGCCTCTGTTCGCCGCACACCATCTCTGTGCGATCCGAAAGGAAGAATTTTAGTTGCTCCATTTTCGTCTGGTTAATCTCTCCGGAAATTGAGAGAGAACTTTACAATATTTCAAACCGGAAGGGCTTATTCTACCGGCATTCGTTGAAAGCTCTTTTCACCGGTGTTTTGTCGCAGCAGAGCCAATCAGATGGCCGATCAGAAAACGTTCTTAGCCGATCTCGAAGAAGCGGTTTCCAAAGGGACCCCTGAACGTTGCCTGGAGGCCTTGTGGCATGCAACTGATCTTTTGATCGCCGGCTCCTATTCGGAAGAGCAAATCTGGACCTTCGGCGAGATAATCGGTCGGCTGGCCAAGGAAATCGAACAAGACACCCGCGTTCGGCTCGCTGGCAAGCTGGCTGCTAGTGACAACGCGCCTTTCGATGTCGTCAGGAAACTCGCCTCTGACGACTCGATAGAGGTTGCGAGGCCCGTGCTGCAACATTCGGAACGGCTCGACACCAAGACACTGATTGCCTGCGCGAGAGACAAAGGTCAGCAGCACCTATTTGCCATCTCGCAACGGAAGTCGGTTCCGGAAGCGGTCACTGACATCCTGGTGGTACGGGGATCCAGGGAAGTTGTCACGTCAGTCGCCCAAAACAACGGAGCACAGTTGTCGAACTCCAGCTTCCTCCACCTGGTGCGACGTTCGGATGGAGATTCTATCCTTGCCGAGAGCGTGGGTCTTCGGAAGGACATTCCGAGGCATCTGTTTCATCAATTGATTTCCAAGGCATCCGATGAGGTGCGAAGAAAACTGGCCCACGAACGCCCAGAGATGGGGAGCCAGATTCAGAACGTCGTGACCGACGTTGCCGGCGCATTCCACGCCAGGTTTGGTCCTGCTTCGAAGGACTACTTTAGCGCCAGGCGAACAGTTGCAAAGCTACATCAATGGGGGCAACTCACTGAAGACAAGGTGTTCGAGTTTGCCCATTCGCTGAAATTAAATGAGACGGTCGTCGCCCTGTCGCTGTTGTCTTCCGTTTCGATCGATATCGTCGAGAGGGCATTGGTCGACAGGAATCGCGAACCAGTGCTCATCCTGGCAAAGGCCTTGGGGTTCTCATGGCCAACGGCAATGTCCCTGCTCTTCTTGGGCGCCCCCGATTATCGAATTACGGCTGGAGATCTGGATCAACTGAAAGTTGATTTCTTCAGACTGAGCATGGACACATCCCTTCGCGTCCTCGGTATCTATCGGACGAGAAAGCATGGCGCAGACGCCACCCAACGGAGATTTCCGAACTAAGTCCGTTGCGTCCCTGCCCAGGCCCTGAGAACCGCCGTTAACGCTGGGCCGGCACACGTCATTTGCGCAGTGCTTGTCGGAATGATTGAATGATAGCCCTTTCGATTGCAGCCATGCTAATTAGTTGCCTTCGCGCCTTTTGAAGCCTGGCTCGTGCCAGGCTGGCCTTGATCAGCCACAGAGATCGAGCTCGCGAAGACCATCCGTTACGCCCTCTCGCCCTTGGCAGGCCCTGACGCGCTTCATCGATGACGGCGCAGCGAGTTCGACAAAAACGCGGCCAAAACTCCTGCAGGGAAAGGGGATCGCCCTTTAAAGTTGCGATCAGGATCGAGGTGAGCGCCGGGCTCCGTGGCCGCCTTGCTTGCTGTGGAAACATCACCAGTAGAGCGCAGTACGCGGCCTGAAGCGTTGATCACTGAAGCACGTCACCTAACTCACAGGACGGCGCTTCGTCTCTGAACCGGTTGACTCAACCAGCGCGTGAAGCGCAGAATAGAACGGAGCTGTCAGGAAACCGACCGTGTACCACGATCGTGAAACCATCGAACTGCTAACCGGGCTCGCGGCAACGTTGCTGTTCGCGACGCTCCTGGTCCTGTTCCAGAAGCTGTGGTGAGCGACCGCCTCCGTCGCGGACCGAAGCTGGCGCAGCAGGCCGGTGTTTGCCGCGGGGCAACATGCGCGGCGCCAAAACCGGCAAAAGCCAGCTGGCTCCCGCTATGCCGGCTGCCCCGCCGACTATTTTCTCGACGGCATCGATAATTCGCGCATCCCTGTGCCTTAGGCTGGAAGAAAAATCCGGTGCTCCTCGGCGTCGGGTCTGCGATAGCCCTGCCGCGTCTGTACCGGGATTGCCGAGCGGTGCGGGATTGATTGTTCTTCCGTTCCCGGCGCTTCGCAAACACTGTCTGCAGGCGCGACTAGGCTGCGGATTCGATGTCGTCGGGACGATCCAACGGCTGGGATTCGCTCGAGCCAGTTGACCGATTGGTATTGCCGGCCATGTTTCGACGCATCTTGTACAACCGAAGCACCCGTTGTGCGGTTCGAAGCTCGAGGCGGTCATAATTTTCGCACGCACGATCAAGATCCGTCGTTGACATCATGCGCCCCGCTGTTCTCATGAGCAGGAGAGCCTTGACCGTTGGCCAGGAGCACCCGGCGGCTTTCGCAACAATTTGCACTGCACCCGGGCTCTCATTGAGAACCGCCCGCTCGGCTACCTCGATAGGGCAGCGGGCCAGCACCGACAACGCCAGTACCACCCTTTCGAAATCGTCTCCGCGCGCCGCACCCTGGACGTCGGCCTCGCTGAGCTCTCGCCAATACTTGCGTCGCCTGACCTTTGTCCTTGCTCTTGCGTGCGCCGCACAGGTGTCGCGAACCGCCTGGTTTATCTGATCGACCACATCTGTCGTTGCTTGCCGCGCCGCTTCAGCAAGTTGCTGGTGTGCCGCGACGATTTTGCTGCATGCCGCTGCCGAGGCGATCTCCAGCAGCTTCAGAAAGTGATGCCGCGGAATATCCCGACGCGCTCCGACGCGCACTGCGAGCTCGCAATCCTTATCGGAACGCGCGACGAGCTCGCGAAAGCCGAGATCCGAAATACGGGCCCCCGCGTTCTCGACCACGGCATACACGACCTTGTTTTCGCCGCGCTGAATAAGGATATCCGTGACCGCTTCAGTCAGCACCTGCCGCTGCGCAATGGCGTAGAGGTGCCCCTGCGCCTGGGAGCGGGCACTGGCGACAAGATCCGCTTCGCTGAGCGCCGGCGATTTGCGGAGAACCGGCCCCGCCACCGCGATCTCCTCATCGAACGCAAATGCCCGCATCAGCGCCGCGGGCATGTTCGGATCGGTTGCGATGGTGCGGGCGAGCGTTTCCCGCGCCTTCAATTCAATGGCGGCGACCAGGATCTTGAAGACTTCCCCGAACAGTTCGATCTGCTCTTTTGAATAGCTGCCGGACCCGGCGAGGAAC
>DASRBG010000170.1:0-13067 GCA_035653735.1 Gemmataceae bacterium
AAGCGCGATGAGGCTTGCGAGCGTGTCTCAATTCTCCGTCAGAATTTCGAGGCACTTCTGGAACAGTTCGAAGAACTTGAGAAGCTTCGAAACCGCGTCCAGGAGGCAGATGCTCTTGGCGCACGTGCCATGACCGGGTGCCGGCTCGATGAGGTTGAGGGTCTGCTCAAGACGGAGGTGGATCCGGTAGCTGGAGCCATTCAGCAGCGAGGTTCAGCCATTCGTCCCGGTCGAGCGGCGTTATCGCCTTCGCCGCAAGCTGTCGCTAGTCCTCAGCTTCGTCGCAACCTGTCGGCGTCAGTCCCCGTCATCGCGGCAGCATGGGCTTTGGCGCGGCTGAATAATAGGGCCCATTCGTCGCAACGAATTGGCCAGCACATAACATAGGAACGGGCGCTGGAAGCGGATTTTTCTCACGATCACCGCAGAGGAGCAGGCATGTCGCGCTATCATTTCCACGTCCTTGACGGAACTGCGTTGCCCGATCACCAGGGTATGGAGCTTGGCAGCATCGATATCGCAAAGGCCGAGGCCGTAAAAATGGCAGGCGAGGTTCTGCGCGATTCCGCTGCGAGGGGAATTTGGGCCCTAAAAACTTGGAAGCTTGTAGTCAATGGCGGCCCGTTACCCGACTCCAGTCCGACTTACTTCACGTTGGAGGTGTCCGCGAGAGATGAGCGCGGAGCTCCTCAATGAACGCCTGTAGGTCGTCGATGTACTTTCGGACGACCTGCAGTGCTTCCTCCTGGCGCGACGGCTCAGGAGACTCGGGATTCTGATCGCGTGATTCTTTGTCGGGCATGTTGCCAACGGCGCTTACTTTTCCAACTTCGCTTCTGCTATCGCGCGTTCCAGCTCGCCCGCCAGCACCTTATAGTGAGCGGCCAGTCGTCCAAATATGTCGCGCTTTATCTTGCTTTTTGTGCCCTGGCGAAGGCGCTCGCATTGCTCAATGTTTGCGCGAAGCGTCTCCAAGTGCCTCTGCATGTCCTTCATGACCCGCCCTTCCACCGAAACACCTTACGGGCTTGCTCGGATGAGAAACAGCTAAAAGAGGACCGTCGAGTCTGGAAACTTTTTTCTAGGAGGACCGATCTCGCTCAATCGAGTAGGGGGTTCTCGACTTGTGGTCTTTTCCCATGCCTCTTCACTAAGGTCATTAAAGGCCTCAACCGCGAGCGCGTTTAGCGTCGCCTCATGTTCGGCCTCCAGGATCTTTAGGGCCTTCCAGCCTTCAATATTTATGCGGACCAGTACAGATTTGAACGCTCCGGGATCGCGGGCGCGGACTCCGGTGATCTCTGGCTTGCGGCCCATGGTCCCGGCGTTGAAGCGACTGGACGACGATCGAGCCGTCGTTCCTTTCCCCTTACGCTCTGAACGGCCCGGAGTTTGTGAATGCTGATCGAACATTAATCCCAATCGGCATCGTCGAGACCCCTTCCGGCCATTGACTTCATTGAATTGAGATAACGGGACCCCCACGCCGATCATCGTCGAGACCCATTCCGAAAAACATTTGTTGGCAAAAATCAAATGACGTCCGTCTAAACGTTTTCGTTTGTGACGTTTTGAAGAATGCTGCGGACTCGGCGTCGAGACGGCCGCCGTAACCGCGTTCGCGCGGTATCACATCATACAGACCCATTGCGTCCCGCGCATCCCGATCGCGCGCGCTGCGCCTGGAGCTAGGTCGAGGGTCACGCCGCGCGTGAACGGGCCACGGTCATTGATTGTCACTGTAACAGTCGCGCTATTCTGCGGGTTGGTTACCGTCACCTGCGATCCGAACGGCAACGTGCGATGTGCCGCCGTATAGCCGCTGGCGTTGAACGCCTGTCCGCTCGCCGTACGTCGTCCTGAGTGATAGTAAGTCGCTACAACTTGTTGCCCCGAACACGCACCAGACGGTTTGGAGTGAGCGAAGAAATATCCAAAGCCCCGGCTATGGGCCGGGTAGGACGACAAGGCGAGCAACGCCAGTACAATAAAGCACGAAACTGACCGCATTATTCTGTCTTCTTAAGCAACGCGCTAGACGCACGGGAGATTGCTCGTGCCAAAGCGGCCATACTGATCAACGTGACATGCGTTGCGGATGCCCGCTTTCGATCCATGGCGGCTACTATCATTTCAGATGGAAGAGGTTTTCAGGCCTTCAGCGTCTTCTGGATCGTTTGCAGTAGGCCGATATGCTCGTTGATCAGCGTTCGGGCCATCCTGGCGACATCGAGTCCCGCGCGATTCTTCCTTTCACCCGAATCAATATAATCGTTCTGTATCTTCAAAAGACGCTGGTTCCCGTCGAGCTGCGCCGCGACATAATCTCCATCGAAATTCGATGACTTCTTGAGCTTGTCGACGGCTTCTGCCGCTTCTTTTCGGCGATCATTGTCTGCTCCGCCACCTCGTAACCGGCGAAACGCTTTACCCAGTCGTCTTTCGCCATCGCCAGCTTGCTTGTCTCAAGTGCGACCGTGCCTACAGCGAGCGTCTGTTCAGCATGTTCGGCGTCTGGCGACGCCGAGCGACGACCCCGAATGCGAGGCGTGGAGCAGCCAAGGTGACGAGAAAAATTGCGAGAGCGCTGCGGCGGTGCATAGCGGTGATCCTTCCTGCGATAATTGCTGCCATAACCTCAGTCGCTCGCGAGCGTTCCTAAGCACGTAGCGGGTTCCCGCAGGGGTGACCAAGCCTGGCTAAGCCGGATCGGAGCGAGCCGCGTGCGCCGGCGAACGTCTCGGTCGCGCTCTAAAGTCCGAAAGCAGCCGCCCAGGCTTCGCGCGATCTGCCCGCTCAGGATAATGACACACTCGAGAGGGCGAGCAAAGCAACATCAGGAAAAGAGCACTGTAGACCTTGTATCTTGCTTCGCTTTGGCTGGCTTCAGAGCTAGCGCGCGACCGTAGTCTCGCGCGACGGTTCGATCTCATCGAAAGGATGTATGGAAGCGCGGCAGCACCACGACACACCCCAACCCGGCTCCACTCCCTGCAGAATCCCGCCGAGCCGCTCGGCACGGCTCTCGTCGCTCGCGACAAACAGCACGCCGGCTTTGTGCCGCGCCTTCAGATGCAGCGCGATCAGCCCGGTCGGTCCGGCAGACGATGGTGCGGGGCGTCCTCGCTCTGACGCACGCTCGGTCGCCTTACCAAGCCTTCTCGACCTCAGTGCTTTCGCGCTCGATGCACGCGCAGGTTTGTCCGTCTGAACAGAAAACACCAGGATGACGGCCTAGTTCCGGGCGGAGGATAGTATCAGAATGCAAGAGCCAGATGGCAGTCGTGCCGAGCCGCAGTCGGCAGGAAGGCATTCGGATGGTCAAACCTGCGCCATGCGGAGAGTTTACCCACACCGGCGCGATCTGGGCGGAGTCAACGAAGGTAGTTCCTAGCCCCCTTCGATGGCGCCATCTGCGCGAGATAGCAACCCGGCGCCGGATATCCGGTTTCCTGATCAACAGCAACTCAGTCCCATGGAGGAATGCGATGTCAGGAAACAATGGTATCGATCGACGCGACTTCATTTCCGCTGCCGCTGCGGGGATTGCGCTGGCGCGGACGACGGCGCAAGCGCGCGCGGCGACGCCACTCACGGAATCGCGTAGCTCCATATCGCCGCAACCGATGCCGGCGTTCGAAGGCGACGAGACTACTGCCGACATTCTGGTCGAGACCTTGATCGCCTGGGGGGCCACGCACGCATTTGGCATCGTCGGTGACGGCATCAATTCCATCATCGAGGCGTTACGCAGGCGCGCCGATCGCATCCGGTACATCGGCGTGCGTCACGAGGAGGCCGCCGCCTTCATGGCTTCCGGCTTTGCCAAACATAGCGGGCGGCTCGGTGTCTGCGTCGGCACCACTGGTCCTGGTGCGATCCATCTGCTCAACGGACTATATGACGCCGCGTTTGACGGAGCGCCGGTGGAGGCGTTGACCGGGCTTACCTTTCATGACCTCTCCGGGGTGCGCTTTCAACAGAGCGTCGACACCGTGCGGCTGATGCAGACGGTGGCGTTGTACAACGAAGAAGTAACCGGACCGGAGCACGCCGTGCTCGTCGGAAATCGCGCCTGCCGCGCGGCGCTCGGCGACCTCGGTGTCGCTCATCTCACCGTCTCCAAGGACGTCCAGATGATGAAACGTTCCGCCGACAAGAAATCGATGCGTAATCCGGGCGTGCGCACCTCCTCATCCTGGACAGCGCCCTTGGCGGCGGCGCCGGCGAACCAGATTCGAGCGGCCGCCGAGATCCTCAATTCGGGTAAGAAGGTGGCCGTTCTCGCCGGACAGGGGGCGCTGCATGCGCGTGAGGAGGTCACGCGGCTCGCCGATATCCTCGGCGCGCCCGTCGCCAAGTCGTTGCTCGGCAAGGCTGTGATCGCCGATGATTCGCCGTTCACCACCGGCGGCATCGGCGATCTCGGCACCACCCCTTCCTCCTGGGCGATGAAGAACTGTGACACGGTGTTGATCCTCGGCTCGACCATGCCCTGGGAAGAGTACTATCCACGTCCGGGGCAAGCGCGCGGAATCCAGATCGACCTCAAGGCCGATCGCATCGGATTGCGCTATCCCGTAGAAGTCGGCCTTGTCGCTGATGTCAAGGCGACGCTGCGAGCGATGCTCCCCGTGCTCGAGCGCAAGAGTGATCGATCGTTTCTTGCGGAGGCGCAGCAGCGCATGATCTACTGGAACGGGTTGCTCGAACGCGTCGAGGCTTCCCCGCGAACGCCGCTACGGCCGCAGACGGTGGTGCGTGCGCTCAGCGACCTGCTCGCCGATGACGCGGTTATTTCGCTCGACTGCGGCGCCAACACGCATTTCGCTGCGCGTTGCCTAAAACTTCGCGAGCATCAGCGGCTGACCGGGACCGGCATGCTGGCGAGCATGGCGCCGGGACTGCCCTCGCGATCGCGGCGCAACTCGCTTATCCGGGCCGTCAATCGGTTGCCGTAGTAGGCGACGGCGGTTTCGCGATGCTGATGGCGGAGCTTTCGACCGCGGTGGCACATCAGCTTCCGGTCAAGATTATTCTACTTAAGAACAACAGCCTGGCCGAAGTGATGTTCGAGCAGCGCGAGATTGGTAATCCAGATTTCGGTTGCGCCCTTCCGCAAATGGACTTCGTGAGCTTCGCGAGGGCCTGCGGCGCCGACGCTTTCCATTGTAAGACGCCGGATGAGATCGCGCCCGCCATCCGCGCAGCATTAAGCTCGCCCAGGACGGCGCTGGTCGAGGCGCTGGTGGACGCCGAGGAGAAGCCAACCAAGCCGGACGAGCTAAAAGCTTGAAGATGGCTTGCGTCAGGGCAAAGGCCGGCCGAAATGTTAGAGACACGTAACCAGCAGAATCTATCGTCCCGAACTCTGAATGTCGATCGGCGCAGCGGTCATGCTGTTGCAGATATCAGCAGTAACACTCTGAAGGTGGTCAAGAAACGCACTCGATATGGAGTTCATCATCGGCGCCGACCGGGACCCCACCCTGACCCAGATTCCTCTATTCGCCTCAAGCAATTCCTGGCGTCAATTCAAGGGGCTCAGTTCGGCGACGATTCCAATCGCCACTGTTGCACACGTTACAGCTGGTCGTAACAGCCTAAGATAGTTGATGAATGACGCCGCCGACCTGGAGCGAGAAGGTATGATCAAGCTGCTTTCAACTCCGATACGAAGCCTGCTGAGATTTCCTCTGTTTCGCTTTGCGTTTGCCGTCACGCGCCGTCTGTATTGACGAATGATGTCATCGGCTGAGGCGCCGGCTGCCGCGCTTTGGGCGGCCTTAATGGCTGCGGCGATTTTTTCATTGACCATTCGTTCAGCTTCTCTCCCTGCATCCCTGCCACCGAACATCAGTTTCATGCAACGCAGAGCAACGACACGATTGGACTCGAGCGCCAACCTAATCAGAGAATGAAACGTCCTTTTGTGTCGGCGAGTCACGAATACATCACTCTCATGGACCCATCGAGTCGCCCCCCTGGTCCATGAGTAGGGCGCGGTACTCGGGAACATTCACCCGGAGTTTCGCACACGAGAGGAATGGGGCAATCCGATCTCGTGCGAAGACTGTGCACCAGGATACGATGACGGTCTGTGCCATAAGATACTCTGCGTGAGTTTAAATCAAATCGCGCAGCCGGGGAATGGTATCTGCGCGTGCTTGCCCACCCATTATGGTGGCGGAGGGGAACGGTCGCCAACGGGAACCGGGGGCTCGCAGAGCACTGAATGAACCGAATCCGATTTTTCGATAACTCAGTTCGTACTGCCTGAAACTTCCTCGAACGCTCCGGCGATATCACTGACACCGGAGAAGCAAGCCGTTCGAGCCACGCGATCAAGACCTACGAGAGAGCCAAGGCAGAGCGGCCGCGCCGCTTAAGATGATTGCCTTGAAGGGCAAAGTGGAGGTCGCTCGCAGCGGCGCACTTTCTGGATGATCAGGAGGCACCAGGGCCACTGTCTCATCATGGCAAAAAGCCGAGTGGACGAGCAGCATCCGACATCACATGCCGTGGCTGGCGAACACAGCCTGGCAGCGCTTGCTCAGCCTGCTTCTGTTTTGCTGCAGGCATTGCTGAACTGCCATATCGTCAGTTAGCTGCTGCCGACAAAAACGCTGCGCATCTCTTTTGCAGGCCGCCTGCTCTTGTGGTGTACCCATGTGACCTTGGCCGAACGAGGGGGCCACCCCCAGGAAAATGACAAGGGCCACACGAAAGAAATGGAGCATCAAGCAAGCTCCGATCTGTGATCTGTGCCGAGCCAAACGCTCTATCCTGGTCGGCAGTTCCCTGTCCTGTCGCGGAACTTGCTTGATTCGGAGCGACGATTGACAACATTCGCTTGCTGCTCGCCGCTCGCGAGCAAAGGCTGGTTGACCAACCGATGAATTCGAAAGGGTCACGCCATGAGCAAGCACGAAAATGATGTGAACAAAACATTCCGTCCATACGACTGAAGGCCGAACGACTTGTCCCTGCCGGCAACTAACGCTGCGCCAAGTGATACAACTCCGGAGCTTCAAATTAAGCGCCGTAGGTGGTCGATGTACTCTTGGATTAAACATCCTCTCGGCCGTGAGGTCGATCAGGTACTTAGAATGCCGCAGGGCGCTTGGACCCCGCCGACTAACATCCGGTGTTGGCGCTGAAGGCGCGCAGCGCTTCCAAGATCATAAGTTTGTCGAGCGGTCGACTAACGGAGGGCCCGAACTCTGCGTATAGCGACGAGCCTCCGTCCGGTCTTGACCCAACAGCTCGAAGACACCCTGAAATATGGGCGATGGCAGCCCGAAAGCGCGTGCGGACGCGGGCACCCAGGTCGAAGTTCAATTGAGCCGCGCGCCCTATTTGATCCCTTGGCAATAGATGAACTCCTGTTCCAGGGTTGCGTACATGCGCTTGCCAGCTCAATATGCAGCTCCGCTCGCGGCGGCTGATGCGCACGGCGATCACAGGCTGCAAAGCGAAGTCCATAACTGATGAGGGTCGGAGAAGTCGGACCAACCTAAGAAGTTCCAAGGGCGCTGTGCCGCTTGCGCAATTAGCGGACGCGGTTTGGTTTCCTCAACCTATACAATTGCTATAGTCTTCGTGCGTCAATCAAGCTGGTGCGTCTAAAAAAGGGAGCTGCGGCCAAACATGCATGCGATGAAAGCGGTCGCCATCACGGTGGTCCTGCTCCTGCTCGTGGTGAACGCTTTGGAATTGCTGCCGGCGGCCGGCGCATTCCAAATGTATCTGTCGGGCAGTGCCGTGGTGCTCAGCCTTGTCGCGGTCATAGCGATCCTGATCGGACGCGGCCCGCCACGGGATAACAAAACGGCTGGCGCTGAGGCGGCCCGACCGACGCCTGCTCCGACGCGCACACATCAGGCAGACGCCGAGATCGTCAGCTTTTTGGCAATGCTGCAGGCAAGGGGCCGCTTGGTCGATTTCCTGATGGACAACATCAACGCGAACGATGACGCCCAGGTTGGGGCAGCGGCGCGCGTGGTCCATGCCGGATGCAAGACCGTCCTGCTCGAGCACTTCAGAATCTCCCCCGTGCGGACGGAGAGCGAGGGATCGACAGTGCAGGTCGCCGCTGGCTATTCACCCGACGAGTACCGACTGGTGGGCAAGATCAGCGGCCCGGCGCCGTTCTCGGGAGTGCTTATCCACCACGGTTGGAAAACGGATGCGGTGAACCTTCCGCGCTTTTTGCGGAGCTCGACCGATCGACTTCCGACGATCGCTCCGGCGGAGGTCGAACTGAGATAAGCGGGCTCGCATCGGTCGGCTGCGCCCGAGCAGGATCAAGTGCAACCGGTGCGTTCCATCACGCGCGGCGATTGACGCGAATTGACGGCACGACAATCAGGACAGTCCTCTCATGAGTGCTCGTTTCAGTCTTGCTATCGACCTCGGGACCAGCAACAGCGCAATCGCAGTCGCCGATCTCGAGAGTGGTGAGACCAGGATTATCAAAATCGCGCAGACTTTCGGACCAAATCAGGTCGGCGAGATGCCGACACTGCCGTCCGCCGCTTATATTCCACACTCCGAGGAGTTCGCGGAGAACGCGTTTCCTCTGCCCTGGATCGATACCGCGCAGCGCGCGATCATTGGCCAGTTCGCGCGCGAGCGGGGGGCGCTCGTGCCTGATCGCGTCGCTACCTCCGCCAAATCCTGGCTGTCCAATCCGCATATCGACCCGAAGCAGCGGATTCTGCCTTGGCGCTCCGACATCGCGGAAGAGAAGCTCTCGCCATTCGAATGCTCACGCCTTTACCTTCAACATATCAGGGACGCGTTTCTATATGCCGAACGGGCGCAGGGGCGGGATTGGGACCTCTCGGAAGGCGAGATCGTTGTAACCGTTCCTGCCTCGTTCGATGAGATCGCAAGAAGCCTCACCGCCGAGGCCGCCAAGGCTGCGGGGCTTGGTGACGTCACATTGCTGGAGGAGCCGCAGGCTGCATTCTACGCCTGGATGGCGCAGACGGATCGAGAATGGCGAAACCTGATTGACGCTGGCGATATCGTGCTGGTCTGCGATGTCGGCGGCGGGACAGCCGACTTCAGCTTGATCGCGGTCACTGATGTCGAAGGCCGCCTGGAACTTGAGCGTGTCAGCGTCGGCGAGCACATTCTGCTAGGTGGTGACAATATGGATTTGGCGCTCGCACATGTGCTGAATGCCAAGCTTGAGGCCGAGGGCAAACGCCTTGACTCCTGGCAGTTCCTGGCGCTCGTGCATGCCGCCTCCAAAGCCAAGATCGCTCTGTTTGATGATGGCGGACTGGCGCAGGCGCCAATCGCGGTCCCCTCGCGCGGCTCCAGCCTGCTTGCCAAGACCGTCTCAACGACTCTCGACCGCGAGACGCTGGAGCAAGTTGTTGTCGATGGCTTTTTCGCCAGAACTGGCCTCGACGACCTGCCGCGCGAGAGCCGTAGCGCAGGGCTGCAGGAATTCGGTCTGCCGTATGCTTCCGATCCGGTCGTCAGCAAGCACATCGCCCGCTTTCTTGCTCAGAGCCTGCAGAACGTGAAGGCAAGCGAAAAGCTTGCCGCTCTGGTGGGAGCATCGGCTGGCACGCAGGTGTTGATGCCGACCTCGGTCTTGTTCAATGGGGGCGTTTTCAAGGCCGCGCCAATCCGCACTCGGGTGCTTGATCTCTTGGCGTCCTGGAATGCAGGCCAGCCGGTGCGGGAATTGCAGGGTTTCGAACCAGACCTCGCCGTCGCACGCGGCGGCGCGATCTACGGGCGTCTCCGCGCCACCGGCAAGGGTATGCGCATCAAGGCCGGCGCTGCGCGCTCCTACTACATCGGCCTGGAAACGTCGATGCCCGCCATTCCGGGCTACAAGCCGCCGCTGAAGGCATTGTGTGTTGTCCCGCAGGGCATGCAGGAAGGCACGGAACTGCTGATCGAAGGACGCGAGTTCGGCCTTGTCACCGGTCGCACGGCGGAGTTTCGGTTTTTCTCATCCTCGGTCCGAAGCGGCGATACGCCGGGACAGATACTCCCCGACGCCGAGCGCGAGCTCGATGATGCTGGCCTGCTCGAAGTCGCGATCCCGGCACTGGACGTCCCGGCGGGGCAGGTGGTGCCGGTCCACGTCAGTCCCATCGTGACCGAACTTGGCATCCTTGAGCTTTGGATGAGGCACACGAACTCCGATCGCCGATGGAAGGTTGAGTTCCAGGTCCGCACGGAATAGGGGCCGGACCGCCTCTGGAGGTAGTTCTTGACGAAAGACCGCGCCCGCTTCGCCATTGGAATTGATCTCGGCACGACCAACTCCGCACTCGCATTCGCGCCACTCGTCGGCGAGGGGGCGCCGGAGGTGCTTCTCATCCCGCAATGGGAAGGCCTGGCGAGTCTGACCGAGAAGCCAACGCTACCGTCTTTCCTGTACCTGCCCGAGGAAGCTGTCGCAGCACACTTGCGCGGTGAGCTCGGCGCCGGGCAATGGATCGTCGGTCTTTTTGCACGCATGAAGGCAAGCGAGGCGCCAGGACGGGTCGTCCATTCCGCGAAGTCGTGGCTTTGCCATCACGCCGCCGACCGGTCGGCACCCTTTCTGCCATGGGGATCGGCGGTTCTGGCGCGTGAGCAGAAAATCTCGCCGATACGCGCGTCGGCGCTGATTCTGAATTATCTGCGGGGGACCTGGAACGGCAGGTTTGCGCTGGCCGGGTTTGCGTTCGATGATCAGGACATCACGGTTACCGTCCCGGCTTCCTTCGATGCGGCGGCGCAGCGCCTGACGATGACCGCCGCCGAGGAGGCGGGCTTCCCCGCCGATGTGCGACTGCTCGAAGAGCCGCAGGCTGCGTTCTATTGCTGGCTGGAAAGCCACGACCCAGCGCGCGAATTATGGCCGCGGCCCGACAGGGGCGATGCCGGGCAGCGACATGTGTTGGTCATCGACATCGGCGGCGGCACCTCCGACTTCAGCATTTTTGAAGTTCGCCCGAACGAGCAAACGCCGGACCCTGACATCAGGCGTGTGGCGGTGAGCGAGCATACGCTGCTCGGCGGCGACAATATCGACCTTGCCGTCGCCCATTTCCTGGAGCCGCGGCTTGCCGGGGCGGGTGGCCAGCTTTCCGGCCCGCAATGGGATCAGCTCGTCGCCGCCTGCCGTCATCTGAAAGAGCACGCGCTGGCCGGTCCGGGGCCGCCGGATGAGCGGTTCGTTGTCGCACTGGCCGGTCGCGGGTCGGGGATGGTCGGCGGCGCGCAGGCGGCGACGGTGACGCGAGCTGAAATCGAGAATCTGTTGCTGGAGGGATTTTTTCCCTTCTGCGACGCGGCGGCGCGGCCGTACCGGACGAACGCGGCACTGAGGGAATGGGGGCTTCCTTATCCTGCCGACAGCGCGATAACCCGGCACCTTGCCGAATTCCTCAACGGTCGCCCGCGCATTGATGCCATCCTGTTCAACGGCGGATCCGTTCGACCGTCGCTCGTGCGCCAAAGACTCCGCGAGCAGATCGGACGCTGGCAGGACGGCCTCGTACCGCAGGTTCTGGAGAACGAGGAGCCGGATCTGGCGGTGGCGCGTGGAGCCGCGCGATTTGGTGCGCTTCTCCACCACCGTTCGGGTCGCATCGCTGCTGGTGCCGCCGCTGCGATCTTTCTCGAAGTGGAGGGGATACAGGCTGCGGATCGCGAGACTGTGCATGCGCCCCTCGTATGTGTTCTTCCTCAGGGTGCAGCGCCATCGCAGCTTTTTGAGATCGCCGATCTCGGGCTTAAGCTCCGCACCGATCAGCTGGTGCGCTTCCAGGCTTATTCCTCAACCCGGAAGAGCGACAGCCGGGCCGGAGACATCGTCTCCTGGTCCGAAGGCGAATTTCACCCGCTGCCCCCGCTGCAGACCATCGTCAGGACGGCTGAGCTATCCGGTGCGGAGGCGGGCGGGATGTTGCCCGTCGTTCTGACGGCGCGGATGAACGCACTGGGGCTGCTCCAGATCTCGTGCGTCAGCGCCGACCCCGCCATCCAGCAGTCCTGGCCGCTGGAATTTAACATGCGCGAGCACGTCCAAGGCGTCGCGGGCGCGGCCGGTGCGGGGCGGGGGCAGCAGGCAAACGCTCCGATTGAACCGAACGCTTCAGCGGACGCGCTGGAAACGGCCCGCAGGCAGATCGGGATCGTGTTCACCCAGCCTGGCAATAACAGCAAAAAGAACAAGATGACTGCTGCCACGATCCTCAAGGGTATGGAGCGCATCCTCACGTCCGCAAAAAATGAATGGAACGGGCCCCTGTTGCGCGCGCTTTGGCCTGCGCTCGAGGAGCGGTGGGATGATAGACGCCGCTCGGCGGACCACGAAGAGGCCTGGCTCATCATGGCCGGTTTTCTGCTGCGCCCGGGCTTCGGCGTTCTCCGGGATGACCTTCGGATGGACGCCCTGTGGCGGGTGCATAATGATGGGCCGTGTTTTCCCGGTCGGCGCATCAAGAGCCAGGAATACATTCTCTGGCGCCGGGTGGCGGGCGGGCTCACGCGCGAACGCCAGACCAAACTTATGGCCCGCGAGATCGAGAGGATCCGCAGCGGCAAGGCGCCCGACGAACTCGTCCGCCTGGCTGGATCCCTGGAGCTGATTGAGCTCGATACTAAGGCGGAACTGGTGCGTTGCTTCTGTGACACCGCCGTGATGCTTGCACAGGCCAAGCGGCACTGCGCTCCTTATCTTACGGCACTTGGGCTCCTGCTCAACCGAACTCCGTTCTACGCAGGGCCGGAGACTGTCGTCTCGCCCGATCTCGTCGCGTATGCGTATCAGGCTTTCCAGCGCTTCGATTGGACTACGCCGGAGTTGATCGAGTTGCAGAAACTTTTCCTCCGGGCCGCGCGGGTCGTCGAGGATCGGAGCCTTGATCTACCCATTCCTGTACGCGGCCTGATTGCCAGCAAGCTGGAGAAATCCGGCGTCCCTGCGCCGCAGACCGCAAAAATCAAGGGGTTCGTTCCGATCGGACGATCCGACCGGGCCGGCCTATACGACGATTCACTCCCTCCCGGTCTGATCCTGACAGAATAGACGTGCCGACGCA
>DASRBG010000171.1:0-28204 GCA_035653735.1 Gemmataceae bacterium
TATCGAAAACGTGTTCACCAGCGCGGCAAAGATGGGTGCGGCGATGCTGGCCGTGCCGGTCTCGGATACCGTCAAGCGCGCCGACGATAAGGGACGCGTGAAGGAAACGGTGCCGCGTCAGGGGTTGTGGTTGGCGCAGACGCCGCAGGTTTTCCGCCGCGATTGGCTGATCGAAGCGTACGCCAAGCGAGCGCAGCTCGGCCCGGACATCACCGATGACGCGCAGTTGGTCGAGGCGCTGGGCCATCCGGTTTATCTCATTCAGGGATCGACCATGAATGTCAAGATCACCACGCGCGAGGATTTGACCTTGGCCGAGGCGGTCCTGAAAGCGCGTCCCAAACCGAAGACGCCCCGGCCGAGCCACCCGTTCGAAGACGAATACAAATGGTGAGTAGCGCCATTTCTACCAGCCCGCAGCTTGTTGGGTGGTTGGGTGGTTAGGTGGTTGGAGTCAATCGTTCGCCTATCTAACCACCCAACCACCCAACAAGCTGCGGGCCGGTGACGCTTGTACAATAGCGGCATGAGTGCCATGCTCTCCGAATATTGGCCGCATCTCGCCGCGGTGATTTCCGCAATCAACATCCTGCTAATCGTGGTGTTCCTCCCGTGGGTGCTGTTGAGCAAGAAGGAGGCGACGGCCACGGTGGCCTGGTGTCTGTTGGTTCTGTTTGTGCCGATTTTGGGAGCGTTCCTCTTTTGGGGCTTCGGCTACAACTATTTGCTGCACCGCGTCCGCCACCAACGCGGCGAACGCACCGGATATCGCAAGCAGCATCCGCATCCCGACGGTCCCCCTCATCGGGCCGATAGCGGACAGGACGATCTCGGCGAGTTGGCCGAGCGCGTCAACGCCTATCCGGTGCGCCGCGGCAACGCTCTGACGGTTTTTCACGAAACAGAGCACGCCTACAAGTCACTACTCGACGCCATCGTCTCCGCTCAGCAGTACGTCCATCTGGAGTATTTCATCGTCCGCTCCGACGCGACCGGAACTCGTCTTCTGGACTTGCTGGCGCAGAAGGCAAGGGAGGGCGTCGAAGTGCGTTTGCTCTACGATGCGATGGGCAGCCTGCATCTCAAGAGCCGCAGCCTGCGGCCGTTGTTGGAGTCAGGCGGTCATGTCGCCGGCTTCCTCCCGCTCAACCCTTTCCATTCACTCATCCGCATCAATCTCCGCAATCATCGCAAAATCACCGTCGTGGACGGCCGGATCGGTTTCACCGGCGGCATAAACATCGGCGACGACTATCTCGGCAAAAATCCGGTCCTCGGCTACTGGCGCGATTCGTTCGTGCGACTGGAAGGGCCGGCGGTTGCCGATTTGCAGCATGTGTTCCGCGAAGATTGGGAATTCACGCGCGGCGAGACGCTGAGCGAGGAGAAGTACGCACCGCCGCAACCACCCGCCGGCGACGTGTGCGTGCAGATCGCCGATTCGGGGCCGGATCAGGAGATCAACACGATCCGCGAAATTTATTTTCTCGCCATCATCAGCGCTCGCCGCCGCCTGTGGATCGCCACCCCCTACCTCGTGCCCGATAACGGACTGTTCGACGCGCTGCGTTCGGCCCGCTATCGTGGTGTCGATGTCCGTATCCTGACGCTCTTGCGCCCGGATCACTATATTTCCTACTATGCGGGGCTGTATTACGCTGCCGATTTGCTTAATTATGGAGTAAAAATCTATCTTTATCGCAAAGGCATGATGCACGCCAAATTGATGATGGTGGACGGCCGCTGGGGTATGGTCGGTTCGGCCAATCTGGACAATCGCAGTCTGCACTTGAACTTCGAAGTCGGTTGCATTCTTCACGATGCGGAACAAGTCGAACAACTTGAAGCGGTCTACCAGCGCGATCTCGACGACGCCGTTCCGCTCGATCAGCAAATTTTGGAGAAGCGCTCGCTGGCCTCGCGGGCCTTGGAGAATGCTTGTAGGTTGTTCACGCCCGCTTTGTAAGAATTCCTAAGAATGAACCGCAAAGGACAAAAAGGACAGAAAACACACGAAAAGTATTATTTTTGTCCCTTTTGTCTTTTTTGTCCTTTCTGTCCTTGGCGGTTCACTGAATTTGAAGGAGAACCATGAGCAAGTTATCGGGAAAAACCGCTTTGGTAACGGGCGGTGGCAGTGGCATTGGTCTGGCCGCGGCGCGATTGCTTCTCGATGAGGGCGCGCGTGTCGCCATCACCGGACGCAACGAGGACAAGCTGCGCCGCGCCGCCGCGGAGCTGAACGCCGGGGAACGTCTCCTTTATCATGCCGCTGATGTCGCGGACATGGGACAGGTGGAGACGCTGGTGCAAGAGGTGACGCGCCGGCTCGGCCGGATCGACATCCTGGTCAACAACGCCGGGTTGAACATCAAGGAGCGGACTTTCCGTGATTTGACGCCGGAGAATTGGCATCTGCTGTTAGGAGCGAATTTGCACGGAGCGTTTTACTGCATGCGCGCCGTGTTGCCGCAGATGCGCGAGCGCCGCGACGGACTGATTATCAATATCAACTCGATTTCCGGCAAACGGTCGAACCCATTGGGCGGCCTGGCGTACAACGCGGCGAAATTCGGCCTGCGCGGGTTGGCGATGGGCTTGGCGGCGGAAGAGAAGGACAACGGCATCCGCGTCTGCAACATCTATCCGGGCGAAGTGAACACGCCCATCCTTGAGGCACGCCCCACTCCGGTCAACGAGGAGCGCCGCCGGACCATGCTCCAGTCGGAAGACGTGGCCGCGGCGGTCCTGTTCATCGCCACGCTGCCGCCTCGCGCCAGCATTCCTGAACTGGTCATCACGCCGGCCAACGCGATGTATGTGTGAACAAACGGTAGGCGAACGGCCGGCGTCAGCCGGCTGGTGATAATTTTACCAGCCGGCTGACGCCGGCCGTTCGCCTACCAGCCGGCTGACGCCGGCCGTTCGCCATCCGTGTTCATCTGTGGTTAATGTTCTAACGCCGGCCCGCCGGCGTACAAACGCACGTCCACGCGCTGCGCTTTCGATAGATCGATCCCTTCGTGGGCCAAATCGAACTCCAGCCGCGGCTCCTCGCTCAATTGCAGCGGCAGGCGAACCGTGAAGGTGCTTCCGCGGCCCAGTTCGCTTTGCAGCGCGACCTCGCCGCCGAGTAGTTTCGACAGCTCGCGGACGATGGACAGGCCCAGGCCGGTGCCGGCGTGTTGGCGCGTCAGCGGATTACCCGCTTGCCGGAATTTCTCGAAAATCAGCTCCTGCTCTTCCCGCGCGATGCCGACGCCGGTGTCGCTGACGATCAGTACGATGTAGCCACCGCTGTTCCACTGGAGCGAGGAACCGGCGGCCGGCGCGCCCAACAGATCGACCTCGGCCTTGAGCTGGACCCGGCCGCCCTCCGGCGTGAACTTGATGGCGTTGGAAAGCAGGTTCGACAAAATCTGCTGTACTTTGACTGCGTCCTGGCGCAACAGCGGGATGTCCGGAGCGAACACGCCACGCAGGTCGATGTTCTTCTTCTCGGCCATCGGTCGAAACATCGCCAGCATGCCGTCGCACACATCGTAAATGCTGAACTCGACGAGCCGCACTTGCATCTTGCCCGCCTCGATCTTGGCCAAATCGAGAATGTCGTTGATAAGGTTCAACAATTGCTGGCCGCTCGACTGGATATTGGCGACCCAGCGCGTTTGTTTTTCACTCAGGCCGTTGCTCGACTGCAACACTTCGCTGAAACCGAGGATGGAATTGAGCGGGGTGCGCAGCTCATGGCTCATGGTGGCCAAAAAGTCGCTCTTGAGGCGGTTCGATTCGTACAGCGCCATGTTGGCCTGGGCCAGCTCATCGACCTTGCGATCGAGGTCGGCATTGACCTTGCGCAAACGGTCTTGCATGGAGACAAGGTTGCGAAGCATGCGGTTGAAGGCGTGGCTGAGATCCTCGAATTCGTCGCCGGTTTGGATTTCGCTGCGCACGTTCAGCTCGCCGGCGCTAATGGCGTCGCTGACTTCCTTCAAGTGCTTGACCGGCTTGACAATGACGTAGCGGACAATCAGGTAGCTGCCGAGCATGATGAGGAAGGTGGTGCCGAAGGCGAAGGAAATGAGAATGGCGCGGTTGGTGTGAAAGCCGGCCTCAATGGGCTGGGTATCCACGTCGATCTTGAGGACCGCCAGCAGATCGCCTTCGTGCAGATCGGCGTTGCGCCGGCGATGGCAACTCAGACACGATGCGGCGGCACGGACGGCGCCGTAGTAGGTATTGCGCTTGCTCGACAGGTCGAGCGAGTTGACTTCCTGCAAGTTGGGGTCGTTCTGAAATCCTTTCATCTTTTCCAGAGTAGTGGAATCGGGAATATCTTTTGAGCGCGTGGCATTCGGCTTGAAGATGTCCACTTTCGGCTTGAAGGGCAAGGGCCGCTCGTGTTCCTGGCCGTGTTCCCAGCGATCGCGGAACTCGTTCATGGCTTCTTCGAGTGCTTGCGTGTCGGCGGCAGGCTCCTTGCCCTCAGCCTCGCTGGGCCAGCATACAAGCGCCAGCTGGCGATCGACGATTTCCTTGACAGTGACGCGGCAGGCGGTCTTGATCTGATCGTAAGCGAGCGATTCGGTCTGCTGGTGGTATAACCAGAAGCTGAGGGTCAACAGCAACACGATGAAAAGGCCGAACAAAAACAGACACTTGCGTTCCAGGCGATACTCGCCGAGCAGACGTTTGAAAGCACGGTACGACATACGACTCTCGGCTTTCTCAAAGAATCAACCACGAAATACACGAAATACACGAAAAAAAGACAAAAAATCATGTAAATCTGGTTGGTGGTTGATATTTATGATTTTCCTTTTCTTTTTTTGATTTTTCTTTTCTTTTTTTCGTGTATTTCGTGTGTTTCGTGGTCTCACTCTTTTGACATTTCGGACAATAATGCGAAGATCGACCGGCGAGGCGGAGCGATTCGATGGCGGCGCCGCAGCGCGGGCAGGGCTTGCCGGTTCGGCCGTAGACGCGGAACTCGTTTTGATACTCGCCCTGCAAGCCGGAGCCGCCCACGTAATTGCGGATGCTCGAGCCGCGGCGGTTAATGGCACGGCGAAGCACCGTGGCCACGGCGCGGCGAAGGCGGTCGGCCTCGGCATTATCGAGATTGCAGGCCAGCCGGGAGGGATGCAGCCGCGCCTCGAACAGCGATTCGTCCGCGTAAATGTTGCCGACGCCGGCCACCACGCTTTGATCGAGCAGGACCGCTTTCAGGCAGCGCTTCGAGCCGTGCAAACACTCGCGCCAGTATTTCGCCGGCACATCGAACGGCTCCGGACCCAGGCATGAACGGGCGAAAGCGTCCTCCAGGGCTTGCCGTGTAGGAAAAAGCGTGACGCTGCCAAATCGGCGGATGTCGCGGAAACGCAGCTGCTCGTCGCCGTTTTCGAGGTCGAAAATCAAGTGCGTGTGATCGGCAAGCGGCGTCGCGACGGGCACCACGGTCAATTGGCCGGTCATTCCCAGGTGGACGACGAGTACGGCCTGATTTTCCAGCACGATGAGGATCCACTTGCCGCGCCGCGTGAGGCTCTCGACGCGCTGGCCTGCGATGGCGGGGTTCCAGTCAGGACGCCAACGCTTGCGCAGCGCTTGCCGGCTTGCCTGCCGCACAACCGTCAATCGCCGCCCGCTCAGGCAGGAGCGCAGGTCGCGAACAACCGTCTCAACTTCCGGCAATTCGGGCACGGATCACCTCATCCCTGGTTTTAGCGCATAAGATTATAAGACATGGGGCGATGCCGCACCACACCGGTTGCCCGCGACCCATTGCTCTGGGAACCCCATCACGACGAGGTGACTCATGGCCGCTAATCTGGATGCCCTGATCAGCTACCTGGATTCTCTCGAAACACGTACTTCGCTCGACGAGCTGGCCGGGCAGCTCGAACGCCTGAAACCGGACGCTCACGACCTGGCCGACTTTATCCGTTTCGGCGAGCCGACATATCAGCGTATCCTAGTGCGCGCCGGCCGATGGTATCATCTGTGGGTGTTGTGTTGGAAAAACGGACAACGCTCGCCGATCCACGATCACCACGGTTCGAATTGTGCCGTCCGCGTGCTGCGCGGCACAGCCACCGTCACCGATTTCGAGTTCGCCCCGAACGGCCACGTCAAGGCCGTTTGCTCGCGCGATTACCCGGCCGGCAGTGTTTTCGCCAATCATGACGACCAATTGCACCAGGTCTCGAACTTGCAGGCCGGTGAGAAGGATCTCGTCACCTTGCACATCTATTCGCCGCCTCTATTGCGCATGGGCACCTACTCGCTGACCGACCGCACGCGCGGCGAAGAGGTGTGGCTGGAATCGCGAAAGATGGTGACGACCTCGCCGGAGAACAGCGAGACGCCACTGGAAAGCATTCACGGCTGGGTTACTCCAAATTCTCTCTTTTTTGTCCGCAATCACTTCGAGACGCCAGCAATCGACCTGCCGTCGTGGCGGTTGCGCATTGAGGGGTGCGTGAATCGTCCGGTCGAACTGACGTGGGAACAGGTGATGGCGCTGCCGCAGCGCAGCGTGTTCGCCACCGTCGAATGCGCCGGCAACGGCCGATCGTTCTTGCAAACCCGCGTGCCTGGCGTGCAATGGGGCGCCGGAGCCATTGGTCATGCCGAGTGGACGGGAGTGCCCTTGTGTCGTGTGCTGGAGGAAGCCGGCGTTCGGCCCGATGCGATGGAAGTGTTGTTCGAGGGCTGCGACCGCGGCAGTGAATCGGATCACCCAGAGCCAATGCACTTCGCCCGCAGTTTGCCGCTAGCCAAGGCGCTCGACCGCGATACACTCTTGGCCACGCGCATGAATGGCGAGCTGCTCAGCCCCAGCCACGGTTTCCCGCTGCGTCTGTTTGTGCCCGGATGGTACGGCGTCGCTTCGGTCAAATGGCTGCGCCGCATCGAAGTGCTCGATCGGCCGTTCCACGGCTACTATCAGAGCGTCAAGTATACGGTGCAGCGGCAGACGCCGAGAGGTCAAGAGATGGTCGTGGTGGGACCGATGGCCGTCAAGTCCGAGTTGATCCGCCCGACGGCGGGAGCGGAGCTGGGCATCGGCACCAATCGCTTATTCGGCGTCGCCTGGGCAGGCGAAGAGGCGGTGGGGCGCGTCGAGGTTAGCACCGACGGCGGCCGCACCTGGAATCCCGCGGACCTGATCGGCCAGCGTACGCCCTATTGCTGGACGATGTGGGAGTATTTGTGGGAAGTTGCCGAACCCGGCGATTATGAGTTGCTGATCCGCGCCGTCTCCGAAAGCGGCCGCGTTCAGCCGACGCAACACGAGCCGCTCAACGGCGGATACTTGATCCATCACACCCGGCCGATCCCCGTGCGAGTGCAAGCGGGACGGGCGGCAATTGCCCAGCGTGGCGATGTCGAGACGCTGCTCTATGACATGAACGCCTTCGCTGAGGAAAACACGCGTGTGCCGCTCGATGTCGAGCTGGAGTTCGCGGCCGGGGGCGGGATTTGATGCTTCGCCGAGCCGCGACCGTTAGGGAGCGGAAAACGAACCTGTTTTGGTGTGGCTTTTGCATCCTTCTCTATTGCTCGCTCTATCTATGTGTCCCGAACGCACACTAGGACCAGGGGGGAGCCAATGGGGGGACAAGCGATGTTATTCCGCGATCGAGCCGAAGCGGGTCAGATCCTTGCGGCCAAGTTGGCGCCCTATGCCGATCGCCCCGATGTGCTGGTGCTGGCGTTGCCGCGCGGTGGCGTGCCCGTCGGTTATGAAGTGGCCCAGGCCCTGCATGCGCCGTTGGATGTTTTTCTGGTCCGTAAGCTCGGCCTGCCCGGTCAAGAAGAGTTGGCGATGGGGGCCATCGCCTCCGGTGGAACGCGCGTGATCAACGAGGAAGTGGTCGGCAAGCTGAACATCCCCGACGAAGTGATCGACGCCGTCGCCGTCGAGGAACAACGGGAATTGAGCCGCCGCGAAGCCGATTACCGGGATGGACGCTCGCTGCCCGATGTGCACGGCCGTACGATCATCCTCGTGGATGACGGCTTGGCCACCGGCTCAACCATGCGGGCGGCCGTGGCCGCGCTACGCCGGCAAGGACCGGCCCGCATTGTCGTTGCGGTCCCGGTCGGCGCTCGCGAGACCTGCACGGAACTGCGGCACGAGGCCGATGACGCGGTGTGCGCTCAAACACCGGAGCCTTTCTATGCGGTCGGCGCCTGGTACGAGGATTTCACGCAAACGAGCGATGAGGAAGTCCGCGACCTGTTGGCCCGCGCCGCCGAGGAATATGAAATGGGCGCAAGCAACATTTCTCGTCCGAGCCGCGCACGCAGCGCGGCGGAGTAAGCGGTCGCCAGGCAGCCGCTTACTCCGCTGCGCTGCGTGCGCGGCTCGAATCCTCTCACTCGCCCATGCGCAGCAGCACCTTGCCCTGTCGCCCCGGCAGCTGCGCCTGGCGGACGGCGGCGTGGATGTCCGTTAGCGCGAAGCTCTTGCCCATCTCGGAAACCAGTACCCCGTCCCGTATCAACTTGCCGATTTGACGGAACAGCCACAGCATCGTCCACCACTTCTGATCGCGCGTCCACTCCGATAACCAAAAACCCTCAATCCGTTTCTGACCGACCATCAGCGTGCGCGGATCGACGCTCATCGGCTCTCCGGCCAGCGTGCCGTAAAAGACGAGCCGGCCGCCGCGGGTCAAGGCGCGGACGACCTCAGAACCCGTAGCCCCGCCGACGGCGTCGACAGCGTAGCGCACCCCATCACTGCCGGTTAGCGCCGCGACGCGCTCCGTCAACGATTCGTCATTGGTGGCGATGGCGGCGGTACCGCCCAGACGCATTAGCTCTTCGGCTTGTTCGCGGCGGCGCACCACGTTGAGCGTGCGAAAGCCGAACCGCTGGCCCAAACGGATAATCATGCGTCCGAGGGTGCTGCCGGCCGCCGTCTGCAAGAGCCACGCGCCGGACGGCACCCGCAAGACGTAGCGCGTCAAGATCAGGGCGGTGGCGGGGTTAACGAAGAATGTGGCCGCCTGTTCATCGCTCAATTCCTTGGGCACGGGCACGGCCTGCCGCGCCGGAATGACGACGTGTTCTTTCCAGTTGCCGTCGCTGGTATTCAGCACGGCGACGCGCCGGCCCATCACGCGCCGCGCCAGCAGGCCGGAGCCGGACTCGACGATGCCAACGCCCTCAAACCCCGGCGTCGCCGGCAGCGGAGGCTGCCGGCCGTACTGGCCGCGCACCATCAGCAGGTCGGAGGGATTGATTGGACTGGCGATCATGCGCACGCGCACCTGACCGCGTCCGGCAGTCGGCTCCGGCACCTCGCGCACTTGCAATACTTCCTCCGGCTCACCCCAGCGCTCGCAAATGATGGCTTTCATGACAGTTTTCAGTTTTCAGTGTTCAGTTTTCAGTACACTAGGTTCGAGTTGTAGTATACGGAACGCCGAAACTGAAAACTGAACACTGAAAACTGAAAACTGCAAGGAAGCGACCTATGGCGTCCGAACGTCTCAATCAGTACACCGCTCTCGTTGACGACATCCAAGCCTTTCGCAACTACATCCACGCTGAGCGCGGGCTGGCCGCCAACACGCTTCTGGCCTATGGCCGCGATCTCGATCGCTATGCCCAATGGATCGCCGGCGGCGGGTTATCGGCCTATCTGACTCCCAGCTTGCGCGATCTGAGCCGTTATCTCGAATTTCTGCGCGCCGAGCAGCTGGCTCCGCCGAGCGTCGCCCGCCATCTGGTCGCCCTGAAAATGTTTTACCGCTTCCTCCGCCTGGAGGAACGCACCAGCGAGAGCACGGTCGATCTGCTCAGTTCGCCGGCCTTGTGGGAGCGCATTCCGCATGTGCTCAGCCCCGAAAGCGTGAGCAAACTGCTGGACGCGCCGCAGCCGCTCGATCGCTACTATCCGCGCGATCGCGCCATCCTGGAGACGCTTTACGCCACCGGCTGCCGCGTCTCGGAGGTGGCCAATCTCAAAATGGAGGATTTATATCTCGATTCGGCGTTTTGCAAGTGCTTCGGCAAAGGCAACAAGCAGCGCATCGTGCCGTTGGGCCGGCCGGCGCTCAATGCGCTGCGTGCGTATATGGAAAATCTACGGCCGCGCCTGGTGCGGACCGCGCCGGATGCGCCGTGGGTGTTCGTCAGTCGGGGCGGCAAAGGGCTGACGCGCGAAATGCTCTGGATACTCGTCCGGAAGTACGCGAAACGAGCCGGATTGACCGGCAAAGTCAGCCCGCACACGCTGCGCCACAGTTTCGCCACGCATCTCTTGGCCGGCGGCGCGGATCTGCGTACCGTGCAGGAATTGCTCGGCCACGCCAACATCCGCACGACGCAGCAATACACGCACATCGATCGCGATCGGCTGCGGGCCATCCATCGCCAGTTTCATCCGCGCGGGGGCAACAAGCCGGAAGGGTAAGCAACGGGCATTCCGTTGCTTACCCTTCCGATTTGTGGATCGCCGATCAGCGCAGGCCGAGAACGTTGAGCGGGACGGGGTGCGGAAGGGGTTCGCCGGGCAGCTTGGCAACGATGCGATTGACGTTCCGTGCCGTCGGCCACGGCATCGACCAGCAGAAGGCGAATTTTTGGTCCTCGCGCGTCTTGCGCGTGCGGCTGCCGCGATCTTCGACGGCACGATTCAGAAAATCAATGATGTAGTCTGTCGTCTTGAGCCGGCCGCTGAGCAGCTTCGAGCCGGCCAACTCGGTTCCAGGGACGGCTTTTTCCTTGACGGTTTTTGATTCGGTCTTCTTGCCGTTCTCCGATAAGATGGCGTCCATGCTATTTTTGGTGAAACTCGCGGCCTGCTCATCCTTTTTGCCATAAAGGAAACAAGTGGGGATCTTGGTATTCTTGGCCGTATCCACGAGAGCGTTTTTGAGCGAACCGCCCACGGGTCTGCGCTCCAACGACGGATAGATGGTCAACCAAACGGCGGCCCCCACATCGTTGCCCTCCGGCTCATCGAAACGCGTGAGAGCCGTCCACTGGGGGAGCATGTTTTCCAGATAGCGGTCCGAGCGCGGATCGCGTTGCCGCCGGCATTCGCTGGCCATCCACAAAGCGCCCAGCGTGGCTCCCTGGCCAGCGCCGACGATCAAGATGTTCGAGGAATTGACATCGCCCGCGTCATTGAGGACATTCAAATAAGCCCGAGCGGCGGCGATATCGTTGATCAGGTTAATGTAGTAGGTGGAGGAGAAATCCTTCTGATCGATCGACGAGGGCGGCGTGCGGCTCCGGGCGCCGCGGATTCCCTTGTTGTGAACATACGTCCAGAATTTCGGACTGACCGACTTGCTATTGCCGAAACCGCGGAAGTCGAAGCTGAGGACCGAATAGCCTTCTTTCTGGAGTTCGCCCGCAAGCTGGCGCCAGCCGTCTTCTTGGCTGCCGCCGCCTTTATTGTGGTTGAAATCGTGCAACAGGAGGACGATCGCGTCCTTATCCTTCTTGCCGGCGGGCATGCTGCGATAGAATGTACCACTCAGCTCTACTTCGTCGAAGGTGGGGAAATGAACGCGCTTGGACTCGATTTTATCGTTGCTGTTCTGCGCCGCGGACAATTGCCCGGACCCGGCGGGCAAGAGCAGAGATAGAGCAGCTAGCGGAATAAGTGATGCACGCGGCAAAAATCGCATGATGGTCCCTCCGAAAAGACGTGTACCCCCACCCGAACCTTTGTGATCTTAAAGGCTTCCCAAGAACGGGTCAAGCGAGGGAAAGAGCGAAGGAGATAGCGTGAATGATGAAAAAACCACCCTCGTTCTCACGCTCCGCGTGGGAACGCAAGTGTGCGACGCTCCGCGTCGCGGCTGGCTCTCTGGCGGGACGGGACGCAGAGCGTCCTGACGTGCGTTCCCACGAAGAGCGTGGGAACGAGGAGGCGCTCCCATGAACGAGCGCAATCTCGTTGAATTGCATCGCCGTCAGGCCGAACGTCTCGGCCCGCGTCCGGCCCTGCGCTACAAACGGCACGGCGTTTGGCACGACGTGACGTGGGAACAATACCGGGCCGAAGCTCTCGCCTCCGCCGCCGCGCTTATCGAATCCGGCGTGGCGCCGGGGGATCGCGTCGGCATGATCGCCGAGAACAGCATCGATTGGCTGATCGCCGACATGGCCATTCTCGCCGCAGGCGCCATCAATGTGCCGCCGCATGCTCCTCTGACGGCGAAGCAGATTCACTTTCAACTCGCCGATGCAGAGATCAATTTCTTGTTCGTCTCCAACCGAGTCCAGCTCGAGAAATTACGGCAAATCCGCGCCCACCTGCCGCCTTTGCGCGGTGTTGTCGTCTTCGATAGCGACGCACTTGCGGGATCGGAAGCTGTAGTGTCGTGGGCGGCGTTCCGGCAGCAGGGCCGTCGTGCTCTGCCGCGCGTGGCGGTGGAGCTGGCGCGCCGTGAGGCAGCCCTGGGGCCGGATGATCTGGCGACGATCATGTACACCTCCGGCACGACGGGCAATCCCAAGGGCGTGATGCTGACGCACGGCAACCTGGTGAGCAACGTCAGAGCCATGCTGGAGCGTTCCGGCCAACAAGCCGGCGATGTCGTGCTTAGCTGGCTGCCGTACACGCACATTTATGCACGCACCGTCGATCATTACAGCACCCTGGTCAGCGGCGTACTGCTTTGCCTGGCCGAGAGCGCTGAGACGCTGGTGCAGGATCTCGCCGATGTGCAGCCGACGCACATGGCCTCGGTGCCGCGCTTCTACGAGAAGGTGCTGACCTTGGTTGCCGATCCCGACCCGAACGTGGTTGGCCGGCGGCTGCGCGATCTCTTCGGTCCGCGCGTCGATTGGCTGTCCTCGGGTGGAGCGCCTTTGCCGTATCCGGTCGCCCGTACATACGTCGATGCCGGCGTGTTGGTGCTGCAAGGCTACGGTCTGACCGAAACCTCGCCGGTCATTTCCTTCAATGCAAAGGATGCGTACAAGCTGGAAACCGTGGGCCGGCCGCTGCCGGGCATCGAGGTGAAGATTGCCGCCGACGGGGAAATCCTGACGCGCGGCCCGCACGTCATGAAGGGCTATTGGAAAAATCCCGCCGCAACCGCCGAGGCGATCCGCGACGGCTGGTTTCACACTGGGGATCTGGGCGAGCTGGACGCCGACGGCTTTCTCAAAATCACCGGCCGCAAGAAGGAATTGATCGTCCTCTCCAACGGCAAGAAGGTCGTGCCGAGTTTCATCGAGGGTCTGTTGCAGTCCGACCCGTGCATCGATCAGGCGGTGGTATGCGGCGAGGGGCGCAATTTCCTCACGGCGTTGATCGTGCCCCACTGGCCGAACGTCCGTACCGCGCTGGGCGATCCGATTGAGGCCGACGCGTCTCCGAAAGTGGTGGAGCTGTTGCAGCACCGCATCCAGGCGGCGCTCGTGGACGTGTGCGGTGCGGAGCAGATCAAGAAATTCGTAATCGTGCCGCAGCCGTTCAGCGTCGCAGCCGACGAGCTAACCGTGAGCCTGAAATTGCGCCGCAACGTCGTACTGGCGAAATATGCTCGTCAGTTGGAGGAGTTGTATCGCTAGGCGAACTGCCGGCGTTAGCCGGCTGGTGGAGTGACCAACCGGGCGATCACTTCACCAGCCGGCTAACGCCGGCCGTTCGCCAAGGGGATACCGATACAATCGCTCCGCCAGCCAGGAGAGCGAGCCAGGCTCCTCGGGTGGGCGTTCGTAATGCCAGCGGCGATGGCTCGGCACCAGCTCGTCGCCGACCGGCCAGGGTTGAAACGGATTATGTCCAAGCGCGGCGATCAGCTTGTCGCTGTTCATGCTCACGTTGCCGGCGCGGGGCGGCATCGGGCCAGCCTCGCGGCGCGGACAGCCCTTGAGCAAATGCGGATCGTAGCCGCCGACGCGATTGACGATTTGAGCGATCTGGTAAAGTGCCAAAGGACGCGGCCCGCCGGCGTGGAAGAGACCCGCCTGACTTCCCGCCAGAAATTGCTCGAAGACGCGGTTGAGATCGTCGGTGTAGGTGCAGGAACGCACTTCATCAAAGTACAGGGTGGCCGGCCGGCCGTTGCGGAAACGCGATTGAATCCAATCGATGGCTCCCGCATGGCGATTGAAGCTCGGACCCATTGGCAGCGAGATGCGCAGGATGGCCGCCTCCGGCAGCGCATTCAGCACGACCTGCTCACCCTCCGCCATAGTTTTGCCATACACAGTCACCGGATCGACGGCATCCGTCTCGACATAGCCGCCCTCGCCGCCGCCGGAAAAAACGAGATCCGACGACAAATGCACGAATCGCGCGCCGAATGCGCGGGCCGCCGCCGTGAGATTGACGGCGCTAACGACGTTGGTTCGCTGCGCCATCGCCGGATCGAGTTCACACGATTTGAGCGCGCAGTTGCCGGTGCAGTTGAGGACGGCCCGGAAACCATAGGTGCGGAACAGGTCGAACAGGGCGTCGCGGTCCTGCGTGTCCACGGCGAGAACGCCGGGACCGACGAGCTGCCACGTCTGCGTCGGTCGAATGCCGACGACCTGCCCAGGATGGCGGTGCAGGAAATACGGTAGGGCATTGTAGCCCGCCACGCCGGAGATGCCGGTGACGAGTAGCGGCAAGGGGATGGGGAGGGGATTGGATAGAGAAACCATGCGGCGAGACTGCCAAAACAACATAACGGATCGCTAATACCGGGGGCGGGACTCGAACCCGCACGGTCTTTCGACCATGGGCGCCTAAAACCCACGTGGCTGCCAATTACACCACCCCGGCGGCAACCGTGCTGGGTGAAGTATACACACCGGATCGCCGCCAGTACAGGCAGGAGCCTGTGCTAGCGAGGATCCGGCTTTTGGCGAGTCGCAACACGCGAGGTTAGGGAGGAAAGGAGGGAAAGCTCAGGTACGAGAACGAACTTTGTCCGACAAAACGAAGATAATCTTGTTCACTCGTTCCAATTCGGCTTGAACGCCGTCGCGTTCGTGGACCAGTTCCCAGCTAAATCTTGCTTCCAGTGCGGCGTTGATGCGGTTCAAATCCTGATAGAGAATCTGGCAATAATCGAAGGCTTGCGATAACTTCCACGCTTCGGGACTGTAGACAGCCTTGAGGTCCCAGTTGCCGTCCTCGGAGAGCGTCTCGACGGTGACGTAATCGATGACGTAATTGATGGGCGTACCGCTGGTCTTTTTCGACACACCCTCCGTGGTGATCCAGTAGCGCGTGTCCCGGGTCTCCAGTTTAAGCTCCAAGCGTCCCCAGGGTTCGGATACTTGGTGCAACGTCGGCAGACTTCGCAATGAATTCAGTGTTGGTCGAATGGTAGCTGTCATGATGAATTACCCCGTATGAGGAAGCGGCCGCCATTGGACGTCCTCATCACCCAATTAATGACGGGAGAACAGAAGCAAGAATCAAGGTCGCCCACGTTCCCGATTGCCGCGAGCGACAATATGGATTGCACTTGACGTGCCAGAGTTGGTTTCTTCTCACGGAGAGGAAATCGCCATTCGTCTTGGTTCCTGAGTTTCGACGTAAGTTCTTGTGTGACTGTTTATTATGAAAAAAATCCGAAAATGACAGGTCAAGGGAAATACCCCGGCGGTTAGGGGGAAATGTTAAGAATCGTTAACAGAGGTGACAACCCCCTGATTCCCGGAGTTAACACTCCCGGCGACCGTATGGCGAGCGGGGGGGAACGGCTTGTGTCGGCGCGCGATCTCTTCTCTTCAATGAAAATGTTTAAAAAATGATTGCATCCACTCCGAGACGGGTTACAATCTCTTTACCAAGAGGGTGCAAACCTCACCATCTCCAGCCCTAGCTGAGGATCGTACATTTCTCAAGCGCGATCGGAGAAGATCGCGCCGCGGTCCTTGGTCCGTTTGGAGAGGGGAAGCTCTCATTCGCCCTCTTGTGAAACTCGGAGGCAGCCATGAACGATCCCACTCCCATCCGCGATCCCAACCTTCAGCGACTCGTCCAGGATTTCGACGCGCTGGCTGACTTGGTGCAAACCCTGATTGATCGAGATCGCCGCCGCGTGCCGCAAGAGACGATCTCTGTTCATGAGTTGGAATATACGACCGAATGGCAGATGGAGCCGAACGCCGAGGCGGCGCATTCGTTTTAGAATCTGTGTAGTTCTAGATGAGCCGCGACCGTAAGGGAGCGGCCTCTTCCCCGCTCCCTTACGGTCGCGGCTCACCTAGAACTACCCTTATGAAACAGACCTCGCGAAATCACTCACGATTGCGGCTCAGATCAAGATCGCGCGCCGGCCCGTGAAGGCGGACGGCCACCTGATACGGTCCCTCGAAGAAGCAATCGAGAATGCGAATGTGAGAGTTGGCTTCTCCCTCGCGCGCTTCCAGGAAGACCGCGGAGTTGGCCGGGCCGACGGTCGCGATGCGGAGACGTTGCAGCGTGATGGGGTGCTTCCCGCTGCCGCTGCAATCGCGCAGCACCACGCCATTTTTTCGGAAGCCGTGCAGATCGAGATCCTCCAACGTCAATCCCGCGCTCGGTCCCACGAGCGATACCAGGTTGTTGACGCGATCCTGCCCATCCAGCGTGAAGCCCGCCAGAGCCAGCTCGGCGCCCCCGGAGATTCGCAAGAGGGGTTGGTCGGCGGGATGGCCGGGCGGCGGACGCCAACAAACGGCCGCCCCGGTCGGCGATTGGCCTTCAATGCGGATGGCGCGCCCAGGCAAATTGCCGCCGTTGAAATGCAGCGCTTCCTCCCAAATCTCCTCGCAGAGGACGATTGCGGTTCGATCCGGCGCGTCTTGGAGCGCGGCCGCCACACTGGGATAATCTCCCTCCGCATGCGATACTCGGCGCATCGTAAATTCCGCCCGGCTTACAGCGGCCGGACTGTGAGTCGCGGAAACGTTTCGATGCGTGGCGATGCGAATGCCGATGCCCGTGAACGTACCCATCAACAGAAGCAACACCGATGACAGGAGGCGCTGATTAATCCAGGAAAAAAGCAACGGGCGAACCTGGGGCGCGGTCGGGGCAGGCATGGCCGTGGGATTGGACTCGGTGAGCGAACTGGGCGGCGGGGCGTCGGGATCCTCGGTATCGATCTGCTCGGCCAAGAACGGCGGCGTGGACATCTCCCCCGTCGTCCGCGGCTCGGATGCGTGGAGCGTCTTGCGGGGAGAATCGTGCGTGGATAGGGGAGAAGGGATCGTGGAAAAAGCAATCGTCGACGGCCACGCCTCCGGCGGCAGCGGCGTCGCTGTCCAGGGAGCGAGCGCCTCGATCACCTCGGCCGCCGTTTGATAGCGTCGATCCGGGGACTTGTCGATCATGCGCTCGACGACGGCGGCCAGCTCCGCCGGCACCTGCGGACACAGCTGTCGCAAAGACACGGGTTGACACGTCTGATGCCAGATGAGCTTCTGAGCAATCTGCCCTTCCGGGAACAGGGTTTGGCCGGCCAGCAGGAAATAGAGCGTGGCGCCCAGGCTGTAAATATCGGCGCGGCTATCGACCTCGTGGCTGTTGAGCGCCTGCTCCGGAGCGACGTAATCCGCCGTGCCTAGAACAGGATTGTTCTCAAATTTCAAAGTTAAAGGGTCTACTTTATCTTTGAAAAAGAGCGCTAGTCCCAGATCGAGGACGCGGATAACGCCGTTGCAATCGAGCAAAATGTTGGCCGGCTTAATATCACGATGAACGAGGCCGGCGGCGTGCGCCGCTTGCAGCCCTTGCGCCGCCTGCCGGATGGAATGGGCCGCCTGTTCAATCGACAGCGGCCCGAAGCGCGACACGATCTGTTGCAAGCTGGCCCCTTCCACGTAGTCCATTACGATGAAATGCAGGCCGTTGTCCCGATCGACATCGTATGCCTTGACAAGGTTGGGATGATCGAGCGTGCCGGCGGCGCGGGCCTCCCGGTAGAAGCGAACCAGAGCATCCGGACTGCTGGAGCGTTCCGTCGTCAGCACCTTGATGGCCACGCGCCGCTTGACAACCAGGTGCTCGGCCAGGTAGACGGTGCTGTGCCCGCCGGTGCCGATGCGTTCGAGGATACGGTATTTGCCGAGCGTGAAACCGCGATATTTACCCAGGAGCAGCTGCTGGGCCTGAAAGCGCGTCAGCAACCCCGCGGTCACGAGGCGGGCGGCCAATTTGCGGGGCGTCGAGGAAAGGCCGGCGTTCTGTTGCAGGAAAGACTGTAGCCGTTCGCTTTCCACGAGGCCGCTTTTGGCCACCATTTCCAGAAAAGCATCAATGCTTGCGGGTGCCGGCATAGCAAATCTCTCGCAATGGGACGAGGAGCCGGCTACGAATCGACACGCGCGGACTAGCCGGCAGAAGGACGGGCAAACCAGCGCTGCGGTAGCGTGGTCCGGTGGTTGGCGACGAGTCTACCGGACCATCGAACTTCTAAAAAATCATTAAAAGATAGTTCATCTGCCCCGATTGTCAAATTTTCTCCTAGTCCGTAGTTCTTAGTCCGTAGCAAGAGTTGTAGGGTGGGCCGACGAAGGAGGCCCACCACACCGCCGCACCGGCTCGGACCCCACGTTGTGGACCGGTCTCCGGACCGGGCCACCGGCTCGGACCACCCCACGTTGTGGCCCGGTCTCCGGACCGGGCCACCGGCTCGGACCGAAGGTCTCCACGTCTGTGCAGTAGCGGAGACCTTCGGTCGCGGACCGTGGCGGGGTCCGGAGACCCCGCCACAACGGGGGGCCACCGGCTCGGACCGAAGGTCTCCACGTCTGTGCAAGAGCGGAGACCTTCGGTCACGGACCGTGGCGGGGTCCGGAGACCCCGCCACAACGGCGTGTCCGTGGTCCGCAGCACGAATAATACACGAATGGATAGGGTTCCTTCATGACGACTCCGCATCTTGCCAAAGGGTATCGTTTCGCGGGTTTGCACTGCGGCATCCGCCCCGATCCGGACCGCCGCGATCTCGCCTTGATCGTCAGCGACGTACCGGCGGCGGCGGCGGGCGTGTTCACGCAAAACCGCGTTCGTGCGGCTCCGGTCCGCGTCTGTCAGGAACGCTTGCCCGCCGACGATGCGCGCGGCGTCGTCATCTGTTCGGGCAACGCCAACGCTTGTACGGGACCGCGCGGCCTGGAAGATGCCCGCGCCATGACCGCCGTTGCGGCGCGGGCCATCGGTTGCCGGGCCGAACAGATGCTCGTCTGCTCCACCGGCGTCATCGGACGCCATTTGCCCATGCCGCAAATCGAAAGCGGCATCCTCGCCGCCGTCCCCCTGCTCGCCGATACCTCCATCGCTTTCGATGATGTCGCTCATGCCATCCTCACCACCGATACGCGCATCAAAACGGCGACGAGGGAAATCGATCTCGACGGCGTAGCCGTCCGGCTGACCGGCGTGGCCAAGGGAGCGGCGATGATCGGGCCGAACCTGGCCACAATGCTGGCATTTGTGTTCACGGACGCCGCAGTGTCATCGGACGATCTTGCCGTGATCGCCCGCCGCGCCGCCGACCAGACCTTCAACTGCATCAGTGTCGAAGGGCATACCAGCACCAACGACACGCTGCTGTTATTTGCCAACGGCATGGCGAGTTCTGAGGGCAAAGGCTCAGAACTCAGAACTCAGAACTCAGAACTCGGTACTCAGCGGTTCGCCGCCGCTGTGACGGAAGTGTGCGCCGAGCTGGCCCGCAGCATCGCCGCCGACGCCGAAGGGGCCACGCATCTAATCACCATCGAGGTCGAAGGTTTGCGCGACGACCGCGAGGCGTATCGTGTGGCCAAGACCATCGCCGAGAGCGCCCTGGTCAAGACTGCGATCTACGGGGCCGATCCCAATTGGGGCCGCATCGTCTCGGCGGCGGGCTATGCCGGCGTCGCGTTCGAGGAGGAACAGCTGTCCCTGTGGCTGGGCGATTTGCTGCTCTATCATGCCGGCGTGCCGCAGCTTTTCGACGCCGCTTCGGCCTCAGCCTATCTGAAACGCGAACATCATATCCAGCTGCGGCTGCGCTTCACGTTGGGTCCGGGACGCTGCACTTTCTGGACGTGCGATCTGACGCGGGAATACGTTCGACTCAATGCCGAGTATACGACGTGAATGAGGTGGTTAGGTGGTTAGGTGGTTCGGTGGTTTCTGGTTTCTCTCGTTCCCAAACTCTGTTTTCTCTCGTTCCCAAACTCTGTTTGGGAACCGATTTCGCGAAACTCTGTTTCGCGTCTACAGTCCGAAGTCTCGGAAGGGAGGCGCGAAACGGAGTTTCGCAGACGGCGTTCCCAAACAGAGTTTGGGAACGAGGGGAAACCACCGAACCACCTAACCACCTAACCACCTCACGGGCGCGATTGTTCGAACTGCAATTTCTCGCCGTTCATGAAAAGCAGATTCAACAGCGGCACATTCTCCTCCGACGTCGGCGATTTGCGCAGGTCCATGAACATGCGAACGCGGTTGATCGGCAGCCAGCCGAATGTCTCCGCCGCTTGCGGATCGACCGGCACCCAGCCGACCCCGGCGATGTAGACTTCATCCCAGTTGTGGCTTTTGAAGGCTTTGCCCACGAACAGCACGCCCCACACCGGCCGGGCCGGCACACCCGCGGAACGACACAAGGCCGCGAACAACATCGTGTAGCCGCGGCACTCGGCGTGGCCGCGCTCGATGATCTCATCCACGCTTTTGAAATCCAGCTTGGTGATGTCCGAAGATTCGTCCTTGTATTTGACGTTCTTCTTCAACCACGCCAAGATGTTCCGCACGGTCTCGACACTGTTGCTTCCCTTCACTTCGTCGGCGACTTTTTTCAACACCGGGCTGCTTGGATCAATGGAGTCCGCCGGTCCCAGATAGGGGCGGACATTGGGCGGCACGGAACCGACTCCCCTCGACTCCACAGCCTTTGCCAGCTTCGCCTTGTAACTGACCGGCGAGAGCGTCACCTTGTTGATGACCTCGAACGTCTCGTCGCCGTCGGGCACCACGTTGGCCACATCGTTAGCCTCGCCCTTGATAATGCGATGACTTTTGGCGCCTTTGATCTGCACCGCGACACTTTGATAGGGCAAGCCGTCCTTGGGCAGGGCCACGGGAATGGAATCGCGGATGAATTTGCGATGCCGCGGGTTGGACGGATCGCACTTCCAGGTGATGGTGTAGGTCTTCTTGAGGAGCAAGTCCTCGTAGGTCTTGGCGTCCTTGTAGACCGACTCGCCGGCTTTGCTCGGCCCCAAGTCGATGACCTTGCGGCAGTATTCCAGGGCCAGTTCCGGTTCTTCGTTGCCGTAGGCGTTGCCGGCGACAAGGGCGTAATAGAGGGCGAGCGCGGCACCATTGTTTCCACGTTCCTTGTGGATACGAATGGCGGCCAGGGCGTCGCGTTTCCCGTCGGCGAAATGTCCGGCACGCCGATTAATCTCGCTGGCCACCATGAGCCAGCGATCGTTGTTCGGCTCTTTTTGGATGGCTTTGCGGATGGCGACGAGCGCTTCGTCGAATTTCTTCTCGCGGGCCAGCTGATCGGCCTGCTTTACCAGCGTTTCCACATCCGGCTCCTCATCGTCCGCCAGAGCGATGAGGATGGGGACGAACAGACACACTAACGCCACGATCCGGTTTCGCTTCATGGTCATTTCCTCCGCAGTTTCGCCCATCTTATCGTAGCGGAGCGGAGAAAGAATCTGCCAGGGAAAAGCCGGCGCGAGAGAGGGCTAAAGAGACCATTATTCACCGCTCCTTGCAGTGGCGAAGCACGGCAGCTCCGAGAGCGGGATCGAGCCGCAGGGCGTGATCGTAATCGCGATGTGCGCGATCCAACTGGCCTCGCGCCGCGTAGGCCAAACCCCGGTTCGCGTAGCACCAGGCGCACCGAGGCTCCAGAGCCACGCACACCGAGAAGGCCGCGGAGGCCTCCTCGAATTGTCCCAGATGATAGGCACAGCTGCCGCGATAAAAGTTCGCCCATAGATTGCTGGGGTCCAGCTCGAGGGCCTGGTCCATTTCCTCTGCGGCCTGTCGAAAATTACCCGCGCGGAAATGGACCAGTCCAAGAGCGCAATGCTCCCAGGCCGTGCGCGGAGCCAGCGCAGCGGCCTTCTGGGCCGCGCTTTCCGCAAGGTCGGTCAAACCCAGCGCCTGGGCTGTAGCCCCGCGCTCACGGTAAAGCACACCACTGGGGCCAAGCAAGGCTTCCGCCTCGTCCAGCACCGCCAAGGCTTCCTTCCTCACCGAATCAAGGTCGCTGCTACGTGCCAGCCGTAGGCGCAGATGCACACCCAGGATCGCCAAATCGAGCAAGTCGGCCCGGACCTGTTTCTCCAGTTCGCTCGTCGGTTGCGGCCCTAGCTGCTGAATAATCACCTCCCGCTGGAGCCAAATGGCGCGGCATTGCGACTCGACAGCTCGTGCTTGAGAGTCGTCCAAGACCGTCGCGCTGTAGAGAGGGCGAAGGCGTTCGGTAAATTGATGAAGCTCTTGGGCCGCTTGTCCACGTTCGGCCAGACGCACCGCATCATGGAAGTGGTGGTTGAGGTCAAAATCCAAGGGAAGGTCTTCGATGAGGGCCAGACCGTGTTTCAGAGCATCCAAGGCTTCGGGGTACCGGTGCTGTTCGAGATAGAGCTGGCCATCCCTCAGGGCGGCTTGCGCCTTGTGGGTCTGGCGGCTAACATGGTTCAGGGCAAATCCAAGAGCCACTGCCGCAACCGATAGCAGGACCAGCAGGGGCAGGGCATGACGGCGGCGCCTCCGCCACTTCCCCCATCGCTCGGCCAAACTGCGGTTGGGTACGCCGCGCAGGGGTAAGTCAGACAAGTGCCGGCGCAGGTCGGACGCGAGAGCGGCGGCCGTGGGGTAACGATCCTCCACGTCCGGCTCCAGGCATCGGCCCACCAGGTCCGCGAGTCCTTTTGTCACGTTGGGGTTGAGATAGCACAGCGATCTCGAAACGGACTCGCTCGGACAGGGAAGTCTCCCTGCCAACATTTCGTAGAGCAGCACGCCGAGCGCGTAGATGTCGGCACGGACATCGACGGCCACGGTTACGGTCTGGCGGCGTGAGACCGCCTCCAACGCGGCCTGCTGTTCGGGGGCCATGAAGCCGGTAGTACCACCCAGCCAGGTGGGGGCGGGCCTACCAGCAGGGACCGGGGCACGGGCAAGATGAAAGTCGAGAAGCATGGGCTGACCGTCGGCCGCCAAAAGCACGTTGGACGGCTTGAGATCCAAGTGGAGCAGACCCCGCTCGTGGGCGTAGTGCAGGGCGTCCGCGAGGCATGCCCCGACCCAGCAAACCGCCTGGACATATGAGACCCGAGCCAAGAATCGGCAGGAGGGTCCCTCGACCGGAAGTGCGGCCGGACCCGGTGGGGGTACCACTCGGAGCGACTGGAGAATGTCCTGTCCCGTTCGCAGTCCGACAGGTTGGCCGCGCATCGACTCCAAGAGACGATCCAGAGCGGCCCCGCCGAAATAAGGAAGGCACAGAGCGCGCAGCCGGCGGTCGGGGAAATCATGAACGGAATACAAAGGGACGATGTGGGTGTGTTGCAAACGCGCCAGCGACAGGTGCTCGCGACCGGTCCTTGGTCCAAGCTTCAAAACGACGAACCGATCCGCAAGAGAAGGCTGGGTGGCCAAGAAAACCCGGCCCGTCGTCCCACGGCCCAGCTCTTCGAGCACATGGAACTCTCCAAGCGTTTGGCCGGGCTCCGGAAAATGCAGCCCCTTCAGTCGAGGCACCAACAGATTATGGCACTCCAAGAGCGCCTGCACCTGTCGCCGCCACTGCGGGAACCGAGCAAACAAATCCTCCGAACATACTTCCTGGCCATGCTCCTGGCGAAGGTGGATCTCTTCGTAGAGCAGTTCAAGCGCCGTCTCGGCTCGATCTCCCAGGTGTGGGTGGAGCGAGAGATACTCCTCGACCAGCGGCCGCTCCCCTTCCCGCCACCGTTGGCCCATCTCCTCGGCGAGATGCTCGATCAGAGGATCAACATCACTAAGCATGTGGCCATAATCCCTTGTCAAGTCCGAGCCGCGCACGCAGCGCAGCGGAGTAAGTGACTTCTTGGGGCGGCCGCTTACTCCGCTGAGCTGCGTGCGCGGCTCGGACGAACAATGCGACATCCGCCCTTATGACTTCACGCCGCCGGATGCACCAATCGGCTCTTGGCGAAGAGCGCACTGACTGGCCAATCGCCGCAAGATGCGCCGCACGCTCCCTTCGTGCATTCCTGTCCGAGAAGCAATTTCCACAAGAGGCATTCCCGTACGCCGAAGCTGCAGGAGGGCATGGTGCTCGGGGGGACAAAGAACCAGCATCTTCTCCCATAGCTCGTTGGCCTGGGCAACTTCGCTGGGCCGGGGCTGCGCGAACGCGGGCAACACTTCCAAGTCCGTCTCACCGGCCTGTTCGTGCTTCAGGGCGGTGTGATAGTGCCGAAGCCGGCTGGTCAAGCGGCGGCGTGTCACGCGCACCAGAAAGGCCCGCAGACGCGGGGTGTCCATGAACTGCCAACGGGACGCGCGCAAACCGTGTAGAACATGGACCCACACCGACTGCACCACGTCTACTGAGTCGAATTTCGCGCGAAGGCGGCGCGGCAGATAGCGCCTCACCACCATGCGCAAATACGGCTCGTAGCCCATCAGAAGCTGTTCGACCGCCTCCATGTCGCCACGATTCAGCTTTTCCAAGAGGGCCTCGAGTGGCTCGGCTTGCATCCGTCGTCCCCCAACTCCGGATTGATGATTTCGGATTGATGATTGAGGATTTTTACTTATCATCAATCGGAAATCAGCATCGCATCTGGTCCCCACCTCTCCTCGTTATCTAGTGCAGAGCGTACTTGCCGCCTTCGCAAGCGGACCCACTGGTAGCCGGCAACGGTGGCAATGACCAACCAAGGAGTCAGTTTCTGGATTATCCCGTTGTCGTGCCATTCCTCGGAGATTTGGCCGATTCGTTCAAAAAATGCGTCCGCGCTGCGTTGGATCGCTTCCACGTCAATCGGCAAGAGGTCCGCGAAGGGGACTCCGAGAACCGGCGTCGGCGGTTGGTTCTCCGATTCTCCGTCGGGCGGAGCGTCAAGGGACCGAGGGGGATTCGGCAGCTCAGGGATTGGCTCCGTACTCTCCTCCCGTGGAGGCTGTCCTGCGTGTTCCTCCATGTCCCCAGATGCCGCGACTCGCGAAACCGTTGGAACTACCGCTGTCGCCGCCGATCCAAGCCCGGCAGTCGAGAACAGATTGAGAAGAGCCAGATGCACCCCATTTTGCGCTAGGCCCTGTTCTTGAATTAGGATCGCGCAGCACGGGTCCAGCCCGTTGGCGTTTTGGTTTGTGAAAAGGCAGGGTAGGGCCAACATTTCGTTGGAATGGACATAGCCTCCGTCTCTGTCCATCGCCGGCGGATCGCCATCATCATCACCGTCATCTGAGTGATACGCGGTGGAAGCGGCCGATGCGCGGAGTTGAGCGGCGGAATTTAAGAGCTGCCAAAGTCTATTCTCACCGATCGCGGGGTTTGAAGCATACTGCGGCGCAGCGAGGGGTAGACTGCTCGCCTGTCCCGTTGGTACAGACGGCCCAGAGGTTGGTGTCTTTGTCAGGAGAACGTTCTGTGCGTCCATGCGCGGCGGGGGATTCTGCTGATTGGCGACGGGGGAATGGGCAGAATGGGAATCGGCGGGAGGCGCCTCAACCAAACTGCCTCCCGACAGCAAGAACCGATCTTCCAATGGTTCGACGGATAAGATCACCGGCTTTCGCCCACGATCCTTCCTCCGAGCGCCCATCCCTGGGTCCCTCATGTTTCGCGGAACGCCCCAACAGGGCGAATCCCTGGCCCCCCTGGACACACTACCCTTACCCGGAAACCCTATGTTCCAGCGAGCAGGCGACATTAGAACCAATCCCTATCAAGGGAGCAACCCCGACCTGGCGCGCGAAGTGATCGTTCGCCCCCAGGCGGAGCGTGGGAAGGAGAGAATCGAGTTCCGGGTGGCTCAGGCGTGGTGCAGGGCCTGGGCCACCAAGAGCCGCACCGCTCGCCGCGCGGGCAAACCAGCCGCCAGTACTGCCATGACCACGGCCAAAACACAAGAGCCGAGGACCAAGAGACCATCGATCTGAAACGCCGCCTGTGGTCCCGCCCAGGAGGCACTGGAGCGATGAATCGCATAAGCCAGGGCGACGCCCACGAGGCTCCCCGGCAAGAGACTAATGCCAGCCAAGAGCGCCGCCTGCGTGAACACTACTTTGCCGACCTGATGACGTTTCAGACCCAGAGCGCGCAAGAGACCGAACTCGCGCGTTTGATCGTGTACATTCATGGTCAAGGTGTTGACGATCCCCAGCGACGCCACCGCGAATGCCAGAGCCATTAGTCCCCAGAGGACGCCGGTGACACGCCCCACCATGGAATCGATCAGCTCGCGGAGGTCCGCATTCGATTGCAGCATGAGATGATGCCGCTGACAAAAACCGCGTAACGCTTCACCGAGGCCCGGTATTTTTCCCGCCTTGGCGCTGACCAGAAAAACGTGGGGGCCCGGCACGTCAAGAAGACGGCGGGCTGTCTCCCAGTCCAGGTACAGAGCCAAACCGCCGCCGGCATACTCCACCGCGGTTGCCGCGATGCGCACCTCCCAGACTCCGTGACTCGTGGTCAGTTTGAAAACATCTCCCGGTCGCAGTCCCAGGCGCTGGGCCAAGCCGGTGCCCAGGACAGCCTCGCCGACCAAGAGGCGGGCGCGTACGGTGTTTTCGTCTCCCGATTGCAAATCGAGCGGCAGCGGCCGATCGGGAGCGAACGTGCGCGCCAGGACGAGTACCGGCTGGTCTCCAATCTCCGCCGGTAGAAAGGCGATGCGATCCACTGCGGCCGCATCTTCGCATCGGCCGATCTCTTCGCCGAGCGCCTCGGGCAACGCCGGCGCCAAAAGAAACGATGCATCGGGCATGGCGCCGCGGACCAGGAAGTCGGCGACGATCGTCTGCCGATACCAGTTGCGTAGATCGCGGAGCGTGGTCCGGAGCGATTGACCAAAGGCGATGGCCACCACCAGAGCGAGGAAGAGAACGCCAATGGTGAGACTGGTTCGGCCAGGGTGCCGGGCAAGCTGCTGAACGGCCAGCCGTCCTTCCAAACCCAACGGCAATACGCCCGCCAGGGCCAACATCGGCTCCAAGACCAACGGCAATGCCAACACGCATCCGACCAAGAGGAGAGCGAGCGTCGGCACCAACAGCATTCGTCCGGCTGTATCGGCCGAGCGGCCGTACCACAGGCTCATTTCTAAGCCGAATCCGGCTGCGAGCAAGAGCAGACCGACTTGGCATACGCCTCGCGGCAGCAGCTCTTCCGTTTGAGCATGTCCCGGCAGAAGCTCCACCAGCGGCGGCCGGCGGCTGGCGCGCCAGGCTGGGAGACAGCCAGCGGCCATCGATGTGATCGGTCCCAAAAGCACGGCCAAGAGAAACGGCTCCGCGCTCCATTGCAGACGAGGCAGGGAAAGGCCGAGGAATTGTTGCATGGCATAATTGAGGCCCAGGGCGAGGGCCACGCCGACGATGCAGCCGCCAGTGGTGCCGGCCAGACCGAGCAATGCGGTCTCGCGAAGAAGCAGACGCATCACCTGCGCTCGGCTCGCGCCCAGCGAACGCAGCACGGCGATCTGCTTCCGCCGCTCGCCAAGGTTGAGCAGGAAGGTGTTCAGAATGACAAACGCGGCGGCGATCAAGGCGACGATGCTCAGTGCGGATAGCCCCAGTTCCGCCGCCAGCAAAGTGGCGCGGGCCATCGTGCCGCGCATCCCCGGCGGCTGCACGACCAGCCCGGTCGGCAAACGCCGCGCAACCAGAGATTGTACCGTTTGAGGATCGGCTTCGTCCGTGAGGAGCAGCTGGACGCTGTTGACCTGCTGGGGCAAAGTGAACAAGCGCTGCGCACAGGCGAGAGAGATAACCAGCTGGCCGCCCGTGGCCGCGCTCGCGCCGCGCGGTTGGAAGATGCCCGACAGGTGGAGCCGTGTTGGACCCGCTGGAGTCCACAGTTCGATCGCCTGGCCGGGCCTCAGATGAACCGAGTCCGCCAGACCCGGATCGATCAGCGCGTCCTCGTCTCCTTCGATAGCGCGGCCTTCCCGCAGCGTCCAATCGGCGGCCGCACTGGCGGGAGGGATGCCCAAGACGGGGACGGCCACGCTGCCGTCCGGCCCCGTCAGGGCCGCCGCGCTCTGAATGCGCGGC
>DASRBG010000172.1:0-2917 GCA_035653735.1 Gemmataceae bacterium
TGCCGGCGGCGGGTCGATTCCGCTCGAGGCGCTGCGCGTCGGCTGCGACGCCTTCGCCAGCGACCTGAACCCGGTGGCCTGCCTGATCCTCAAGGTGATGCTCGAAGACATCCCGCGGCACGGGCCGAAGCTGGCCGAAGAACTGCGGCGCGTGGGCGCCGAAATCAAGCGGGAAGCGGAAAAGGAGCTGGCCGAGTTTTATCCCGGCGATCCGGATGGCGCGACGCCCATCGCCTATCTGTGGGCGCGGACGGTGCGGTGCGAGTCGCCCCACTGCGGCGCTGAGATCCCGCTGGTAAGGTCCTTTTGGCTGTGCAAGAAGCCGAACCGCAAACGCGCGCTGCGGTACACGGTCGTGCGGCCGCAGGGCGCGCCACCGGAGATTCAATTCGAGGTCTTCGAGCCGAAGTCCGAAGAGGAATTCCAGCCGGGAACGGTGACGCGGGCCAAGGCGGTGTGTCCCGCCTGCAACATCGTGCTTCCGCCGGAGCGGGTGCGAGCGCAGCTCGCCGCCCAGCGCGGTGGTGCCGATACCGTGTTCGACGAGAAAGGCCGGCGGACCGGCGGTGCGCGGCTGCTGGCGGTAGTGACGCTGAAGCCGGGCGAGCAGGGCCGGCACTACCGGCTGCCCACCGAGGCCGACTACCAGGCGGTGTGGAAGGCGCAGCGGCGGCTGAAGAAGATTCTTGAAGAATGGGAGCGCGGCGGGCGCAAGGGGCTGTGCCCGGTGCCGGATGAGCCGACTCCTGCGGGCGGTGGCTCGGGGGCTGGGCGCGCCTTCAGTGTGCAGAAGTACGGCATGCTCCAGTGGGGCGACCTGTTCACCGCGCGGCAGAAGCTGGCGCTGGTGACGCTGGCGCGCCTTGCTCGCGAGCGGGCTGGCCGGGCGGGCCAAGCCTCCAGCCTCCCAGAAGTCGTGCGCGCGGCGATGGCTCTGGTCATCGGCCGCTCGGCGGACTATGCGAGCTCGGGCGTCGTCTGGGCTCAAGAAGGCGAGTTTGTAGCCCACACATTCGGGCGCCAGGCACTCCCCATCGTGTGGGACTTCGCCGAAGCTGTTCCGTGGAGTGACTCATCCGGTAATCTCAACGGTGCAATAGATTGGACCGCCAGAGTAATCGAGGCCTGGCCCGGTTCGCGCGCCGGCCTCGTCCAGCAAGCCGACGCGACCGAGCACCCGCTGCCCGACGAGACGGCGCAGGTCTGGTTCACCGATCCTCCTTACTACGACGCAGTGCCATATGCTGATCTCTCCGACTTTTTCTTTGTGTGGCTGAAGCGCGCCCTGCCTGCACATCCCATACTGCGCGACCCATTCGATCTCGCCAATCGCCTCACTCCCAAGTTGCGAGAGGCGGTTCAGGACGAAACGAAGCGGGACGACGGGCACCCAAAGGACCGGGCTTGGTTTGAAGAAAAGATGGCAAAGGCTTTCGCAGAAGGCCGCTGCCTCTTGAGCGATGACGGCGTCGGATCAGTGGTATTTGCCCATAAAACTACCGAAGGGTGGGAAGCGCTACTCTCGGGAATGATCTGGGGCGGCTGGACGATCACCGGCTCGTGGCCGATCGCCACCGAACGACCGGGTAGATTGCGTTCACAAGAATCCGCCGCCCTGGCCACCAGCGTTCACCTGGTCTGCCGTCCCCGTCCCGAGGACGCGCCCACCGGCGACCGGGCCGAAGTATTACGCGAGCTACCCAAACGAGTCGGGGACTGGATGGAGCGGCTCGAATCGGAAGGCGTGCGCGGCGCGGACCTCGTCTTTGCCTGCATCGGGCCAGCGCTCGAGATCTTCAGCCGCTACGCCCGAGTCGAAACCGCCGACGGCCGCGAAGTCAGCCTCGCCGAATACCTCGAAAAGGTGTGGGAGGTGGTCGGCCGCACGGCGCTTGAGCAGGTGCTGGGCACCGCGGAGGCTCGCGCGCGGAACGGCGCCGCGGGCGCAGTCGAAGAAGACGCCCGGCTGACGGCGCTCTTTCTGTGGACGCTTCAAAGCACTAATGGCGACTTCGCCGCCAGCGAAGAGTCCGAACAAGACGAAGCGGCGGAAGAGGAAGATGAGGAGGGCGCGGCACCCAAAGCCGGCAAGGGCTATACTCTGGTTTTCGACGTGGTCCGGCGGTTCGCCCAGCCGCTCGGCATCAACTTGCCCAAATGGGAAAACCGGATCATCGAAACCAGGAAAGGCGTGGTCCGGCTGCTCGCGGTGAGCGAGCGCGCTAAGCTCCTGTTCGGGCAGGACGGTAGAGAAGCGGTCGCCGATCTGCTCGAAAAAGACCCACTGGCTGCCACGCGCCAATTGGCTCTGTTCCCCGATCAGGACGTCAAACCGGGGGTAAAGGCTACTGGCCGCCGGCGGCGGATTGCTTTGGATATGGCCGGCGACGCTCCCGCGGCGCAGGCGCAGGCAACCACGCTCGACCGTGTCCACGCGGCGATGCTCTTGCAGGCTGGGGGCCGGACCAACGCCTTGCGCGCGCTGCTCAAGGCGGAACAGGAGCGTGGTCCCTATTTCCTACGTCTTGCCAACGCGCTCTCTGCGCTCTATCCCAAGGGCAGCGAAGAAAAGCGGCTGCTCGACGCCATGCTGCTGGCCATGCCAAGGTGAAGACGATGCCCAGGACAAACCCAAGTATTACGCGGGAGATTCAGAGGATCGTACGGCGGATTGTGCGGGAGTTCCATCCCGAGCGCGTGATCTTATTCGGGTCGCACGCCCGCGGGGAGGCCGGGCCCGACAGCGACGTGGATCTGTTGGTCGTGATGCCGGTTGAGGGGCTGAAGCACAAGAAGCAGGTGGAAATCCGGGTCGCTTTGCACGATATCAGAATTCCCAAGGACATCATCGTGACCACACCCGAGGATTTCGCCTGGCGCAAAGACGTTGTAGGCACCATCGAGTATCCCGCGGTCC
>DASRBG010000173.1:0-3802 GCA_035653735.1 Gemmataceae bacterium
CTCAAGCAAGAGCCGCCGCTGACCCCCGAATATCAGGCCATCTGGGAGGCGAGTATGGCCGATCAGGCCGCCGGCGGGCAGGGCGGCGATACGCGGGTGACCTGCCGGAGCAACGGCATGCCGCGGATGGCGATCATCGTGCGGCCGCTCGCGTTCTACATCCTGCCGGAAATCACGCTGGTCGTGTACGACAACAACATTCCGCGCTGGATCTACACTGACGGCCGCGAGATGCCGAAGGACGCCGAGCCCTCCTATGCGGGTTATTCAATCGGCAAATGGCTCGATACGGATGGTGACGGGCGGTTCGATACGCTTGAGGTCGAGACGCGCAACTTCAAAGGCCCGCGCATCTATGACGACAGCGGCATCCCGCTGCATCACGACAACGAGTCCGTCATCAAGGAACGACTCTCGCTCGACAAGTCGAACCCGAACATCCTGCTCAATGAGATCACCACCTATGATCATGCGCTGACGCGGCCGTGGACCGTGGTCAAGCGCTATCAGCGGGTGCCCGGCAAGGTCGAGTTCCACGAGGACCTGTGCAACGAGGACAATCACCACGTCTATATCGGCAATCAGGGTTATTTCATCAGCGGCGACGGCTATCTGATGCCGACCAGGAAGAACCAGCCGCCACCCGATCTGCGCTATTTCAAACAAACGCAGAAGTAAGTGACTGCCTCGCTTGCGGGACGTAGGGGCGACCCTTGTGGTCGCCCTCTTGACAGCGGACGCGGTGCGTAAACCGGGCGACCACAAGGGTCGCCCCTACAGCAGGTATCGCCGACGAACATGGAAAACCGCGATGGACCAGCGCAACTTTACGGGCGACTACGACACCTTGCTTGAACTCGTCAAAACGCGCGTGAGTGTGCGCAACCTCAAGCCCGATCCGATCCCCGACGACTACGTCACCAAGATCCTTGAGATCGGGCGCTGGGCGATGTCCGGCGCAAACGGGCAGCCGTGGGATTTCGTTGTCGTCAAGGATGCCGCGATCAAGAAGGAACTGTTCCGCGTCTACGCGGAGGAGAACAACGACTTCATCTACTGGATGGAGCAGCAGCGCGACTTCAAGCTACGCCACCCCTCCTTCCAGATGACTCACGACGAGGCCCTGCAGAAGCAGCGCACCGCCGTCGGCTGGTCGATCGCGCCGGTGCTGATCGTGATTCTGGGCGATGGGCGCCGCCAATGGGCGACCGTGCAGGGTGCCCACACCTTCGGACGCGATCAGTCGCACCTCACCGACGGGCTCGCCAATACCGCGATGATGATGCATCTCGCCGCCGGCGCGCTCGGACTCGGCAGCCAGCATGTCACCATCCACATCCAGGAGCCCTTCAAGCGCGTGCTCGGCGTACCGGATCTCCTCACCTTCTCGCTGATCATGCCAATCGGTTACCCGGCGGTGCCGCCCAAGGAGGGCGTGCGCCGTCCGCTCGCCGACATGGTGCACTATGACAAGTTCGACATGTCGAAGTACCTGACCAATGAGCAGGTCCTGAAGTATCTGTATGGCTTGCGCGAGAAGACCGTGCCGGTCTACAGCCACTCTTACACGGGCCGCCCACCGATGCCGGACGGGGGGAAGAAATGAGCATGGCCCTCGTCGCCACAGTGACACGCCCGCCTCACTGCACTGGCGGCGCCACAGACTGCCACCCTCCCCTGAAGGGCTACGACATTCACACATCTATTGGGCCTTGTAATGGCGCGCGGAAACTGACTCCCTATTGGGATGATTCGGTTTCTGGAGGGCACTGTGGAGCTGACGCTGGGACGGTTCGGCGACGAACGGCTGGAAAAAGGGGGGCCTTCTTGTACGAGCGGCTTGTCGCCTACGGCGGCAAGGGCGTGAGTGTCAGGCAGCTTGGCGGCAACCGTGCTGGAGAAATGCGGATCACGCGGTTTCTGCACAATCGCCAAGTAACGGCCGCCGAGATGATGTCGACAGCCTCGGCTCGGACCTGTGCGTTGGCGGCAGGCCGGCATGTGCTCGTGATCCAGGATACTTCGGCTCTGCGCGTGGATGAGAAGGGCCTGGGCCTGTCGTTTCATCCCCTTCTTGCGGTGGATGCCAACGAAGGCACGACACTTGGCCCGGTCGATAACCTCTTCCTGACGCGCAAGGGCGGACAACGCGCCGCCTACAAGGAGCGGAATTTCGAGGAGAAAGAGAGCCGGCGCTGGCTGTGGGGCGCCGAACGCGCGGCGGTCCTGGTCGAGGCCGGCGCGGCCTGCGTGACCGTGGTCGAGGACCGGGAAGGCGATATCTACGAAAGCTTCGCCTTCAAGCCGCCCGCCGTCGAAAAACTGGTGCGAGCGGCTCAGGATCGCCGTTTGGCCGATGGCTCCTCGCTTTTTGCCAAAGCCGACGGTTGGGACGAAGCCGGGCAGATGGCGGTGGAACTGCCTGCCGGGCCGGGCCGAAAAGCACGCACGGCCCGGCTTTCCGTGCGCTTTGGCAAGGTCGAGATCATGCGGCCGCACAACCGCAAGGGCAGCCAACGAAAGGTGCCTGAAACTGTCACGGTGACGCTCGTCATCGGGCGCGAGATCAATCCTGCGCCAGGGGAAGAGGCGGCGGTTTGGTTCCTGCTCACCACCCATCAGGTCAACGATATCGCCGATGCACGCCGCATCATCGGCTTTTATCGTTTGCGCTGGACCATCGAACAATTGTTCCGGACCATGAAGACCAAGGGCTTCGCTGTTGAAGCCTTGCGTCAGGAGCAAGATGGCCCACTGGAGAAACTTGTCACCGCGATCCTGATTGCCGCCGTCAAGGTGATGCAACTGGTTGCCGAGCGCGAGGGCAAAGGCCGCCGCCCCATCACTGATATTCTCGATCCTGGCGACCAGCCTGCGCTTGAACGCGTCAATCAAGACCTCGAAGGCAAAACCGAAAAACAGAAGAACCCTCACCCCAAGGGCTCGCTTGCCTATGCCGGATGGGTCTTCGCCAGATTGGGCGGTTGGACCGGCTACTACGGAAAACCAGGCCCCATCGTGATGCTTAGGGGTCTCACTCACTTCCACGCTATCAAGCATGGCTGGAGCCTCCGAGATGTGTGAATCTCGTAGCCCTGCAGGGGAGGGTGGTCGCGTCCGATTGCATTGCGGGTGAGTCCGTGGTGGTGGTTCCGATCATGGCGGTCGCTTGTCCTGCAAAGCTTCCTGGTTGCCTCGATTTTCGCTGCCCCGCAATAGCGAGCCCGCAATATCGTTCAGCGCCGGTTGACGCAGCGCGGCGAACGGAAGCGGTCGTGTTGCCTCGATCGCAGCAAGTCCGAGCCGTGCGGTCAGGAGCCCGTTGAGCACGCCTTCGCCCAGGCGGGCGGAAAGCTTCGCTGCGAGTCCGTGGCCTATCACCTGCTGGATGAGACTGTCGCTTGCCGCCATGCCGCCGGTCACGGCGATATGCGACACCGTGTAGCGCATGAGCTTGATGAGGCCGAGCGTGCCGGGACGGCCGCCATAAAGAAGAGCGAGCCGTCGCACCAGACCGAGCGCGGTCACCAGAACAAAAAACATATCAATGGCGGCGCGCGGGCTCACAGCGGTCACCACCGATACGCGTTTGGCAGCAGCGGCGACGAGACGCCTTGCTTCGGCATCGAGCGGGGCCATCAGTTCACGCTCGCTCAAGCGGACGAGATCGCCACCGTCGATGATATCGCCGAGATGGCCTTCGAGCCGCGCCCGGGCACGCGCAAGGCGCGGCATGCGCCGCGTCAAGGCGATGAGATCGCGGCCGAGCGCGCGTCCGGCGCTGCGATCGTCGCTCACGAGT
>DASRBG010000174.1:0-9153 GCA_035653735.1 Gemmataceae bacterium
GCTCGCCTAAAGACACGATCTTGTAAATCCGGCCATTCGTGCGATCCCAGTTATCGACGGGATCGACGTGGTTGGCGCGCTTGTCGTACCAGTCGGCGACGTAGACGGCGCCGTCCGGCCCCGTCAGGCAATCGATGGGACGAAACCAGGTGTCGTTGGCAACAAGGAAATCACCGCCGAAATGGCTGACAAAGCTCGATCCCTTACGTTCGAGAATGTGCCAGTAAAGAGAGTTAGAAAGGAGATTACCGGCGATATAGACATTGCGGAACTTGTCGGGATAAGCCCCGCCCTGGTAGACGATACCGCCGCAGGTGACGTGGCCGCCTTTGAAACGCTGATAGGGAACGTGGTCGAAGTAGCCGTAGGTGTGCGGGTTGTGCAGAGGGCCATGTTTGCTGAAGCCCTTGACGTAATAGCCGCCCTGCACCTGATGCAGCATGGCGAAGCCGCCCCAGTTGGTGCCGGCGATGACCTGTCCGTGCTCGTCGAAATCGAGTCCCCAGGTGTTGCCGCCGCCTTCGGAAAACAGTTCGAAGCGCTTGCTGCGCGGATGATAGCGCCAGATGCCCTGCTGAAATTCAAGGCCGCGAATCTTGGCCGTCACCGTGCTGCCCTGCGCCCCATACAGCCAGCCGTCCGGCCCCCATTGCAGCGAGTTGGCGACGGCGTGCGCATCCTCCATGCCGAAGCCCGACAGCAGCACTTCCGGCGGACCATCCGGCACATCATCGCCGTCGCGGTCGGGATAGAAGAGCAGATACGGCGTCTGCAAAACATAAACGCCGCCGTTGCCTAGACACAGGCCTGACGCGAGATTCAAGCCGGTGACGAAATCCTTGGCTTTGCGATAGCGGCCATTCTCATCGGGATCTTCAAGAATGGTGATGCGATCGGCGCCGCGCGGCCCCTTGGGCGGCGGCTCCGGCATGCGATCGTAGGCAGTTCGCAGATATTGATCGACCTTGACCGGCTTCAGGCCGGCTGGATTCGGATATTGCAGATATTGAATAACCCACAATCGGCCACGATCGTCGAAAGTCATCGTCACCGGCTGGCGAATCAGGGGTTCGCTGGCGACGATCTTTACCTCGAAACCATCGGCGACTTTCATGCGCTTGAGGGCTTCTTCCGGCGTGAAGCCCTGAGCATGCAGCAACGGCGAAGATAGAGCAAGTACGAGCCCGGCGACGAGGAAACAATGGCGGAGCTTGGTCATGGTGCGATCCTGGTGGGAGGCGAGTTCTTGGCGGGCACTCTGGCATCCTAAAGGACGGAGAGTGTTGTTTCCAGGGGTTTTCGCAGGCTTTTCTAATGGACAAACTCGATCAGGCGGATTCGGCGGCGCTTCTCTCCTGCATAAAGAGATGCTCAAGGTTGGCAAGAAAGCCATTCACGGCCGCCGTCGAATGCGCCGGTCTGGACGGATAAAAGGGTTTCGGAGTCCGAAAGTATGTTTCCAGCTGCTGAATCTGATGCACGCACGCATCGCGGAGAAGCGGGATCTGCGAAACCATCGAGTGCAATTGTTCCGGCGAAAGCGTCCGGAATGGAATCAGCCCCGATACCAAGTCAATCAGCTGCTGACAGCTGGACCGCAGCCCCGCTAAGACTTTTGTGACCTGGGCTTGGTTGGTGGTCTGGGTGTGCTGCGCCTGCTCTTCCAGGCTTGCCAACACTCTCAGCAAATTACCGGCCGTTTTCTCAAGAAATCCGGGGAGAAACTCTCGCTGGAACACGCCATAAGGAATGCCGTTTATGAGGAAGGACTCCAGCGACAGGGCAACGCCGTAGATTGCCCCCTGAATCTCTGGGAAATCATCTTGGAGTTGCTTTGCATTCATGGCCGTCCTCGAGGGCGGATGGGTCAATGGATGACAGGATACTGGACACCCGCTGCCTGGAGCGCGGAGACGATCGCGTTGAAGAGCTGGCCGTCCATCCGCATGATATTGGCCTGCGCATCAGGCCGATTCAGATGAGACTGGTTGAAAACATGCCAGTCACGACCTTGTTTCGCGAGAACGAACCCTCTTGCCTGATCGAAAGGAATCTCCGCCATCGCCGCTGCTGCTTCGTGTCCGGCTGCTGCTTGAAGATGGAGGTTTGCCTTACAGAAGACATCCGTTTCCTCGTAAGTGAAAAGCCGCATTTGTCCCGTTCGCTTGTCGATGACTCCCACTCCCACATTGTTGGGATCCTTGGCGATCTCCCGCTCGATATGAGCTACCTCAGCAGGATCACACGATACGTTGTGCGGCCCCACACCGAACCCCAATCAGCGTCTAGGAATTACGTGTGGTGGGCGGCCACTGTGCCATTATACCCTATTTCGGAGATTCAACCCATTTGGCTGCCGCACTTTTCCTGGACGCCGTTGCCGCAACCGCTATGCTGGTTCCTGGATGATCTTGTCCGGAATGCACGAAGAAAGGCGGCGCGGACATGGGTGGTACGGAACTGCGGCGGATCAGTCGCGGGCAGTGGCTGGCTTTGGCGGCGGCGCTGCTGGGCTGGATGTTCGACGGCTTTGAGCAGGGAGTGCTGGGCGTGGTTGGCCGGCCGGCCCTGGTGGATGTTCTCCACTTGAAGGAGGATGCTCGCTTAGCCGCGACGGCTTCTGATCCTCACGTGCGGCAGGAAGCCCAACAGCGCGTGGACGGGCAAACGGGCGCCTGGAACAGCGGATTGGCGGCGAGTTTTCTGATTGGCGCCGCGCTGGGCGGCTGGCTGTTTGGCTGGCTGGGCGATCGCATCGGCCGCGTGCGCGGTATGGTGTTCAGCGTGTTGACCTACGCCTTGTTCACAGGCTTGTGCGGTCTGGCTCAAGGCCCGTGGCAACTGGCGGCGTTGCGATTTTTGGCCTCCCTGGGCATGGGCGGCGAATGGGCGCTGGGCGTTGCCTTGGTCATGGAGAGCTGGCCGCAGCCGCTGCGGCCGTTGCTGGCTGGGTTGATCGGCGCGGCCGCAAACGTCGGCTTCCTGTTGACTGCGGTAATGGTTGAGGCGGTCAAGAGCTTGGGAGTGCAGGTTGAGGAGAGTGGCTGGCGTTGGGTGTTGGGACTGTGCGCCTTGCCGGCGTTGCTGACGTTTTTCCTGCGTGTCTTTGTGCCGGAGTCGGAAAAGTGGCAGCACGCGGCGCGGACCGAACCGCGGCCGAAGATGACGGAGATTTTCACGCCGGCGCTGCGCCGACGCAGCATCCTGGCAGCGACGTTAAGCGGGATCCCGCTGATCGTCACGTGGGGGGCCGTCGCCTGGATGATACCGCACTGGGTTGATTCCATGCCCAAGGAACAAGGATGGATCAACGCTGCGGCCGCTCAGGCCAGCTCCGCCATCGGCGCCATTTTCGGCGCGATGACCGCGGCGCTTCTCGCCCATTACTTCGGTCGCAGGCGCACCTATTTCGCCCTTACCGTCTGCTCGCTGTTGATGTGTGAGTACCTCTACCGGTGGTACTTTCCGGAAGGCGCGACCGCCAAAGCGGATGTCTTTTTACTGTTCCTGATTGGCTTGACCGGCTTTTTCACCGCCTCTTTCTATGGTTGGCTGCCGCTGTATCTGCCGGAATTGTTCCCCACGCGCGTCCGCGCGACCGGGCAGGGGTTCGGCTACAATTTCGGCCGCATCATCGCCGCCGGCGGCGCGCTCTACATGAGCCATCTTCTGCACAACGTCTTTCACGGCAATTATGCACAAGCCGGAGCCGTGATTAGTCTCATCTACCTCGCCGGCCTGGTCGTCATCTGGTTCGCGCCGGAGACGCGCGGGCAACCGCTGCCGGAGTGACAACGGCATCGCGCCGCATGTCAGCGGCTCACGATTGCCGCGATGGCCAAGACAATACCGAGACCCCAATTTCCCAGCGTGGTCAGTCCACCCAGAACGATCCCGGCGATGGCGTGTCCGGTGCCCTTGGCGGTCGGGTGGGCTTTGACGTAGCGCAGGCCGAGAATGCCCAGCACCAAGGCTGCCGGACCGAGCAGCAGTCCGGCACAGGGGATGAGACTGAAAACCCCCAGATAATAAGCGATCAGCGCACGGCCATTCTTGTACGGGATGATCGTCGAAACCGCTTCTTCCGTTGGATCGCGGCGGATCTTGCGCGCCATCTTCCGCGATTTGGGGGCTTCCTCCTCCTCCTCCTCCTCATCGATCTCTTCGAGAGTGGTGATGGTCGGGGCGATGCCTTCGGATCGCGCGGGCGGCTTTTCCTTGGTGATCGCGGCTTGTTCCGGCGCGGCGGCCGCAAACACCTCGGCGCACTTCGGGCACTTGACTTTCTTGCCGGCCAAGTCGTCCGGCACGCGCAGGCTGCTGCTGCATTTCGGACAGGTCAACGAGATAGGCATAGCCTCTCCTCTGCGATGCGAGTCAAGAGACAGCGGTATTCGATTGTATCCGTCTGTCGAGGGCTATGGCAAGAAAGCACTTCCCCTAGATGTGCTTGCGGCGCGTCTCCGCTGGGGTACAATGGGGCGGATTCCCCTATCTCCCCATAAAAGGACAGATTAAGCCGCGAGGAATGCAAGTATGAAGAACGGAACAACGAGCCAAGCCGCGGCAAGCGATACCGGCCTGGACACGGAATTTGATCGCGGCCTGGGGCTGTTCGACGCCACCATGGTCGTGGTCGGCTCGATGATCGGCTCCGGCATTTTCATTGTGCCGGCGCAGATGGCCGGCGAGCTAGGCAGTCCCGGCTGGCTGCTAACTGCCTGGCTGATCACCGGCGTCCTGACCGTCAGCGCCGCGTTATCCTATGGCGAATTGGCCGCCATGATGCCCCGGGCCGGCGGGCAATATCTCTATCTCCGCGAGGCGTTTTCGCCGCTCTGGGGCTTTCTCTACGGCTGGACGCTGTTCCTCGTCATTCAGACCGGCTTTATCGCGGCCGTGGCCGTCGGCTTCGCGCGCTTCGCCGGCGTTCTTTGGCCGGCTATTTCGGAGCAAAATTATCTCTTGAGTCCGTTTCATCTCACGCGCGGCTATGCCGTCTCCTTGTCCACGGCGCAGCTCGTCGGCGTGCTGATGATCGCCGTCTTGACGGCCACGAACATTTGCGGGCTGAAATACGGCAAAATCGTGCAGAACCTGTTCACCGTGGCCAAGACCGGAGCGCTGTTGGGGCTGATCGGCGCCGGACTGACGCTCGGTTGGAACGCCGAAGCGGTGAGCGGGAACTTCGGCGATTTGTGGTCCCCGCGCGGCAAGTTGGCCGACTTGGGCGGCGGACTGACGGCGGCGACTGCCTTCGGCTTGTTCGTGGCCCTGTGCGTGGCGCAGACGGGGTCGCTATTCTCGGCCGACACCTGGAACAACGTCACCTTCACGGCCGGCGAAGTGCGGCAGCCACGGCGCAACTTGCCGCTGTCGCTTTTTTTGGGCACGTCCTCGGTCATTCTTCTGTATTTGCTGGCGAATTTGGCGTATCTCGCCACGTTGCCGTTTACGGAGATTCAACAAGCGGAAAGCGGCCGGGTGGCCACGGTCATGCTGGCACGGATTTTCCCCAGCATCGGCGTGCCGCTCATGGCCGCCGCCATCATGGTCTCGACATTCGGCTGCAACAACGGCCTCATCTTGTCCGGAGCGCGGGCGTATTATGCGATGGCGCGCGACGGCCTGTTCTTCGCGCGGGTCGGCCAGCTCAACGCCGCCCGCGTGCCCGCCTGGGGGCTGATCTTGCAAGGAATCTGGGCGGCCCTGCTCGTTCTGCCGCGAACATACAATCACGAGAAAGGCGAATACGGCAATTTGTACGGCGATCTGCTCGACTACATCATCTCAGCGGCGCTGTTGTTCTACGTGCTGACGATCGCCGGCGTCTATCGCCTGCGCATGACGCGGCCCCATGCCGAGCGGCCCTATCGGGCGTTCGGCTATCCCGTGGTGCCCGCGCTCTATCTCGCCGGCGCGGCGATCATCGTCGCGGTGCTGGTGGCCTATCGGCCGATGACGACATGGCCCGGCATGGCGATCGTGTTGCTTGGTTTGCCGGTGTATTTTGTCTGGAAACAACGGCGAACGTAGCGAGTCCGAGCCGCGCACGGAGCGCAGCGAAGTAAGCGGTTGCTGTGGCCGCTTACTCCGCTGCGCTCCGTGCGCGGCTCGGACTGGTTGTGTGCGCGGGTCGGCTCACGCGGCGGGAGCTGGCGGGGCGGTCGGGCGGCGCAGCCGCACGATCAGCCGGTGCACCGCCCAGATCACGAGCGCCCACGGCAGGATAACACACAAACCGAGAATTAGTATCCGCAAGCTCCACGATAGCACGGCGAAGCTGTCCGAAAGCCCGCGGCGGACATTCGGGCCGAAGCCTTCATCGCTAGGGACGATCAGCTCCTTGTTCGACAGTGTCACGTCCACACGCGCGACTGCCAGCGGGCTATCGGGGACCTCCTCGTGCTTCGCGGATTTCTGCACGCGCACGGTACCGGCCGATTTCAGCGCGTCGAGCAATTCGTGAACTTCTGCCATCGGCACATCATAAATCAGCTTGCCGGTGACACGGCCGTTGCTTTCGCGGGAGATGTTCGCCTCGATGGTGCGGCCGTCGCGTTTGTCGGCCAGCGCCGATAACATCCGCGCTGCTTGGTCCACATCGGCCACCTCGACGCCAAACACATAAGTCTCGCGCGGTGGGATGTTCGCCTGATAAATGAATGTCACCTGCCAGCGTACCTTGCTGTCGACGACATTATCGGCATCGGCGGCGCGGCTCACCTTGCGCGTGTAGACAGCACCGGCTTTCAAGAGCGCCGCGCGAACGCCATCCTCATCGGCGCGGCGGACTTCGAAGTCGAGCGTCGCCGTGACATGACGGCGGTCCTGTTCGTTGAGTTGAGCAACGCGGACGCGGCCCTTGGACTTGAGGACGGCTTCCTGCACCAGGCGATAGCTCGCCGCCACGTCGGCGCAGGCCAGTTGCAGCTCGTCGGTCTCGCGGGCCGTGGCCGCCTCTAGCGCCCACAGCTTCACCTGGAAGCCGCGTTTTTTGCGGGTAGTTTCGACATTCGTGGTCTCGCGCACCTGCAACGCCATCACTTCGCCGGCGCTCTTGATGTCTTCCAACACGGCGTCGGCCAGCGTCGTTTTCACCTGGAATTGCAGATCGCCCTGCGTCTGCGTGCCGCGCGTGCTGTTGAGGTTGGAAGAAAGGGCGCGGCCGGCCGCCTTGTCCACGCGCGCTAGTAGCGTCCTCATGGCCGTCTCGACATCGACGCAGGCCAGGTTGACGAAGACCGTTTCGCGCGGTGGCACGTCGGTCAAATTGTAAAAATGAACATGAAAGCGTGTATCGCTGCGTTTGGTTTTGCCGTCAGTAGGTCTGCCGGCGCCGCCTTCGGTTTCCTCCAGGCGCGCGATGTCGAAGCGGGCCACGGTGCCGAGTTGCTTGAGCCGATCGCGCAGCGGCCCCGCCGCATCGGGCGCTACCTCGAAGTCCAAGAAGGCGCTGAATTGTCCCTGCGATGGCTGTTTCAGTTCCGCGCGGGTGATTCGTCCCTTGGCCTCGCGCACCGCCTTCTGCGCCGACTGCAATGCCGCGTCCACGTCCTCGACTTCGACTCCCATTTGCACTTGCTCGCGCTCAATGATGGCGAAGGGGGCCGTGATTTCCTTCTCGTAGAGACTGATCGTCAGCGTGCTGAGTGCGACCTGGTTGGCGTAGTAGCGCAGCTCGCCCTCGATTTTTTCGATGCGCGTGCGCCAGTTGCCCAGCTCCTTCTCGACGGCGAGGAGGTCCTTGATCTCGCCCTTGCCGGATTTGATGATTTGCAGCAGCCGTTCTTCCATGGCGCGAGCGGCCTTCAATTCGCTCTCCAGGTCGGTGTACTGTTTGGTGATGTCCAGGCTACCGATGCGCTGGTTTTTCAGCTCGCCGCCTTTGCCGAGGCTGGTGCGTAGCTCCACGATCAGCTCGTCGAGGTTCTCGGGCGGCACACGGACGACGACCGAGCCGCGCACCTTGCCGTTGGCCAGCTTGTCGCTGTTGACGGTGGCGATGAAGCCGCCCTTGATGTTCTTGACCAGCCGCGTGATGGTAGCCACCGCGGCGTCGAAGGATTGCACTTCGTACTCGATTTCGCCGGTGCGGATGACGATTTTCCGCGGGCCGGGCTGCTCCGGGGGCTTATCGGTTTTATTGCTCTCCTTTCCCTCCCGGCCTTCTCTTTGACGCGGCCGACTGACTACTAAATCTTTGCTCTTGTCCTGACCCTGTTCGCCACCCTTGCCCTCTCCCCGTCCGCTGCCGCTGCTGCTCTTCGAGTCTTTGCCTGTAGCAATGCCGGGTGTATCCAAGAGCTGGCTAGGAAAAAATCGGCCTTGCGCTGGTTCGGCATAGAAGTTTGTCGGTGGTGGCCTGCTTGCCGGTGGCACTGGTGCGTCCCGCTGAGCCGGGGCTGGTCCGTTTTGCAGGCCCCACATTCTCCCGTCAGCCACGCCCGCAGCGCCCATCGAATCATTGGGGACGAAATCGCCCATCGCTTCGCCTCCGGATGGCGTCTTGGACGACGACTTTTCCGAGTAGGTCGCATTGTTACGCCTCGTGGACAACGTTGAGCTGCTTCTTCCACCCAGAGGCAGACCCTGCGCTGGCGAATAGAAGCCGAGTTGGTTGTTCTCTTGCTTAGTCGGCTGCGGTTGATCAAGCTTGCTCAACATCTCTCCACGCGAAGACTGAGCCAACCAATCCACATCCCCCCAATACTCGGGGTGTTCGGCTCCCGCCGAACCGAGTGGCGCCTCCGTCGAAGCATCCAACGACCCTACCGAAAGGGCATGCGAAAAGGTCAAGTCACCATGAACAAGAACCTGATTGGCCAGCGCGCCGGTGAAGCCGATCAGCAACAGCGCGGCGGCGGCGCCGAGCAACCACCCTGGCACCGGCATTCGCAAAATACCCGGCGGTCGGTTCCGCAGCGTTTGAATGACGCGATCCTCCAGGGCCGCGCTCGGCCGCGCTTCGACGAACAGGCCGGATAGCGCCGCGTCCATCGCACGAGCATCAGCCAGGGCGGCGGCGCACGGGGCGCACTCGGATGTATGTAGTTCGAGGCGCTCGCGCTCGGCCGGCTCCAGACCGCCGGCCAGGTAGGCGGCGAGGTTTTCCAAGATCCAAGCGTGGTCGGACATCACGGCATCTCCTCA